>JAGIBE010000231.1:26471-29516 GCA_017744495.1 Caulobacter sp. | reverse complement strand
CGATGGCCGTTGGCGGGGCGGGGTTCTGCGCCTATGCGTTCTGGCGGTTGTATCCGTGGCCTACACCCTGGCAAGGGGCCACGTGCACGGGCGTTCGGGCATGGAGTCCGTGCTGCTTGGCCTGCTGCCTGTTCTGGTTTTCGCCGGGCCATTCACGCTGTGGCGGTTCATGGAGTTTCGTCGTCGGGTCCGTCGCCGCCGGGACAAGGCGATCCTCCCGGTCGATCTGGACTGACGCCGCCGACGTTCGGCTTCCGCCGTTGACTCCCCGTCGCCCCTCCGCCATAAACCGCGCCTTCACGCCGCCGGCTCGCCGGACGGCGCGAAGCTCGCATGACGGAATGACCCGACAGCCGCCGTTGCAATCGCTCCTCCCAAGGGAGCCGGCCCGGATCGATTAGAAGAGTGACTTATGTCCAAGCGCCATAGCGCCAAGTACAAGATCGACCGCCGTATGGGCGAAAACCTCTGGGGCCGGCCCAAGTCGCCGGTGAACCAGCGGTCCTACGGCCCCGGCCAGCACGGCCAGCGCCGCAAGCAGAAAGTCTCGGACTTCGGCCTGCAGCTGCGCGCCAAGCAAAAGCTGAAGGGCTACTACGGCAACCTGACCGAGAAGCAATTCTCGCGCACCTACGAGGAAGCCGCCCGCCGCAAGGGCAACACCTCGGAAAACCTGATCGGCCTGCTCGAGTCGCGCCTGGACGCCATCGTCTATCGCGCCAAGTTCGTGCCGACCGTGTTCGCCGCCCGTCAGTTCGTGAACCACGGCCACGTGCAAGTGAACGGCAAGCGCGTGAACATCGCGTCGTACCGCTGCAAGGCCGGCGACGTGATCACCGTCCGCGAAAAGTCGCGCAACATGGCTCTGGTCCTGGAAGCCGTCGCTTCGTCGGAGCGTGATTTCTGCGACTACGTCACCGTGGACGCCAAGGGCCTGCAAGCCACCTTCGTCCGCGCTCCGGAACTGGCCGAAGTGCCGTATCCGGTGAAGATGGAACCGAACCTCGTCGTCGAATTCTACGCTTCGTAAGCGCCGATCTCGAAGACGAACGGAAAGGCCTCGGAGAAATCCGGGGCCTTTTTCGTTTCCGGCCCTTGAACCGCCAAAATGACCTCCTAGGTTTCTTGAGCGGGCCGGGCCCCTCTGGCGAGTGATGCAAGCACTCGTGATGTCGGACCGCATCGGGTGTTCTCGATGTTTGGGTCCGGTTGTCCCCCTCCCTCCACCGCCGGCTCAGCTTCGAGGACACCCATCCAGATTGGATAGGGACCGCCGAATGCCGCTTCTCATGTGCCCCAACTGCGACGCCTCGATGCAGGCCGTGCGCCGCGCCAGCGTCGAGTTCGACATGTGCCCCCAGTGCCGGGGCGTGTGGCTGGACCGCGGCGAGCTGGAGAAGCTGATGTCGATGGAGCGGGGCGAGCCCCAGACGGCCACGCCGCGGCTCCCCGACTACGACCAGCCGCGCGAGCGCCACGGGCACGGGGCCGACTACCGCCACGACGACGAGCGCCGCCATCACGGCCAGGGTCACTACGGCAAGAAGAAGCGCTTCGACCTCTTCGACATTTTCGATTGATCACGCCCCAAAGCTAAAGCCATGAACCACTTCAAGACCTTCGCTCTCCTGGCCGGCCTGACGGCGCTGTTCGTCGGGGCCGGCTACATGATCGGCGGCCCGACCGGTATGCTGATCGCCCTGGTGTTCGCCGTGGGCATGAACCTGTTCTCGTACTGGAACGCCGACAAGATCGTGCTGCGCACCTATGGCGCGGTCGAGGTCGACGCCGGCCACCCCGTGCCGATGGTCCGCCAGTACGTCGCCGACGTCGAGGATCTGGCCCGCCGGGCCGGCCTGCCGCGTCCGCGCATCACGGTGATTGACAGCGACCAGCCCAACGCCTTCGCCACGGGCCGCGATCCGGCCCACGCCGCCGTGGCCGCCAGCACGGGCCTGCTCGGCCTGCTGGACCGCGACGAGATTCGTGGCGTCATGGCCCACGAGCTGGCCCACGTGAAGAACCGCGACACCCTGACCATGACCGTGACGGCCACCATCGCCGGCGCCATCTCGGCCCTGGCCAACTTCGCCTTCTTCTTCGGCGGTTCGCGCGACGACGACGAGCGGCCGGGCGGGCTGATCGGGACGATCGCCCTGGCCATCCTGGCTCCGATCGCCGCCATGCTGGTGCAGATGGCCGTCAGCCGCTCGCGCGAATACGAGGCCGACCGCATCGGGGCCGAGATCGCCGGCGACGGCCGGGCCCTGGCCCGGGCGCTGGAGAAGATCGAAGCCTACGCCCGGGGCGGCGCGGTCAATCACGAGGCCGAGCGCAATCCGGCCACGGCGCACCTGTTCATCATCAACCCGCTGGCGGGGAAGGGGGCGGACAACCTGTTCTCGACCCACCCGGCCACCCACAACCGCGTCGAGGCCCTGCTGCGTCTGGGTGTGAGCCGAGCGACGCGAGGCCGGGTCGAGACGGCCGTCCCCGTGGGCGACGGACGCAGGCTTGGTCCCTGGAGCTGAACTTTCGCGACAATCCGTCGCCGTGGTTTCCGCCGTCCTTAACCCTGCGGCAACGCCCCGAGCGCTATCTGTTTGAAACGCTTGGGGGAAAGCCATGACTGTGACGATCGATAAGACCACCGGTATTGTCGGCCTGCTGGAGGCCCTATCGGCCGAGATGTCGATCGCCGCGGTGTCGTGCGGTCATCTGGACAGCGCCCTGGGCCAGATCCTGGAGACCGTGCCGCCCGAGAGCCGGCTGAAGGTCATGCAGGAACTGCACATGGTCGACATGCTGGCCCAGCACATCACCGCCATCACCGATTTCACGGCGGGTCTGGCCTCGTCGATGGCCGCCGAGGGCGCGCCTGACGTCGACGCGGCCCTGTCGCGCATCACCCTGGGCGACGTCGCCGCCCGCCTGCGCGACACCCTGGCGACCAAGGTCGCCGCCTAGGGGCCGCCGCCTAGGGCGCTTAAGGCGCTTCCACGGGCAGGGCGCGGCCGTACTCCCACGCCCAGGGCATTCCCGTAT
>JAGIBE010000231.1:0-26126 GCA_017744495.1 Caulobacter sp. | reverse complement strand
TGATCGTGGTGTCCAGCGAGCCGGCCGCTTTCACGCTGCTGCGCTCGTCATGCTCCTCGAACTCGCCCTTGGCGTTGTAACCGTCGGCCAGGTTGGGGCGGAAGTCTGGCCTCCAGCTCATGGCGCTGCGGGTCATGCCCAACGGCTGGAAGATACGGCGGTTCATCTCGTCGCCGACCTTAAGGCCCAGGCCCTGCTCGATGACGAACTGCATCAGATTCAGGCCTTCGCCGGAATAGATGTAGCGCGTGCCCGGGTCGGCCTTGATGTCCAGCTTCTCGTCGGGGTTCAGCCAGCGGAAGTTGGGGAAGCCCGCCGTGTGGGTCATCAGCATACGGGGCGTGATCTTTTCCCAGCGCGGATCCGCCGCCAGGTCTCTGTAGGCCTCGTAGTCGGGCAGGGGCTTGGGCAGGTAGGCCTTGATCGGCCGGTCCAGGTCCAGCTTGCCGTCGTCGACCAGCAGCAGCACGTACTGCCCGAAGGCCGCCTTGGTGATCGAGGCGGCGTACATGACCGTATCGGTTTTCAGCGGCCGCTTCTGCTCGACATTGGCCCAGCCCTGGGCCGAGACATGAGCGACCTTGCCGTTCTCGATCACGGCGTAGGCCAGGCCAGGGATCTTGCCGATGGTCATCAGCCGGGCGGCTTCGGCGTCGAGGGCCTTGTAGTCGGCTGAAAGGGCGGGGGAGGCGGCGGCCAAGCACGCGGCCGCCATGGCGATCGAAGCGGATTTATGGAGCACTCAAGTCCTCGTCGGTTGCGCGCGGCTGGGCCGTGGGCAAACTAGGGCCTAGTTTCCCGTTCTTGCCAAGGTTGTACATGAGGCTGGATCGACGTCGAATGCTGACCGGAGGGCTGCTGCTGGCCTTGGGCGGCTGCGCGACCTCGGGTGGCGGCGTGCGATTGACGACGGGCGTCAGTCAGGACGCGGGAGAGTTGGAGACGCTGAGAGGCGCTGCCGCTGACCGCGAAGGCCTGACCCTGAAGGTCGCCTCGACTGGCTGCACGACCAAGGCCGACTTCGTCTTCTATGTGGGGCGCGACGGACCCGGCCAGACCGTATCCTTCGCCCGTAAGCGACTGGACCTCTGCAGGGCCGCGCCGTCGATCGTGGAGGTGGCGTTCAGCTATGAAGAACTGGGGCTGGCGGGAACGGGGACGGTAAGGCTGCTCAATCCCGTCTCCCCCTGACGCGGATTACCCTTTCGGCGTAAACCGTTCCACCATCCAGGGCAGCACCCGCGCGGGGCGTTTGGCGGCGATGTCGATCAGCACCCAGTCGGTGCGGCATTGGGCGCACATCTCGCCGTCCGGGCCGTCGATGCGAATGTAGCGCTCGAAGCGCGGGCCCTTCAGTTCGCCCACCCAGGTGTAGCCGGTGGCGGTCTCGCCCGGCAGCAGCTCGCGGCGGTAGTCGATCTCGTGGCGGCGGGCGACCCAGCTCCACGGAGCCCGCTCCTGAGGCGTGGCCCAGGCGTCCCAATGGGCGATGGCCAGGTCCTGGGCCCAGGCCAAATAGACCACGTTGTTGACATGGCCGTTGGCGTCGATGTCCGACGCCTTCGGTTCAAAGGTCAGGGAATAGGCGTCGCCCGGAGGGACGAAGAGACGACTCACGCCTCGATGAGGCCCTGGTCGGCGAAGAGGGTCTTCAGCTCGCCCGACTGGAACATCTCGCGGACGATGTCGCTGCCGCCGATGAACTCGCCCTTCACGTACAGCTGGGGAATGGTCGGCCAGTCGGTGAAGGTCTTGATGCCCTGGCGCAGCTCGTCGTCCTGCAGGACGTCGACGCCGACGAACGACACGCCCAGATGGTCGAGGATCTGCACGGTGATCGACGAGAAGCCGCAGCGCGGCTGGTCCGGCACGCCCTTCATGAACAGGACCACGGGGTTTTCGGCCACGGTCTTGGCGATGAAGTCGAGAGCGGGGGAGGAGGCGACGTCGGTCATCAAAGAAAATCCTTGGGCGTAGGCCTTCAGCTAGGCGCCGCGACCCCCCGGGTCAAGCCTTGGCGACGCGTCGAGGCCTCAGGCGCGACGCTTTGACCGTTCGGCCTGCTGGGCCGAGAAGCGGGCCATCTCGATCTGGGCGGCGCAGCCGGTGGGCAGATCGCGCTCGACGATGGCCGCCAGGCCCTCCACCTCGGCGGGCGCGCCGGCGGTCACATGGACGGTGGCCACGGACGGTTCGGTCAGGGCGTAGGCTAGGCAGATCTGCTGGGCGTTCCAGCCGGGCGTGTTGCGCAGGAAGTCGTAGCCGCCGACATCGGCCAGCGGATCGGTCTTGCGCCGCCACAGCGACGGCCTGGACAGGAAGCTATGCTTGGGCTCCTCGCGCAGCGGGTCGGGCCAGTAGTCCAGCCCGATCACCGCCATCTCGCGGGTCATGGCGGCGCGCACGCGGTTTCGGTCCACCCAGCCGGAAGCCAGGTTGAACGGCGTGGCCATGGCCTCGAACTGGCCCGAGGCGACATAGGCGTCGAACTTCTCGCCGGCCCCGGCCACGCCCAACAGACGGATCAGCCGCGAGCCTCGCAAGGCCTTCAGCTGCTCCAGCGTCTCGGCGGGGAAGGCGTTGGTGTCCGGATCGTCCAGGGTGGCCAGGTCGAGATGGCCCAGGCCCGTGCGGTCCAGGGACTGCTCGATCATGTCGTGGACGGCCTGGGCCCGCAGGGCGCGGTCGCTGGAACCGCGCAGCCGCCAGGCGATGAACAGCAGGCGCCGCTCGACGGTCGAGAAAGCCTCGGTCGCGCCCTCGATCAGGGCCGGCGAGACGCCGTCGATCTCGAAGCTGTTGATGCCGCTTTCCAGCGCCGCGAAGATCAGCTTGCGCCAGTCGGCGCCGCGCAGGCGGGGTTGGTCCTCCAGCCTCAGCGTGATCGCCGAGACCGCCACGCCCGCGCTTCCAAAGGGGCGATAGCGCATGGCGTCTACTCCGTGGGCGCCGCGGTTTCGAGGGCCAGGGCGTGCAACGCCCCGCCCAGCACGTCGGCCAGGGCGCGGTTGACCATCTGATGCTGCTTGACCCGGCTCAGGCCGCGGAAGGCCGGCGAGACGATGCGCGCCTTGTAGTGGTCGCCGTCGCCCGCCAGGTCGGTCAACACGATCTCGGCGTCCGGGAAGGCATCGTGCAGGCGCGATTCGAGGTCGGGGAAGGACATGGGCACGGCGATGGACTCCGAATCTCTCGACCTTGGGTATGCCGCGTAAACCTTAAGAACGGGCATACGAGGAAATGCCGGCCTGAAGCGGAACGTTGCGTTCTAGGCTTGCGCGATAACGGAATATCACGGAATGATCACGGTGACGTGATAATCCCGTGAGGTGGCTGTGACTTCGTTTCGCTTCGTGCTCGCGATCCTGGCCCTTGCCGCTCTATTAGGCTGCGGTCTGGTGGTTTCCAAGACGCCCCTGATCTCGCCGGCGGATACGGTCGGCGCCGTCGTACCCCGGGAGGGGTGGTGGGTACGGGTCGACGACACCTGCCGGTTCGACGCCCGCAAACCGGTTTGGCGATGGCCGGGTTGCGTGGACAGCGCGCTGGTCCGGCCCGACACGGCCTCGGGCTTCACCGTCGTCCAAGGATTCAACGTCGAGCGACGCGCCTGGGAATCCTACCCCTTCCTGATGACGCCCGGGGATCCGCAGCTGATCCAGTACGAGGACGCGCGGGATGGATGGTCGGTCTACTACTATTATGGCCTGAAGCCAGTGGCGCGGGACGGGGCGAGCCGCATGACCGAGGCGCTGGTCTGGCTGGCGCTTTGCAATCCGGCCGGTGACGACGCCGGCGACGAGGCGAAAGATCGGGAGCTGCCTCCGGGCCTCAGTCTCAACGGCGATACCGGCGATTGCATCGCGGCCGATGCGGCGACGGTCCGGAAGGCGGTCGAGGCCAGCCAGCGGACGGACAGCCAGCGCCTGCGCTGGGTTCGCGACTTGCGCCCCGACGACTTCGCCAGATCGGCCCGGCTAAAATGACGATGAATTCATTGCGGAGTTCGAACGACGCACGCCATGAAGGCCGGATCAACGAGGTCCCGCATGCGCCTTCTCCTGGTTTCCGCCACCCTCGCGCTCATCTTCACGGCGCCGGCCCACGCCGCGCCCAAGCCCGGCGCCCATGCGCTGGACGACGTCCGCATCCTGTCGGCCGACGACATGGAAGGCCGGGCCGTCGGCACGCCGGGCGGAGCCAAGGCGCGCGCCTATATCGTCAAGCGGTTCAACGAGATCGGGCTGCGGCCGCAGGGCGAGACCTTCGAGGTCCCGTTCGCGTTCAAGGCCGGGTTCGGGCGCGAGACCAAGGGCGTGAACCTGGTGGCGCGGATCGAGGGCACGTCCACCTCGGACAAGGTGCTGGTGGTCTCGGCCCACTACGACCACCTGGGCGTCCGCAAGGGGCAGATCTACAACGGGGCCGACGACAACGCCTCGGGCGTGGCGGGCCTACTGGCGGTGGCCGAGGCGTTCAAGGCCCGTCCCCCGCGCCACACCGTGCTGATCGTCGCCTTCGACGGCGAAGAGAGCGGGCTGAGGGGCGCCAAGGCCTTCGTCGCCAACCCGCCCGTGCCGCTGGACAAGATCGGCATGAACGTCAATTTCGACATGATCAGCAAGAACGCCAAAGGCCAGCTCTATGTGAGCGGGCCTGGGCCGCAGCCGTATCTGAAGCCGGTGCTGGAGGGCGTGGCCAGGACCGCGCCGGTCAAGCTGATGCTGGGCCACGACACCGACATCCACGGCAAGGAGAACAACTGGACCCAGCAGTCGGACCAGGGGCCCTTCGCAACGGCCGGCGTGCCCTGGGTCTATTTCGGCGTCGAGGACCACAAGGAATACCACCAGCCGACCGACGACTTCGCCACGGTGCCGCAGGTCTTCTTCAAGAACGCGGTGACCACGGTGGTCACCGCGACCCGCGCGCTGGACGATGACCTGGATCGGCTGAACAGGGCGGCGGGGCGCTAGGGCGTCGGGACTTGCCCCCACCTGGCGGCTTCGCCGCCTGTCCGCCCCCATAGGGGGCGGAGGCTAACCGGCGCTCTCGTCCACCTCCTCGGCCTCGTCGTCCGCCTCCAGGCCGAACACCTCGTCGATGACTTCGACGATCTCTTCCAAGTCGTCGAGCGTGACCCGCAGCTTCAGGGTCTGCTCGTCGTCGCCGGTGACGGTGAGGAAGATTCCTTCGGCGGTTTCCTCGAGAATGAACTCGTCCAGGTTCGCGATCACGGCCATGTCGGTCTCCTCAGGTGACGGACAAGCGACCCGGGGCGGTTTTCGTTCCGGGTCGTGTCTCGTCGTCACGTGATAGATAGTGTCGCCATGCGCCAATGTCGTGACGGCCGACGACGAGCCCCGGTCAGGCCGGTTCGCCAACCCGGTAGCGCTCGGCCGAGCGGTTGCGCGACATGTTCGGCAGCAGCTTGCTCCGGGCCGCGTCATAGGCCGTGAAGTCGGCCGGGTCCGGCAGGGACGGGATGGTGATCAGCTCACCCTGGGCGAAGCCGGCCAGGGCCGCGTCCACCAGGTCGTCGACCTCCATCAGCATGTTCGGGTCCAGCGACTCCGCGCCGCCGCTACCCGAGCGGTCCCAGATTTCCGTGCGGGTCGCGCCCGGCAGCACCGCCTGAAGGCGGACGTTGGGGCTCAGCTGCAGGCGCAAGGTCTGGGTGAAGTAGGTCACGTAGGCCTTGGTCGCGCCGTACACGGCCATCTGCAGTTCGGGGGCCAGTCCCACCACCGACGAGATGTTGATGATCGCGCCCCGGTCGCGGGCCGCGAAGGCCTTGGCGGCGGCGTGGGCGAGGCGAGTCACGGAGACGATATTCAACTGGATCATGCTGTCGACCCGTTCCAGGTCCTGCTCCACGAACGCGCCGGCCAGGGCCACGCCGGCGTTGTTGACCAGGATGTCGATCGAGCTGTCGTCGGTCAGCCGGGCCTCGACCTTGGCGAGGTCGGCCTTGTTCGTCAGGTCGGCGGGGATGATGTCGATGTCCACGCCGGTTTCGCCGCGCAGCTTGGCGGCCAGAGCGCCCAGGCGGCCGGTGTCGCGGGCCACCAGGATCAGGTCGTGGCCGGCGCGGGCCAGGCGGTCGGCATAGGTCGCGCCGATGCCGGTGGAGGCGCCTGTGATCAGGGCCGTGCCGCGAATGTCTTGCTTGCTCATGGTGTTGTCGTCCTTTGCCGGCGGGCCCCGTGGTCCGTCGTCAGGCAGAGATGGTTAGTCACTTTCAAAACGCAAGTGACTAACTTTCGATTTGCTAGCGAACCCCTATATTGAGGCGATGACCCGACGCGCCTTCGATCCTGGACAATGCCCGGTGGGCCGCACGCTGGAGCGTGTAGGCGACACCTGGAGCCTGATGATCCTGCGCGACGCCTTGCAGGGCTTGTCGAAATTTGACCAATTCCAGAGGAGCCTGGGCGTGGCGCCCAACATCCTGACCCAGCGGCTGGCGGCCCTGGTCGAGGCGGGGTTCCTGGAGCGACGGCCCTATCAGGAGCGGCCCGTGCGCCATGAATATGTGGCGACCGATCTGGCGCGCGATTTCGCGCCGGTGCTGACGGCGCTGATGGCGTTCGGTAACCGCCATTTCTTCGCCGAGGGCGTGGCCAGCCAGATGGTCGACGCGACGACCGGCCTGCCGGCCGAGCCGGTGCTGGTGGATCGCCGCTCGGGCAAGCCGATGGACAGCCCGGACTTCGTCTACGCGGCCGGTCCGGCGGCGGGACCCGTGGTGCTGGAGCGCGTGGCCCAGGTGGCGCGCGGACGACAGTCCTAGGAGACGATCAGTCGATCTCGAAGCTGGACGGCTCCGGCTTGGCGGGTGGTTCGACCTTGGGCTTGGGATTGAGCATGGCCTCGACGCGCCGGGTCAGGTCGTCGGGCGTGAACGGCTTGACCAGATAGCCGTCCGCGCCGGCCTCCATGGCCCCGCGCACCGTGCCCACATCGCCCTTGGCGGTCATCATCATGACGGTGGCTTTGATCTTCTGGTAGCGGCGCAGGAGGCGCAGCAGCTCCACGCCGGTCATGTCCGGTAGTTGGATGTCCAGCAGGACAAGGTCCCAGCGTGACTGCTGGAGCGCGCGGATGCCCAGTTCGCCGGTGGCGACCGACGAGACGTTGTAGCCGGCCTGGCCCAACACCAGCTCCACGAACTGGCGCACCAGCGGATCGTCTTCGATGATCAGGACAGCAGCGGCCATCTCGCTCTCGGATCTCTCGGGTCTCTAGTCTCTAACTCTAGGCGACGCGCTGGCGGGCGACGCGGGCGGTCAGATCGGTCTCCCACCGCGCCGCGACCGTCGCCGCCCGGTCCATCAGGTCGCGAGTCAGGTTTACCGCCTCGCGATGGTCGCGTCCTTCCTCGATTGTCGTCTCCAGCGCGCGGCAGGCCGCCGACAGGCGCATGAAGCCCATCATGCCCGAGGCGCCGGCTAGGGCGTGGGCGTCGTGACGGATCGTGTCGGCCTCGGTCTCCGCCCAACACTCGCAAGCCCGGAACTGGCCGCGCAGGATGCCCAACAGGCTCAGCACGGCGCCGGCGCCCAGGGTGGCCGTCAGGTCCCGGCGCGCCTGCTCCTCGTCGTCCTGGGACGCTTCGGCCGCGCGCCAGGCTTCGGCGTTGCCCAGGTGCAGGGTCAGGACGCGTTCCAGGGCGCCAGGGTCCAGCGGCTTGGTCAGGTGGCCGTTCATGCCTGCGGCCTCGCAGCGCGCCAGGTGTTCGGGCTGGCCGCTGGCGGTCAAGGCGACGATCGGGATGTCGCGATGGGCGGCGTCGGTCGCGCGGATCGCCCGCGTCGCCGCGAAGCCGTCCATCACCGGCATCTGGCAATCCATAAGGACCAGGTCGAAGGCCTCGTCGGCCAGGGCCGCGACCGCTTCGGCGCCGTCGTGGGCGACGCGCACCTCGCAGCCGTATTTGCCCAGCAGGGCCAGCATCAGTTCGCGGTTCAGCTCGACGTCGTCGACCACCAGCAGGCGCTTTCCCGCCAGATTCAGCACTCGCGCCTCGACCTCGCCGGCCGTGGCGGCGTCCGCGTCGCTGACCGGCAAGGCCAGTTCGAACCAGAAGGTCGAGCCCCGCCCGGGCGCGCTGATCACGCCGATCTCGCCGCCCATCAGGTTGATCAGCTGCTTGGAGATGGCCAGACCCAGACCGGTGCCGCCGTAGTGGGCCGAGATCGACGAACCGGCCTGGACGAAGCGGCTGAACAGCGCTTCCTGCTTTTCCAGCGCGATCCCGGCGCCGGTGTCGATGACCTCGATGCGGACGCGGGGAGCGACCGGATCGCGGTTCAGGCTCATCAGATTGACGGTCACGCTGCCGCCGGCGGTGAATTTCACGGCGTTCGACAGCAGGTTCAGCAGCACTTGGCGCAGGCGTCCCAGGTCGCCGACCACCTTGGCCGGCGCGTCGGCGTCGATCAGGGCGCGCAGGCGCACGTCCTTGGCCGCCGCCTGCGGCTCCATCATCGAGACGGTCTGGGTGACCAGGGCGATCAGGTCGAACGGGGCGTTATGCAACTCCAGCGCGGCGGCTTCCAGCTTGGAGAAGTCCAGCACGTTGTCGATGACGGCATGCAGAGCCTGGCCGGCGCTGTGCACCAGGCCGATGCGTCGCTGGTCCTCGGGGTCCAGGCCCCGGCTCTCGGTCAGCAGGCGCGAAAAGCCGATGATGCTGTTGAGCGGCGTGCGCAGCTCGTGGCTCATATTGGCCAGGAAGTCGGCTTTCGAACGCGTCGCCGCCTCGGCGTCGAGGCGGGCCTGGGCCAGGGCGTCTTCCTGGGCTTTCTGGGCGGTGACGTCGCGGATGACGTCCAGGAAGCCGGTCGGTTCGTCGGTCGCCGGATCGCGCAGCAGGGCGGGCTGGGATTCCAGCCAGATCCAGTCCTGGGTCGTCTTGTGGCGCGCCCGCCAGCGCACGCGGCCCACGGCCTTGCCGGACAGCAGGTCGCCGAACGTCTTGCGGACCTCGGGGGCGTCGTCGTCGTGAATCATCTCTATGGGCGAGCGACCCATCATGTCCTCGGCGGTGTAGCCGGTCACCATATCCGAGGCGGGCGACAGGAAGGTGGTGCGGCCCAGCAGGTCGCTGGTGACGATGATGTCGGTCGCGTTCTCGGCCATCAGCCGGTAGCGGTGCTCGGCATGACGCTCGGCCGACAGGTCCTGGATTTGGGCGATGAAGTGATGGGGCGAGCCGTCCGCGGCGTGGACCAGCGCCACGGACAGCCGCACCCAGATCGTCGCCCCGTCCTTGCGGATGTAGCGCTTCTCCAGCTGGTAGGTCTGGATCTCGCCGGCCAGCAATTGGCCAAGGAGCTCCAGGTCGGCGCTCAGGTCGTCGGGGTGGGTGATCTCCTGGAAGGTGAGGGTGGCGGCTTCCTCCGCGGAATAGCCGATCACCGAACAGAAGATCTCGTTCAGCTTGACCAGGCCGCCTTCCAGGCTGACCAGGGCCATGCCGATCGGCGCGTGGTGGAAGGCGGTCTCGAACAGCTTTTCCTGGACCCGGCGCTCGGCCTGTAGAGCCTCGTGGCGCTCGAATTCGATCTGGCGCGACAGTTCGGCGCCCAGCATGGCGGCCAGCAGCCGTAGGGCGTCGATGTCGTCGGCGTCGAAGGCGTCCGGCTGGCTGGAGAAGACCTTCAGCGCGCCGATCGGACTGTCGCCGTGGAACAGGGGCGCGCAGACCATAGAGCGGACGCCGATCCGCTCGCAGGCCTCAGCGTCGACGCGGGGATCGGTGCGGGTCTCCTCGCACAGCATCACCTCGGCCCTCTCGACGCAGAGGCCAGAGAGGCTGCCGGCGCGCTTCAGCCGGGCGCCGACATGGTGCGCGAAGGGAGCATTGGCGGCGCGGTAGACCATGTCCTCGCCGTCGACCAACTCGACGATCGAACCGCGGGCGCCGATCAGGGCGGCCAGGCGCTCGACGACCGCCGCCATGAAGGCGTCGAGGTCAAGCTCGGCTTCGGCCAGGGCGGTCTGGGTCAGCACCAGCTGTTCCATCCGCGCCAGACGCGCGCGGAGCGCGGCGACGTCGAGGTCTTGGTCGGGCTGGGTCATGACGCGATCCGGCGATCGCCAAGGTCGGCGAGCCGACTGACCCTAGTCGGAAGGGGTAAAAACCCGGTTAGGCGCGACGGCGCGACGGGACGTCGCGGGCCCTGGTACGCCTAGTCGACGCAGATCGCGGCGGTCGCCTTGCCGTTCACGATCTTGGCGTAGCAGCCGAATTGGACGTTGGTCTTCTGGCACTGGCCGGTCGTGGCGCCCTGGGCTTCCAGATTGCCCTCGGCGATGCACGCGCCCTGGCAGTCGGCCTTGTCCGAGCAGGCCTTGCCGGCGTCGGCGTAGGGCACAACGCAGGTCGGGCGCTGCAGGCGGCCAACGGGCTGCATCGAGCCGCCGCGCGCGGCGCAGTCGGCCTCTGCGTTCTGGGCCTTGGGCGGCGCGGCGTCGGGACCGGCGGCCGGAGCGCAGGCGGCCAGCAGGCTTAGGGTCAGGCTCGCCGCGGCGAGGATCGAGAACTTACGCATGCCAAACTCCGCAAAGGCCTGGGGGACCGCACCGCCAGGCGCGAACCCCTTCGGTTCTGCCTGTGCGGTGCGTCTGTGTCGCCGTGATGACGTCCTAGATCGCCGAACCCATGAAGCCCGGCAGCCAGGCCTCGTGGGCGGTGCGCAAGGTTTCCAGCGGGATGCTGAACAGCTCGGTGGACGCGAAGGCATCACCGCCCGCCACACCGGCCACGATGGCGTGGACGCCGGCTTCCTTGGCCGCCGCCAGAACCGCGTCCGGATCGGGCGTGGCCACCAGGTAGCGGGCCTGGTCCTCGCCGAACAGGTAAGGGTGGGCGTGGGCGTGGCTGGTGGCGTTCAGAGTGACGCCGACCTTGCTGGCCAGAGCGATGTCGGCCGCGGCGATCAGCAGGCCGCCGTCGGACAGGTCGTGCAGGCCCGCGACCAGGCCGGTCGGGATCAGGCCACGCACGAAGTCGCCGTTCTTGCGTTCCAGCGCCAGGTCGACCGGCGGCGGGGCCCCGTCCTCGCGACCGAGGATTTCGCGCAGATAGATCGAGGCGCCCAGTTCGCCGTGGGTCTCGCCAATCAGGACCAGGCTGTCGCCCTCGGCGACGTTGCCGAAGCCCATGCGCAGGTCGTAGTCCTCGATCAGGCCCACGGCGCCGACCGTCGGGGTCGGCGGAATGGCGACGCCGTTGGTCTCGTTGTAGAGGCTGACATTGCCGCTCACGACCGGGAAGTCCAGGGCGCGGCAGGCCTCGGCCATGCCGTCGGTGGCGCGCACGATCTGGCCCATGGTCTCGGGCTTCTCGGGGCTGCCGAAATTGAGGTTGTCCGTGATGGCGATCGGGGTCGAGCCGGCGGCCGTCAGGTTGCGCCAGGCCTCGGCCACGGCCTGCTTGCCGCCCTCGTAGGGGTCGTTGAAGACGTAGCGCGGGGTGACGTCGCTGGTCACGGCGATGGCCTTGCCCTTGCCGTGGATGCGCACGATGCCGGCGTCGCAGCCGGTGGCGCTGTCTTCCAGGGTGTCGGCCATGACGTGGCGGTCATACTGCTCCCACAGCCAGCGCTTGGAGGCCATGTCGGGGCTGCCGACGACCTTCAGCACCGCGGCGTTCCAGTCGGTGGGGGCGGGGACCTTGCCCGGATCGAGGTGTGGATGCAGCGTCGGCTGGACCCACGGACGGTCATACAGCGGCGCATCATCGAACAGCGGGGCCAGGGGCACGTCGCAGACGATCTCGCCGTGGTGCTTGAGCACCAGGTGGCCGGTGTCGGTGGTGTGGCCGATGACGGCGGCGTCCAGGCCCCACTTCTCGAAGATGGCGTGGCCGTCCTTCTCGCGGCCGGGCTTCAGGACCGCCAGCATGCGCTCCTGGCTTTCCGACAGCATCATCTCGTAGGCGCTCATGCCCTCTTCGCGCTGGGGCACCATGTCCATGTCCAGCTCGATGCCGACGCCGCCCTTGCCGGCCATCTCGACCGATGAGGAGGTCAGGCCCGCCGCGCCCATGTCCTGGATGGCGGCGACGGCGCCGGTGGCCATCAGCTCCAGGGTGGCCTCGATCAGCAGCTTTTCGGCGAAGGGGTCACCGACCTGCACCGTCGGGCGCTTCTCCTCGGAGTCCTCGCTGAACTCGGCCGAGGACATGGTCGCGCCGTGGATGCCGTCGCGGCCGGTCTTGGAGCCGAAATAGACGACCGCCAGGCCCGCGCCCGGGGCGGCCGAGTAGAAGATCTTGTCGGCGTCGGCCAGGCCCACGCACATGGCGTTGACCAGGATGTTGCCGTTGTAGCCCTTGTGGAAGTTGGTCTCCCCGGCGACCGTGGGCACGCCCACGCAGTTGCCGTAGCCGGCGATGCCGGCGACCACGCCGTCCACCAGGCGCTTGGTCTTGGGATGGTCGGGCTCGCCGAAGCGCAGGGCGTTCAGCAGGGCGATCGGCCGCGCGCCCATTGTGAAGACGTCGCGCATGATGCCGCCTACACCCGTCGCCGCGCCCTGGTAGGGCTCGATGTAGGACGGGTGGTTGTGGCTCTCCATCTTGAAGATGATGGCGTCGCCGTCGTTGATGTCGATCACGCCGGCGTTCTCGCCAGGGCCGCAGATCACGCGCGGGCCGCTGATCGGGAACTTCTTCAGCTGGTTCTTCGACGACTTGTACGAGCAGTGCTCGGACCACATCACCGAGAACACGCCCAGCTCGACCAGATTGGGCTCGCGGCCCAGACGGTCGAGGACGACGGCGTACTCCTCCGGCTTGAGACCGAATTCGGCGGCCGTTTCGGCCATGGACTTGGCGGGGGAGGTCGAGCTGCTCATGGGCGGGCCTTCTAGCGTGGCCCGGGGGATTCCGCTAGATTTCCCGCCCTGGGCTTTGTCTAAAATGACCGCTTCACGAACGTTCGAAGCAAGCCGCCCCATGATCTCCCGCCGCCACCTCCTCGCGCTCGCCGCCGCCCTGCCGCTGACCGCCGCCGCCGCCGCGCCGGTGCGTGTGCGGATGGTCACCGACTTCGGGCCGATCGTGATCGAGCTCTATCCGGACAAGGCGCCGATAACCGCGGCCAATTTCCTGGCCTATGCCGACAAGCATCTGCTGGACGGCGGGACCTTCTACCGGACCGTCTCGCCGAAGAACGACAACAACCCCGCCACCATCAGCGTGATCCAAGGCGGGTTGAACCGTGACGACAGCCCGCTGCCCGCCATCGCCCACGAGACGACCAAGGTCACGGGTATCCGGCACACCGACGGGGTGATCTCGATGGCGCGGGCCGAACCGGGCACGGCGGGGTCGGAGTTCTTCATCTGCCTCGGCGACAACCCGGCCCTGGATTTCGGCGGCGCGCGCAACAAGGACGGCCAGGGCTTCGCCGCGTTCGGCAAGGTGGTCGAGGGCATGGACGTGGTCCGCAGGATCCACGACTCCTCCACCGTGAGTAAGGCGGACGATCCCTACATGAAGGGGCAGATCATCGAAAATCCGGTGAAGATTCAAAAGCTAAGCCGGAACTAAGGCAGCTTCGCAGAAGGAACGCGGTGAGTCTCGGGCCGTTTTCTCTCCCGTGCGCGATCGGCGCGCTGTCAAAGGAGAAAGCTCATGGGTGACAACAAGACCCGAGGCCCGCAACAGCAGCAGAACGAACCGCAGCGACAGTCCCCGGGTCAGCAGCAACAGCAAGGCGATCGCAATCGCCAGAACGAGCAGGGCCGCAATCCTGGCGGTCAGGCCAACCAAGGAGAACAGCGCCGCGAGCGCTGACGACACCGCTTCGTGAATGTGAAGGAGGGGCCGGCGGGTGACCGCCGGCCCTTTTCTATTGGACCTACTGAGCCACCACCGGCAGCTCGATGAAGCTGGCCGTGTCGCCCGCGTGGTAGACCCGCTGGGTGGCCTTCACATAGTCCGCCGGCTTGGCGAAGAAGATGTTGGGCACGAAGGTCTGCGGATTGCGGTCGTACAGCGGGAACCAGCTGGACTGCACCTGCACCATGATCCGGTGCCCCGGCTGGAAGGTGTAGTTCGCGGTCGGCAGGATGAACTGGTACTTGAGCGGCTTGTTGGGCGTCAGCGCCTTGGGATCGCTGAAGCTCTCGCGATAGCGGCCGCGGAAGATGTCCATGCCGACGGCCAGCTGGTAGCCGCCCAGTTCGGGCTGGCTGGGGACCTCATCCGGATAGACGTCGATCAGCTTGACCACCCAGTCGCTGTCCGTGCCGCTGGTCGAGGCCGTCAGGTTGACCTTCGGCACGCCGGCGATCTTCAGCGGGGCGGTCAGCGGCTCGGAGACGTAGCTCAGCACGTCGGTGCGGTCGGCGACGCCGCGCTGGTCGGTGACCAGCCAGGGCGTCCAGCGGCTGCGGTCGCCGAACTGCATCGGGCGTGGGATGTAGGGCACCGGCTTGGCCGGATCGGAGACGTATTCGTCATAGGCCGCCGCGCCCTTGGCCGCCGCCGGGGCGGTGAAAGCCAAGCCGCCGTTCGGCTCCAAGTACAGCGCCTTGGTCTCGCCCTGCGGCCACGACCTGTAGCGATCCCAATGGTTCTGGCCCGGATCGTAGATCAGCACCGGCGGGGTGTCGGCCTTGGGCGCGCCGTCCTTGAGGTACTGGTTGAAGAAGGGCAGCAGCACGTCGCGGCGGAACTGCAAGGCGGTGTCGCCGTCCCACTTGAAGACGCCCAGGTTGAAGGCGTCGTAATTGACCTGGCTGTGCCGCCAGGGGCCCAGCACCAAATAGTTCTTGTCGTTGGCCGCGTCCTTGGGCTCGACGGCGGCATAGCTGTGCACCGCACCCCACATGTCCTCCTGGTCCCACAGGCCCTGGATCCACATGGTCGGCACCGTCAGGGGCTGCTTGGCCATGGTCTTGTCCAGGGCCTGCTCCTGCCAGAAGGCGTCGTAGGACGGATGCTCGGTGATCTTCTTCCACCAGGGCAGGGCGTCGAGGCCGTGGGCCTTGGCGAAGTCGCCGGCCGAACCGGCCTTCAGGAAGGTCTGATAGTCGTCATAGCCGCCGCGCTGGACGCTGTCGCCGGCGCCGCGCTTGGTGGTCTGGCCGGTGAAGTAATCGAAGTTCGGCTGGCGGAAGGCGCCGTGGTGGAACCAGTCATCGCCCATCCAGCCGTCGACCATCGGGCTCATCGGCGCGGCCACCTTCAGGGCCGGGTGCGGATTGACCAGGGCCATCACCACGGTGAAGCCCTCGTACGAGCTGCCCAGCATGCCGACCTTACCGTTGCTCTCGGGCACGTTCTTGGTCAGCCACTCGATGGTGTCGTAGGCGTCGGTGGAGTGGTCGACCTCGCTGCTGTTCAGCGGCCCCTTCAAGGGGCGGGTCATCACGTAGTCGCCCTCGGAGCCGTACTTGCCGCGGATGTCCTGGATGACGCGGATGTAGCCGGCCTGGACGAACACGCTGTCGCCCTCGGCCAGGGTGGCCAGCATCGACGGGCTGTCGTTCCGGGCGGTGCGCTTGGCGGCGTTGTAGGGCGTGCGGGTCAGCAGGATCGGGGCGTTCTTGGCGCCCTTGGGGATCACGATGACGGTGTAGAGCTTGGTTCCATCGCGCATGGGCACCATCACCACGCGCTTTTCATAATCGTAGCCGTTCGTGGGCGCGACGTACTTGCCATCGATGTCGGGCGTGAGCGGCGGCGTTTGGGCGTGAGCGAGGGTGGTGAAAGCGGTGAGGGCGGCGGCGGCCAGCAGGCCGGCGCGGAGGGTCGACGCGAGACTCATGGATGGGCTCCCCAATGGTGCGGGCACCTTAGGAGCGGTTTTCAGCAGGCGCTATAATATAACAGTGTTTTGGTCGGCTAACGGACGTAAACGCCGTTGAAGGTGACCGAAGCGCCGCCGCAGTTGCCGCTGTCGGAGGCGACCAGATAGCGGCTTACCCGGCGCATATCGACGCTGCAGAACGGTTCCGTGCCTTCCGGATCCGCATAGACGGCGCTGACGCCCTTGACCTCCAGTCGCCCCTGGAACGAGCCCGACCGCTCTTGGCCCATGCCTTTCCAGGCGGCTTCGCCCACGGCCTTGAAGCCCTTCTTGTCGCGGGTGATCGTGATCCGGTTGTCGCCGAAGTCCCAGTCGCCGACCCAGTCGCCTTCGCCCGACGGGGCCACGGCCGACTTGATCAGGTCGGTCTTCTTCAGCCATCCGGTCGTGTGGCGGTCGCCCTTGCCGTACCACGCGCAGGCCCAGCCGTTCTGGACCTTGCTGACCAACACCTCGTCCTGGGTGACCAGATAGCTTTTCAGCTGGCAGCTCGGCGCGTCGGGGCAGCCTTCTCCGTCATGATGGAAGTAGGTCCGTCCGCCGGTCGCGGGCGAGACGTTGTAGACGGCCACGCCGTCCTGGGCGGCGTAGACGAAGTCGCCGTAACCGCAGCGCTCATCGGCTTGTGCGAAGGTTGCGACGGCCAGTCCGGCGAGGAGGGTGGTTACGCTGATCGGCAAACGACGCATCGGAACCCCCTTTTTCGCCTCCGTCAGGCGCTGGCGAATATGCTGCGGAAGAGGATCGCCCCGTCCTCCGAGCCCAGGTCCGGGTCGAACGAGCGGTCGGGGTGGGGCATCAGGCCCAGGACGTTGCCCTTGGCGTTCATGAGGCCGGCGATGTCGCGGGCCGAGCCGTTGGGATTATCCTGGTAGCGGAACACCACCTGGCCTTCGCCCTCGATGCGGTTCAGCGTCTCTTCGTCGGCGAAGAAGTTGCCCTCGCCGTTGCCGACGGTCATCACGGCCGTGCGCTGCTCGCCGTAGCTGGCGGTGAAGCGGGTCTGGCTGTTGACCACATCCAGGGCCACCGGCTTGCAGATGTACTTGAGCTTGGCGTTGCGGAGCAGGGCGCCGGGCAGCAGGCCCACCTCGGTCAGCACCTGGAAGCCGTTGCAGATGCCGACCACGGCCACGCCGTCGTCGGCGGCCTTGACGACCTCGCGCATGACCGGGCTCTGAGCCGCCATGGCCCCGCAGCGCAGGTAGTCGCCGTAGGAGAAGCCGCCGGGCAGGACGATCAGGTCCAGGTCGTCCGGCAGGGCCGTCTCCTGGTGCCAGACCATTTCGACACGGGCTCCGGCGGAGCGCTCGATGGCGACCTTGCAGTCCCGATCGCAGTTGGAACCGGGGAAGACGACGACGGCGGCTTTCATGGCGCGGGCCTGTAGCACCGTTCGCGCGGAATGTCAGGTGCGTTCGCGGCCGAACGTCAGGCGCCGGCCAGGCCCCGCACCTCGGCCAGGGCCTGATCCACCTCGGCGGGGGAATTCATCAAGCTGGGCGTCAGGCGCACGTGCTGGATCGCGTAGGGCGCGGCCGAGGCGATGATCCGGCGGCGGCGCAGCAGGCCCACGGCCTGTTCCGCTGAAAGGCCTTGGACATCGAACGACACGATACCGGCCGACAGGCGCGGATCGCGCGGGGTTACCAGCCTAACGTTCGGCATCACCGCCAGCCCGGCCTTCAGCTGGCCGGCCAGTTCGGCGGTGCGGGCCGCCACCTGGGCTTTGCCGATCTTCTCGTGGAACTCGACCGCCGCCGGGATCGCCCACAGGTGCTCGAAGGGCTTGAAGCCGCCGGGCGACATCAGCGGGCCGTCGTTGTGGTCGGGCAGGGGCGCATTGGTGGCCCAGGCGCTCCAGGCGGCGCTGTCGACGAAGCTGGGCACCGTCGGCCGCATCGCCTTCCAGCCCCGGGCGTTGGCGGCGATGACCCCGGTGCCGCGCGGGCCGAACAGCCACTTGTGGCAGCCGGCCATGAAGATGTCGCAGCCCAGGCTGTTCAAGTCGGCGTCCTGGTTGCCGAACCCGTGGACCCCGTCGACGGCCAGCAGGATCTGCTCGGGCTCCTGCCGCGCGGCGTTGATCTGGGCCAGGGCGGCCGCGATCGCCGGCACGGGGATTTTCAGCCCAGTGCTGGAATGCACCCAGGTCAGGGCCAGGACGCGGGTCTTGGGCGTGATGGCGGCCGTCAGCCGGCTGACCATCTGGGCCTCGGACACCGTCTCTATGCTGTCGAACAGGTCGATGCGACGGACCACGAAGCCGGTGCGCAGGGCGGCGCGGCGGAGGGACTCGTGGGTGACGTAGTAGTCCTGGTTTGTGGTCAGGACCTCGTCGCCGTAGCCCAGCTTGAGACCGCCATAGACCAGGGCGGCGCCCATGGTCGTGCTGTCGGTCAGGGCCACCTGGTCGCCGGGCACGCCCAGATAGCGGCCGGCGGCGGCGCGGCTGTAGCCCTGCAGGCGGCGGTTGTTGTCTTCCAGATAGGTCACCGGCCGCCAGTCCATCTCGCGGCGGAACTGGTCGATCGCCTTGCTCACCGGCAGCGGGTGGGTGGCGATCAACATGGCGCTCATGTTGACCTCGTCCGGGGCGGTCCGGAACTGGGCCTTCACGGCGGCCCAATCGGTCCCGGCCGTCGAGACGGCGAGCGGGGCGGGCGCCGCGCCGGTCGTCGGCCGAGGCTGGGGAACGAAGGCGTCGGGCTTGGGATAGGAGGTCGGGGGCTTCGGTTTGGCCACTCCGGCGGGCGGCGCGTAGGGCTGAGGCGCGGCTGGCAGCCCGGCTTGCCGCGCCACGGCCGACCCAGCCGCCATGGCCAGGCCGGAGCCCAAGAGGAATTCCCTACGCCCTACGCCCATCGACACCGCCCCAGCCAGGGCGCCAGGCCCTAGGGGAACAACTCACGAGCGGGCGAAGCGTTCAGGGGCGCCGCTTTAGGCGCATTCGTCCAACACGGGCTCGACGCTAGCCTCGTCCGGCGCGGGGAAGGGGACCTTGAAGGTGAAGGCTTCCGGCGTCGGGCCGTTGGCTTCGAGCAGGGCCAGCTTTTCCTTGGCCTCGTCGATCGTCGGGCGGTGGCCGGCGGGGACCCACCACAGGACCATGTAGAGGTCCATATGTTCGAACCACTCCTTGCGGCGGCGCATGAACTGGATGTGGCCGCTGCGGTAGACGAAGGCGCCCAGCGAGGGGATGTCGGTCCAGACCGACATGTTGATCGCGATCAGCGGGTCTTCGAACGGCTGCAGGTCCGAGGCGTTGTCGCCCTCGCCCTTCAGTCGCCAGACGAAGCCGGGCGAGGCCTCAGCCAGGGCGTTGATCGGCGTGAGATTGTCGTAGAAGTCCTTGATCATCGGATGATCGACCGGCGCCCGCAGGCGGCCGATATTGACCTGGGCCAGTTCGTACTTCGTGCTCATGCGATCCCTCCGCCGGTTTCAACGAACATGGTGCGGCCAAGTTCGGAGGGAAGGCCTAGACGAGGCGCCGGGCAAAGAAAAAGCGCCGCTCCCGAAGGAGGGCGCTCTTTCTCGGACCCGATCAGGATCGTCAGGCGACGTCGATGCGGTAGCTTTCGATGACCGTGTTGGCCAGCAGCTTCTCGCACATGGCCTTGACCTCGGCCTTGGCCTTCTCGGCGTCGGTCTCGGCCAGGTCGAACTCGATGGTGCGACCCACCCGGGCGCCCGAAACGCCGGCCCAGCCCAGGCCGTGCAGGGCGGACTCGACGGCCTTGCCCTGGACGTCGAGCACGCCGGGCTTGAGGAACACATGGACAGTGGCTTTCATGGTCACTCGCTTAGTGCACGCCGCCTTGGATGACGGTCGGCATTTCCTTCATGATGCCGAGGCGGCGGGCCACTTCGGTGTAGCTCTCGATGACATTGCCCAGGTCGCGGCGGAACCGGTCCTTGTCCATCTTCTCGTTGGTGGCCGAGTCCCACAGGCGGCAGCTGTCGGGGCTGATCTCGTCGGCCAGGATCACGCGGCTGAAGTCGCCCTCGTAGACGCGGCCGAACTCGATCTTGAAGTCCACCAGGGTGATGCCCACGCCACTGAACAGCCCCGACAGATAGTCGTTCACCCGCAGGGCCATGGCCATCATGTCGTCGATCTCCTGGGTGGCGGCCCAGTTGAACGCCGTGATGTGCTCCTCGGAGACCATCGGGTCGCCCAGCTTGTCGTCCTTGTAGTAGAATTCGATGATCGAGCGCGGCAGAGGGGTGCCTTCGGTCAGGCCCAGGCGCGTGGCGATCGAGCCGGCGGCGATGTTGCGCACCACGACCTCGAGCGGGATGATCTCGACTTCCTTGATCAGCTGCTCGCGCAGGCTCAGGCGGCGGATGAAGTGGTTCTGCACGCCGATCGCGTTCAGGCGAGTCATGATGTACTCGCTGATGCGGTTGTTGATCACGCCCTTGCCTTCGAGGACCGCCTTCTTCTGGGCGTTGAAGGCGGTGGCGTCATCCTTGAAGTACTGGATGAGGGTGCCCGGCTCGGGGCCCTCGTACAGGATCTTGGCCTTGCCTTCGTAGATCTTCTTGCGGCGGGTGGTCATGGCTCTCGTCGAGGCCCTTCTGGTTGCGGGCGCGCCCCTGTCCCGAAAAAACGGGCCCGGAAAAGTCCGGAGAAACGAAAAGCGCGCGCGGCGGATAGCTGCGCGCGGCGTTCGACTCAAGGCCGCTCACGAAAAATGTCGTCCCGAAACTAGCCGAACGCCGCCCGTGGCGCAAACGGCCCTAGCTTCGGCGGCGGGATTGTGAGCGGCTTTGTGAACGGATCGGACGCGATGCGGCGTTGCTTACGATTGCCGGGCGGCTCGCCACGGGATATGGAGCCGGCTCAGAGACTATTGGGGCTTTCATGACCACCTTCGACGAACGCGAACAGGGTTTCGAACGTAAGTTCGCGCTGGAGCAGGAACAGGAATTCAAGGCGACCGCCCGTCGCAACCGTCTGCTGGGCGAGTGGGCGGCCGAGCTGATGGGCCTGGCGACGGTCGAGGAGTACGCCCGCGCCGTGGTGAAGTCCGATTTCGAACAGCCGGGCGACGAGGACGTGCTGCGCAAGGTCGCCGGCGACCTGAAGAGCTCGGGCGTCAATGTCAGCGAAGGCGAGGTCCGCCGGAAGATGGACGAGCTGCTGGCCCTGGCCCGCGGCCAGATCGCGGCCGGCGAATAAGGTTCATCCCATCGCGGATGCTGAAAGGGCCGCCCCATCGGGGCGGCCCTTTTGCATTCTTGATCCCTACCAGACCCGCGAGCGGGCTTCCGGCGGCAGGTAGTAGGTGTCGCCGGGCTTGACCCCGAACGCGTCGTACCAGGCGTCGACGTTGCGGGTGGGGCCCACCACGCGGAACGATGACGGGGCGTGCGGGTCGGACGCCATCTGCTGCTTGAGCGAGTCGTCGCGAGCCTTTTCCTGCCAGGACTGGGCGAAGGCCAGGAACAGGCGCTGGTCGCCCGTGAGCCCGCCGATCACCGGCGCGGGCTTGCCGCCCAGCGAGGCGTGGTAGGCGTCCAGAGCCACCTGCAGACCGGCCAGGTCGGCGATGTTCTCGCCCATGGTCAGCTTGCCGTTGATGTGTGAGCCGGGGACCGGTTCGTAGGCGTCGTACTGCTTGCCCAGCACGTCGGCCTGGGCGTCGAAGCGCTTGGCGTCCTCGGGCGTCCACCAGTCGCGCAGCTTGCCCGTGGCGTCGATCTTGCGGCCCTGGTCGTCGAAACCGTGGCTGATCTCGTGGCCGATCACCGCGCCGATCGCGCCGTAGTTCACCGCCGGGTCGGCGTTGGGGTCGAAGTACGGGGCCTGCAGGATGCCGGCCGGGAACACGATCTTGTTCTCCAGTCCGCCGTTGTAGGCGTTCACGGTCTGCGGGGTCATGCCCCACTTGCCGTGATCGACCGGCTTGCCCAGGTCGCTCAGGGTGTAGGCCCACTCGAACTTCCGGCTGGCCGCGACGTTGCCGTAGAGGTCGTTCACGTCCAGCTTCAGGCCCGAATAGTCGCGCCACTTGTCGGGATAGCCGACCATCACCTGCATCTTGGAGAGCTTGGCCAGGGCTTCGGTCTTGGTGGCCGGGCTCATCCACGGCGCTTTCTGGATGCGCGCGGCCATCGCCGTCTTCAGGTTGGCGATCAGCTCGACCATCTGGGCCTTGGAGCTGGGCGGGAAGTACTTGGCGACATAGGTCTGGCCGACCACCTCGCCCAGGCTGCCGTCGACCAGCTGCACGCCGCGCTTCCAGCGGGGGCGCAGGGCCGATTGGCCGGTCAGGACCTTGATGTACTCGAAGCGGCTGTCGACGAAGCGCTTGGACAGGTAGGGCGAGGTCTCCGAGACCACGTTGAACGTCTGCCAGGCCTTCAGGGTGTCCAGCGGCGTCTCGTCATAGACCTTGGCGATGTCGCGCACGGCGGTCTTCTCGCCCAGCACCATCTTGGTCAGGCCCGGCATGCCGGCCGCGGCCAGATAGGGCGACCAGGGGAACGGGGCGTAGGTGTTCAGCTCGGCCACGGTGGTGGGGTTGTAGGTCTTGTCGATGTCGCGGCGCTCGGCGACTTCCCAGCTGACCTTGGCGATCTTGGTCTCGAAGGCCAGGACGTCGGCGGCCGACTTGGCCGGGTCCGGATAGCCGGCCATCTTCAAGGCCCGCGTGACGTAGGCCAGATAGGCTTCGCGCTGCGGCTTGAAGCCATCGGTCAGGTAGTAGTCGCGGTCGGGCATGCCCAGGCCGGCCTGGCCGATATAGAGGGTGTTGATCTCGGGGTTCTTGGCGTCCGGATAGATGTCGAGCGAGAACACGCCGCTGCCGAACCCGCCTTGGGCGGCGCCCATGGCCACGGCGAAGTCGGCCTTGGTCTTGATCGCGGCGACCTTGGCCAGGTCCGCCTTCAGCGGCTTGTCGTCCACCGCCTCGACCTTGGCCTCGTCGATGAAGCTCTTGTACAGCGCGCCGATCTGGGTCGAGGGCTCGGCGGTCTCGATCAGGGTGCGCAGCTGGTCCTGCGAGCGGTTGTAGACGTCGTAGCCGACCCCGGCGGAGCCCTGGTCGGGCGGGATCTGGGTCCGCGCGGCCCAGGCGCCGTTGGCGTACTTGTCGAAATTCGCCCCGGGCGAGACGGTCTTGTCGCCGGCGGTCAGGTCGACGCCCCAATCGCCGTACATCGGCTTGCCCGCTTGAGGCTGGTTGGGCGGATCAGCCGCGAGGGCCGTCGTGGAAAGGGCGACCGCCGAGACGGCGGCCAGCAGGAACAGGCGCATAGGAACAACTCCCCTTAGAGCCGGGGATGCTGCCCTAGTTGAGAGACCGGCACAGATGAATAAGCTGTAATGTAACGGCGATCCGTCGGCTTGCCTTCCGGGCGCACTTAGCTAAGATGGTTAGCTAAGGAGCGGATCCTGATGACCGTCGTCACCATCCATTACGCCAAGACCAACCTTTCGCGGCTGCTGGCCGAAGTCGAAGCGGGCGGCGAGGTCGTGATCGCGCGGGGCAAGACGCCGGTGGCGCGGATCGTGCCCGAGCCTGCCGAAGCGCCCAAACCGAAGCGCCAGGCGGGGATGTGGAAGGGGCGGGTCGGTTTCGGTTTCTCGGACAGTTTCTTCGATCCGTTGCCTGATTACGACCTGGCCCTGTGGAATGGCGAGGGCGATTGAGGCTGCTGCTTGATACCCACGCGCTGATTTGGTGGGGACATCAGGATCCGCGCCTGGGCGCTGTAGCGATGGCCGCTATCGCCGCGGAAAGCTCGGCGGTGTTTGTCAGCGCCGTCTCGGCGATAGAGATCGCGACGAAACACCGTCTCGGCAAACTTCCCGAGGCCGCTGTGCTGGCGGCTCGATTTGAAACCGAAATCGAAGCGCTGGGCTTTCTGCCCTTGCCGGTGACGCTGGTCCACGCGCGATGCGCCGGCTCCCTCGATATCCCGCACAAGGACCCGTTCGACCGATTGCTGATCGCCCAGGCGATGGTCGAGAACATGCTGCTGGTCTCGAACGAGACCGTGTTCGACGGCTACGGCGTCAGCCGGCTCTGGTAATCAGGAAGGCTCGCAGGCCGTTCCAGGCGTCCGCCTTCTGCTCGAAGCTCCGCGCGGCGTGGGCCGGGCTGGAGGAGGGCAGGGCCAGGGTGGCGACGCGGTCGCCGATCAGTCGGCCGCCCAGCTTGGCGGCCGTTCCACCATTGAAGGCCACGACCCGAAGGTTCGGCAGGGTTTCGATCAGGGCCAGGAGGTCATTGGCCGCCGGATCGCGAATGGCGGCGTCCAGGCTCCCGGGGCGCTCGGCCTCGGCGATCACGTCCCACAGGCCGACGCCACGCGAGATCAGGGCGGCCAGGCGTTCGTCATAGGCCAGCGGGACCAAGGGGGTGTCGAGCACGCCCTCCATCAGCCGCCAGAAGGCGTTGCGGGGATTGCCGTAGTACTGCTGGACGGCCAGCGAGGCCTCGCCCGGCAGGCTGCCCAGGATCAGGACGCGCGTACGCGCGTCGACGACCGCCGGGAAGCCCGCCTTGCGGATCATGGGAGGAGGCCTATGCCTGCTCGCCGAACACGCGCTTGAAGATCACGTCGACGTTCTTGGTGTGGTAGCCCAGGTCGAACAGCTCCTCGAGTTCGGCGTCCGTCAGGGCCTTGGAGACCACCGGGTCGGCCTTCAGGAAGTCGATGAACCGGCCCTCGCCGCGCCACACCTTCATGGCGTTGCCCTGGACGGCGGCGTAGGCGTCCTCGCGGCTGACGTCCTTGTGGGTCAGGGCCAGCATCACGCGCTGCGAGAAGACCAGGCCGCCCAGCTTGTCCAGGTTCTTGGCCATGTTGTCGGGATAGATGTTGAAGCGCTCGATCACGCCCGCCAGGCGGCGCAGGGCGAAGTCGAGGTGGATCGTGGCGTCCGGCCCGATGCCGCGCTCGACCGACGAGTGGCTGATGTCGCGCTCGTGCCAGAGGGCGACGTTCTCCATGGCCGGGGTCACGGCCGAGCGGACCAGACGGGCCAGGCCGGTCAGGTTCTCGGTCAGGATCGGGTTGCGCTTGTGCGGCATGGCCGACGAACCCTTCTGGCCCGGATCGAACGGCTCCTCGGCCTCCAGCACCTCGGTGCGCTGCAGGTGGCGGATTTCGGTGGCCAGGCGCTCGACCGACGAGGCGACCACGCCCAGGGCGGCGAAATAGGCGGCGTGGCGATCGCGCGGGATCACCTGGGTCGAGACCGGCTCGACCGCCAGGCCCATCTTGTCGGCCACGTGCTGTTCGACGCGCGGATCGACATTGGCGAAGGTGCCGACAGCGCCCGAGATCGCGCAGGTAGCGATCTCGAACTTGGCCATGGCCAGGCGCTCCTTGGCGCGCTGGAACTCGGCGTAGTAGCCGGCCAGCTTCAGGCCGAAGGTGATCGGCTCGGCGTGGATGCCGTGGCTGCGGCCGACGCAGACGGTCATCTTGTGTTCCAGGGCCCGGCGCTTCAGGGCGGCCAGGACCAGGTCGACGTCTTCGAGCAAGAGGTCGGTGGCGCGCGACAGCTGCACGGCGAAGCAGGTGTCCAGCACGTCGCTGCTGGTCATGCCCTGGTGCAGGAAGCGGGCCTCTGGGCCGACGATTTCCGACACGTGGGTCAGGAAGGCGATGACGTCGTGCTTGGTGACGCGCTCGATCTCGTCGATGCGGTCGCTGTCCCAGACCGCGTCGCGGCCCTTCTCCCAGATGGTCTGCGCGGCCAGCTTGGGGATCACCCCCAGCTCGGCCATGGCGTCGGCGGCGTGGGCCTCGATCTCGAACCAGATCTTGTACTTGGTCTGGCTGGACCAGATGGCGGCGGCTTCGGGGCGCGAATAGCGGGTGATCATGGGCGGGGGGTTTCTTCGGGTCCGTGGCGGGAGTCAAGGCTGAGAGGCTTGATCGTCTTTTCCGCGCGCGACTTCGGCTCCTGGTAGGTGAAGCACACGGCGAGGAGGGTAGTCACCGTCGTCAGGCCCAACAGGATGTGGGCGCCTTGCGCCGTCAGCATGATCAGGTTCTGAACTGGCGTCAGGTAAACGGTGATCCGGTCGTGGCGCCCGATCGGGAGTTCGCGCTCGATCAAGTCGGAGGCTGCGGCGAGGGAGGAGTTTTCGCGAAGGATCGCAAAGGTAAGGCCCTGAGCGATCCAACTGGCGAGAAACGCGGCCGCCAGGATCGCTACCAACCGGGGTCTTATATAGCGCGGGAGCATGGGCGGGCGTTTGGTCCCCTGAGCCGGGTGAGTCAAGGGAAGGGAATTATTATTTGGGCGAGATCGTGCCGGCGAAC
>JAGIBE010000230.1 GCA_017744495.1 Caulobacter sp. | reverse complement strand
GGCCTGAAGGCCCTGCAGCGCGCTCTCCTGGTCAAGGCCGAGCCGCACGCGGCCCTTTTGATGCCCGGCTTCACCCACCTGCAGCCGGCCCAGCCGGTGACCTTCGGCCACCACCTGATGGCCTATGTCGAGATGTTCGGCCGCGACGCCTCGCGCTTCCGCGACGCCCGCGCCCGGATGAACGAGTGCCCGCTGGGCGCGGCGGCCCTCGCCGGCTCGCCCTTCCCGATCGACCGCCACCAGACGGCCGCGTCCCTGGGCTTCGACCGCCCGACCGCCAACTCGCTGGACAGCGTCTCGGCCCGCGACTTCGCCCTGGAAGCCTTGTCGGCCGCCTCGATCACCGCCACGCACCTGTCGCGCCTGGCCGAGGAGATCGTGCTGTGGACGACGCCGATGTTCGGCTTCATCAAGCTGACCGACGCCTTCACGACCGGCAGCTCGATCATGCCGCAGAAGAAGAACCCCGACGCGGCCGAGCTGATCCGCGCCAAGGTCGGCCGGATCCTGGGCTCGCTGACCACCCTGACCGTGGTCATGAAGGGCCTGCCGCTGGCCTATTCGAAGGACATGCAGGAGGACAAGGTCCCGACCTTCGAGGCCTTCGACGCCTTGGAGCTCTCCCTGCTGGCCATGGCCGGCATGGTGTCGGACCTGACGCCCAACACCGAAAAGATGGCCGCCGCCGCCGGCGCGGGTTTCTCGACGGCCACCGACCTGGCCGACTGGCTGGTCCGCGAACTGAACATGCCTTTCCGTGACGCCCATCACGTGACAGGCTCGGCCGTGAAGGCGGCTGAAACCAAAGGCGTCGATCTGGCGGACCTGTTGCTCGGAGAGTTCCAGGCCATCGAGCCACGGATCACCGACGCGGTCTATGCCGTCCTAACCCCGGCCGCCTCGGCGGCCAGCCGCATGAGTTACGGCGGGACCGCTCCCGCCCAGGTCCGCGCCCAGATCGCGCGTTGGAAGGAATTGCTCGGATGATCCGTCGCCCTATCGCCCTGCTGACCCTCGCCGCCCTGGCCCTGACCGCCGCCGCCTGCGGCAAGCAGGCCGAGCTGGAGCGGCCCGCCCCGCTGTGGAACGCCCAGAAGAAGGCCGCCTACGAGGCCCAGCGCCGCCAGAGCTCGGCCCAGGCCAACCAGCCTGCCCGCGCCAACGGCACGCAGGAGAACATGGACCCGGCGTCGAGCAACCGCACGACCCGCGCCGCGCCGCTGGGCGGCACCCAGTCCGACCCCTTCGGCGGCCCCTCGGGCGCCGGCTTCCCCAGCTCGCAGCCCAACTAGGCCCTTAAGCGTGAACCATTTCGAATACGGCCCGGAGGGCCTGGCCTGCGAAGGCGTCCCCCTGACGCGCATCGCGGCCGAGGTCGGCACGCCGGTCTATGTCTATTCGCGCGCCACGCTGGAGCGGCACTTCACGGTGTTCCGCGACGCGCTGCTGGCCGCCGGCGTGGTCGATCCGCTGGTGGCCTATGCCGTGAAGGCCAATTCGAACGTCGCGGTGCTGAAGGTCCTGGGTAACCTGGGCGCCGGCGCCGACACGGTGTCCGAAGGCGAGGTCCGCCGCGCCCTGGCCGCCGGCGTCCCCGGCGAGCGCATCGTGTTCTCGGGCGTGGGCAAGAAGCGCGGCGAGATCGCCTTCGCGCTGAAGGCCGGCGTCGCCGAGATCAACGTCGAGTCCGAGCCTGAGCTGAACCTGGTCGCCGAGGTCGCCGCCGAGCTGGGCATGAAGGCCAAGGTGGCGTTTCGGGTCAATCCGGACGTCGCGGCCGGCGGCCACGCCAAGATCGCCACCGGCAAGTCCGAGAACAAGTTCGGCGTCTCGTTCGCCGAGGCCGCGCGCCTCTACGCCAACGCCAGCAACAACGCCAACCTCGACCCGATCGGCGTGGCCTGCCACATCGGCAGCCAGATCACCGACCTTGCGCCCATGCGCGCGGCCTTCACCAAGATGCGGGGCCTGGTCGAGCAACTGCTGGGCGAAGGCCTGCACGTCGAGCGCCTCGACCTGGGCGGCGGCCTGGGCGTGCCCTATTTCGACATGCCCGAACCGCCCTCGCCCGCCGAGTTCGCCAAGATGGTCGGCGAGGTCACGAAGGGCCTGCCCGTGAAGCTCGCCTTCGAGCCGGGCCGGGTGATCGCCGCCAACGCCGGGGTGCTGGTGTCGGAGGTGATCCACGTCCACGAGCGACCCGAGGGCAAGCGCTTCCTGGTCATCGACGCGGCCATGAACGACCTGATCCGTCCGGCCATGTACGACGCGTTCCACGACATCCGCCCCGTGATCAAGCGTGGTGGCGAGACCGTCTACGACGTGGTCGGCCCGATCTGCGAGACCGGCGACACCTTCACCCGCGACCGCGCCCTGCCCCCGTTCGGCCCGGGCGACCTGGTGGCTTTCATGTCCGCCGGAGCCTACGGCGCAGCGATGTCCAGCGAGTACAACACCCGACCGCTGGTCCCCGAAGTGCTGGTCGACGGCGACAAGTTCGCGGTGATCCGGGCGCGGCCGTCATACGAGGAGATGCTGGGGAGGGACGCGCCGCCGGACTGGGTGTAGCTGATCGCACCCAGAGCGCGTTTGCGCTAAGCTCGAGACCGACCTATGCTGCGGCATAGGCCGGAGCTCACCATGGGTTACGAGAAGCACGTCAAACTGTTCCGCAACGGACGTAACCAAGCCGTCCGTATTCCTCGCGAAGTCGAATTCCCCGGCGATGAAGCGATCCTGCGTAAGGATGGCGACCGCCTCATCCTGGAACCGGCCCCTAGGCGCTCGCTGCTGGCGGTGCTGGCCTCACTGGAGCCCATCGACGACGATTTCGCTCCGATCGACGATCCGACGCCCGAGCCCGTCGATCTGTGAGCGATCGTCGCCTTCTAGACACCAACATCATATCTGACTTGGTGCGCAGGCCGGCTGGTCCGGCCGCGAGCCGTTTGCTCCAGACGGGCGACGACGCCGTCTGCACCAACGTGATCGTGGCCGCCGAGCTCCGGTTCGGCGCCGCCAAGCGCGGATCCGACCGACTGACGCGTCAACTCGAGCAGGTGCTGGCGGCAATCGAAATCCTGCCGCTCAGTCCGCCCGTCGATCATCTCTATGGCGAAGTCCGCACGCGCCTAGAACTGGCGGGCACACCGATTGGCGGCAACGACATGCTCATCGCCGCGCACGCCCTGGCGCTCGACTTTATCCTGGTGACCGACAACGAACGGGAGTTCTCTCGTGTCGCCGGCCTCCGGATCGAAAACTGGCTGCGTTAGTCCAGCGCGCCGATATACGGCAGGCCGCGGCTCTTGCCTTCGTCGTCCAGGCCGTAGCCGACCAGGTAGCGGGCCGGGGCTTCCCAGGCGATGAAGTCGGGCTCGATGCGCGGCTTGTCCCAGGGCTTGCGGGCGAAGACGGCGGTCAGCACTTCGCTGGCGCCGGCGTCCTTGACCAGCTTGGCGGCCTCGCCCAGCGACAGGCCGGTGTCGAGCACGTCGTCCACGACCAGGGCGCGGCGGCCGATCAGCGGACGCTGCAGGTCGGCGCGGACCTCGCAGCGGCCCGAGCTCTTGCGCTCGTCGTGATACGAAGCCAGCCACAGGGCGTCGAAGCGCACGTCGCGACCGGCGCGCCACAGCGCCCGGGTCAGGTCGGCGGCGAACCACAGGCCGCCGGTCAGCAGGCAGACCACCACGGTGTCGTCGTCGATCCGCGGCGCGATGGCTTTCGCTAGGGCCTCGACCCGCTCAGCGATTTCTTCCTGGGAGATCAGGACTTCGGGGGCGGAGCGTTCGGTCATTTCAGGATTTCTTGGCCGGAATTTGGGTCAGTGATGGTCGGCCTGGGCCGGTTCGACCGCTCCGGTCTCATGACCGGGGGCCTCGTGTCCAGTACCTTGCGTCCCATCGACCGGCGTTTCGCTGCCGGCCGCCAGCTCGGCCGGCTGGTCCTGGGCGCCGCGCAGCGAGGGCGCTTCAGGGTTGGAGACCTTCTCCACATGGCCCGCCGGACCGGCGTGCTTGGCCGCGCCGGGCTCCAGGGCGAAGCCGATCTCCAGAGTGTTGGCCGTGCGCGGCGGGTCCAGCAGGGTCACCGAGAAGTGGCGGGTCTGGCTGGACGGAATCAGCGGATCGGCGGCGGCGGCCAGTTGACCGGCCACCCGCTTGCCATGCTGGTTCAGCAGGGCCACGCGCAGCGGCGGCGTCTTCACCGGCTTGTCGGTGATGTTGCGCAACACGCCGGTGATGGTGATGGCCGCGTGGCCGTCCTGCATCGACGGCTCGGCCTTCAACTCCTCGACCACAAGGCCGACGGTGTTCACCGGATGGTTCACGAAGGCGTAGGCGCCTGCCGTGCTTGGCCAGAGCTTGGCGATATTGACGTTGAAGAGCCATGCGCCGCCCATCAACAAGAACATCATGGCGACCATGCCGCCCCAGATGATGCCCGTGGTCTTGGCTTCCTTCAGGCGGCGCTCGGCGTCGGCGCGCGCGCGGAACACCTTGGGCAGTTCCTCGCCCGGCAGTTCGTTGACGGGGGTTTCGAGGTCGCCGGCGGCGTTCTGGCCTTCCAGCTTGGCCAGCACCTCGGCCGCGGCCAGGTCGGCCGCCGAGGGTTCGTCGAACAGATCGAGATCGTCTTCGTTCCGCGCGGTCCAGCGGGCGCCGCACGACGCGCAGCGCACCGTGCGCCCCGAAGGACCGACCTTCGAATCGTCGACGAAATAGCGGCTAGCGCACTCGGGACAGGTCAGTATCATGGCCGCGAATCGGACGCTCCCCGCTCCTACAAACGAGGTCGCCGATTTTGCCAGCCATGTCCACACGACCCAGCGACACACCCTTGCGCATCGAAGACGTCCAGGATGGCGGCTCCGTCCCGGTCGTCCGCTTCGAAGGGGTTTCGATGCGGTATGGACGCGGGCCGGAAACGCTCAGCGATCTCACGTTTACCCTACACCCAGGGTCTTTCCATTTCCTCACCGGCCCGTCAGGCGCCGGAAAGAGTTCGCTGCTGAAGCTGATCTACCTGGCGCATCGTGCGTCACGGGGTCGCGTGGAGCTGTTCGGGCGTGACATCAGCCTGACCCGACCCGAGGACCTGCCGTTCGTCCGCCGCCGGATCGGCGTGGTGTTCCAGGACTTCCGCCTGCTGGACCACCTGTCGGTGTTCGACAACGCCGCCCTGCCGCTTCGGATCAGCGGCCGCAAGCCCGCGACCTATCGCGACGACGTCGCCGAGCTGTTGCAATGGGTGGGTCTGGGCGACCGCATGCACGCCCTGCCCGCCACCCTGTCGGGCGGCGAGAAGCAGCGCCTGGCCATCGCCCGCGCCGTGGTCGACCGGCCCGACGTGCTGCTGGCCGACGAGCCCACCGGCAATGTCGACCCGGCAATGTCGCTGCGCCTGCTGCGGCTGTTCGTCGAGCTGAACCGCTTGGGCACCACGGTGCTGATCGCCACCCATGACGAGGACCTGGTCGCCCGGGCCAACCGACCCACCCTGCATCTGGAACAGGGTCGCCTGGTCGACTTCGCCGACGAGGCGACGGGCGAGGCCTATGACGAAGACTACGGCGAGGAGGACGACGCGTGAGCGAGTTCTCGGTCGCCCGCTGGAAGCCCGGCCAGTTGCTGCCGCCGCGCGACGCCCGCGACGGGTCGCTGGTGTTCGTGGTCGCCGTGCTGTGCTTCCTGGCCTGCCTGACGGCCCTGGCGGCGATCGCCTCGACCCGCGCCGCCACCGGCTGGACGGCGCAGCTGACCGGCTCGGCCACCGTCGTGGTCCGCCCGCGCGCCAGCGAAAGTCCCGACAGCGCCGCGGCCCGCGCCGCCGAGACCCTGTCGGGCGTCAAGGGCGTCAGCGAGGCCCGCGCCCTGCCTAGGGAGAAGGCCGAGGCGCTTCTTGAACCTTGGATTGGCCGCGAGGCCCTGATCGCCGACCTGCCCGTGCCGCGCCTGGTGACCCTGGATCTCGATGCCAAGGCTCCGGCCACCGCCGCCACCCTGACCAAGGCCCTGAAGGACGCCAATGTCGACGCGGTGGTCGACGACCACAGCCGCTGGATCGCCGACATCGAGCACGCCGCGCGCCTGGCCGGCTGGGCCGCCATCGGGGTCTTCGCCCTGATCGCCACGGCGGCGGCCGCCGTGATCGTCTTCGCCACCCGCGCCGCCCTGACCGCCCGGCACGACATCGTCGAGGTCCTGCACCTGTCCGGCGCCGAGGACAGCTTCATCGCCAACCTGTTCCAGAACCGCTTCGCGGGCATGGCCTTCTTCGCCGGCTTGCTGGGCGGGGCGGGCGCGGCCATGATCGGGGCGGCGGCGCGGCTCGTGGGGGGCGGCCAGGGACTGACGCCGGTCCTGCCGCTGGCCTGGATCGATCTCCTGGCGCCCCTGCCCTGCCCGCTGGTGGCGGCGCTGGTGGCCGGGATCGCGGCCCGCGCCGCGTCCCTGCGCCTGTTGAGAGGCATGCCGTGAAGAGCTTCGCCGCCTTGCTGATCGTGGTGATGGTCTGGTTCGTGGGCCTGCTGGCCTTCACCAGCCGCGTCGACCAGTCGACCCCGGCCGCCGAACCGCCCGTCTCGGACGGGGTGGTTGTGCTGACCGGCGCCTCCAACGTGCGGCTGGAGCAGGCCACCAAGCTCTTGGAAGCCGGCAAGGGCAAGCGCTTGCTGATCTCGGGCGTCAACCGCGAGGCCTCGCGCGACGACGTGCTCGGCGTGACCAAGGCCGTGCGGCCGATCTACGACTGCTGCGTCGACCTGGGCTACGCCGCCGCCGACACCATCGGCAACGCCAGCGAAAGCGCCGAGTGGGCCAAGGCCAAGGACTATCACAGCCTGATCGTGGTCACCGCCGACTACCACATGCCCCGCTCGATGCTGGAGTTGCACGCGGCCATGCCGGACGTGACCCTGCACCCCTATCCGGTCGTCACCGAGAGCCTGAACGCCCACCGCTGGTGGAAAGGCGGCACGAGCGCCCGGCGCATGACCGTGGAATACTGCAAGTACCTGGCGATCCTGGGCCGTGAGGCGTTCCTCAAGCTGGGTCCCAAGGAGAAGGTCGGCCACGAGCCGGCGAAGGAAGCGTCTTGATCTATCTGCGTTCGTTCCTGTTCCAGCTGTTCTTCTGGCTGTGGTCGGTGGTCTGGGCCATCGGCATGATCGTGACCTACCCCCTGCCGCGCGCGGCCAACACCTGGTCGCTGAAGACGTGGGCCAAGGGGCTGATCGTCGCCCTGCGGTGGCTGGCGGGCATCAAGGTCGAGGTGCGCGGCCAGCGGTACAAGCCGACGGGCCCGGCCCTGATCGCCGCCAAGCACCAGTCGATGTTCGACGTTTTCAGCCAGTTCGCCCTGCTGCCCGACGCCTGCTTCGTGATGAAGAAGGAACTCTTGATGGTGCCGCTGTTCGGCTGGCATGGGCTGAAGGCGCGCATGGTGGTGGTGGACCGCGAAGGCCACTCGACCGCCCTGAAGAAGCTGGTGCGCGACACGGTCGAGCGCATGAAGGAGACCCGCCAGGTCGTGATCTTCCCGGAAGGCACACGCGGCGAGGTCGGCGTTCCCGGCGACTACAAGCCCGGCATCGCGGCGCTCTATCGCGAGCTGGACATGCCGGTGACCCCGCTGGCCCTGAACTGCGGCGTCCACTGGCCGCGCGGTTTCCTGCGCCCGCCCGGCACGATCGTCTTCGAATATCTGCCGCCCATCCCCGCCGGCCTGAAGCGCGGCGAGTTCATGCGCGAGCTGCAGACCCGGATCGACACGGCGACGAAGGCGCTCGAGGACGAGGGGCTATAGGTTTCGCCCGGGGACATGCCCTTGCGGCGTGTCCCCAAGTCCTGGCTCGGCGCTAGCGGGTGGGGACACGCCGCGAGGGCATGTCCCCGGCCGCCCCCTCGAAGAAGGCCATCAGCCAGGCGTTGGCCTCGAGGTCCAGCACCAGGTGCACCCGGTCCTCCGCGCCGCGATTGGCCACGGCGTGGGGGTCGCCCAGGCGCAGGTACCAGGCCTGGCCTTCCTTCATGTCGACGCGCCGGCCGTTGAGCAGGAACTCGACGTCGGGATTGGTCGTGACGGGTACGTGGATGCGCGCCGCGCCGCTTTCGACGCCCAGGTCGAGGTCGGTGTGCTCCTTGATCACCGAGCCCGGCGTCAGACGCATCAGGCGCACGCTGCGCACCGGACAGGCGAAGGCGGCGATCACCTTCCGGAAATAAGGACAGGGCTCGAGGAAGGGCGTGTCGACGAAGTCGGTGGCCGCCGGGTCGGAATAGATCATCCGGATCGGATGGGTCTCGCCGGCCGCGCAACGCAGGGGGATCACGCTCCAGTCGCCCTCGTAGTTCTGGCGGACGAAGTGCGAGGTCCAGGGCGTGGCCTCCAGGGCGTCCAGGTCGCGCCGCAGCAGGACCGGGTCGAAGCTCAACGGCAGTTGCAATCTGTCCGGGTAGGCCATCCAGTGACGCTAGTGCGCTTTCGAGCGGCGCCGCAAGGGGATGGCGGAGACGATGACGACGGGCCTGGAGGCGTTGCGCGACCTGATCCTCGACGACGCCGCCCTGTCGCAAGCCCTTGACGCTCTGATCGATCCCAAGATCTTCGCCACGCGCGCGGCGGAGGCGGCGAGAGCGGCCGGCCTGGCGGTCGACGCCGCCGAAATTCGCATGGCGGTCGAGACCACGTCCGTCCCGCCCGCCGAGCGTGCGGTCGTTCCGCACGGCTGGCTGCCCTTCGAGGTCTCGGACCAGGACGGAACACCCGCCGTCCGCTGGCGCTGGGTCGGCCCTCGGCGGCTGACCGCGCCGTTCTACGCGGACGAGCTGACCTGGGCGAGCTATCGGCCGCTGAACCGACTGGTCCGCCTTTGCACGCCCCTGCCCGTTTCCGGCGAAGGCGCGCCCGACGGCCTGATCTTCCACATGTCGCGCTGCGGCTCGACCCTGACGGCCCAGATGCTGGCGGCCTCGCCGGCCAATGTCGTGATTTCCGAGGCCCCGCCGATCGACGCGGTGCTGCGGCTGGAGGTCGATGTTGAGGCCAAGGTCCAGGCGCTGCGGGCCATGGTCGCGGCCCTCGGGCAGGCCCGAGCCGGCGAGACCCGGCTGTTCCTGAAGCTGGACTGCTGGCACGTGCGCGACCTGCCGCTGTTCCGCCGCGCCTTCCCGGAGGCGCCCTGGGTCTTCGTCTATCGCGAGCCGGTCGAGGTGCTGGTCTCGCACCTGCGCCGGCGAGGGGTGCAGATGATCCCCGAATTGGTCCCCTCGGCCCGGCTGGGCTTAGAGACGCCCCAAAGATCCGACGCCGATTACTGCGCCCAGGTGCTGGCCGTGCTGTGCGAGACGGCCGCCGATCACTACCAGGCCGGCGGCGGACGATTGGTGAACTACGCCGACCTGCCACAAGCGCTGTTTACGAAGGTCCTGCCGCACTTCGGCGTCGAAGTCTCCACCGAAGAGGAGGCGACGATGCGCGCCGCGAGCGCCCGCGACGCCAAGGAGCCCGGCCAGCACTTCGTCCCCGACGCGGCGGCCAAGCAACAGGAAGCTGGCGACGATCTGCGGGCGATCTGCGACCGGCGAGCGGGCGAGGCCTACCGCCAACTCGAGGCGATCCGCGCGAGCGACGCCTAGGCCGCCGCCGCTTCCCGCGCCTCGACCATCTTCAGCAGGGTCTCCATGGCGTGATCGCGCACGCCGTCCTCGCGCAGATGCAGGACCAAGTCGCGCAGATAGTCGATGTTGCGCCCCGAGAGGCCTTGGGCCCCGGCGATCAGCTCGGCCTGCTGTTCCAGGGTCAGAGCCCCGGCCCACTGGCCGTGCTTCATGTCCGACAGGAAGACTAGCGACTTCACCTTGCCGTTCCCATCGATCTTCAACTCGGACCAGGCTTCGAAATAGGTCTCGGTCGGCTGCTCGCGTTCGCGCAGATAGGCGTAGACCTCGGGCCACTCGGCGGCCGCGACCCGATAGGCGACGCCCCGCACCGCCCCGCCCGGCGCCAGACCCAGCACTAGGCCCGGGCGCTCGTAGGTTCCTCGGTGGTGGACCGAATAGATGCAGAAGGCGCGGCGGCGCCCATGGAGCAGAGCCGTTCTTCGCTCTATGAACGGGAACCCGGGTCGCCACATCAGCGATCCATATCCGAACACCCAGCGGTCATCCCCGTCTGGGAGCTTGCCTTCTACGCTCATCACTGTTCCCGACCGGAGCCGCCTGTTCCATGACCCATAGCGCCGCCGCCCCGTCCCGCAAGCCCCGGCGTCGTGGTCTTGTGGCGCCTTTCGTCATTCTGGCGATCGTCGCCGTCGGTTGGAGCATCGGCTGGTTCTGGCTGCGCGGCCAGGCCGAGCAGCGGATGGACGCCACCGCCCTGTCGCTGAAATCACGCGGCTACGACATGTCATGGGAGAGCCGGACCTTCAGCGGCTACCCGTTCCGCATGGACGTGAAGTTGGTCAACGCCCGCGTCGCCGAGCCGTCGGGTTGGGCCCTGCGCGCGCCCGTACTGAACGGCGAGGCTAACGCCTACGACATCGGACACTGGGTGGTGGTGGCGCCCCAAGGGGTGGTCATGACCCGTCCGATCAACGGCGACGTGGCCATCACCGGCCAGGCCCTGCGCGCCAGCTTCGCCGGCTTCGATCGCTATCCGCCGCGGATCTCGGTCGAGGGCGCGAATCTGGTCTTCACCCCAGTGGCCGGCGCCGCGCCCTTCCCGCTGCTGTCGACGGCCGGCCTGCAGCTTCACGTGCGCCCCGGCCCCGAGGACCAGGGCGCGATCTTCTTCGAGGCCAAGGGCGCCAAGGCCCGCTTCACGGGCCTGATGGGCCGCATCGCCGCCGACCGGACCGCCGACCTGATCTGGGATTCCAAGATCAGCAAGGTCAGTGTCCTGCACGGATCCAGCTGGGCCGACGCGGTCAACGACTGGTCCGACGCGGGCGGGGCCCTGACGGTGCAGCAAGGCAAGCTGACCGCGGGCGAGGCGCTGCTGGAGGCCAAGTCCGGAGCCTTGACCGTGGATGACGACGGCCGCCTGCAAGGGGCGCTGGACGTTACCGTCCGCGAAATCCCTTCGCCCGGCGACGCCATTAAAAGCCCCGAAGCCGCCGCCGCGGCCATCGCCCAAGCCATGGGCCGCGACCCGACCCTGTCGGCCACGCTGCGGTTCGAGAAGGGCCGCACGCGCCTGGGCTTGTTCGATACGGGCCCTGCGCCGCGAGTTTATTGAGCGGCGACCAAAGTTCCTCGAAAGCAAGTTTATTCCCATGACCGCGCCCTATTGCGCCTCCGGCGGCAAAGTCTATGGTCCGGCCTCCAATTTCGGGGATAAATCATGGGTAGCGACGCAGGCGACGCGACGCCTTCGCTGGACGAGGTCCGATGGCGTATCGACGCCATCGACGGTGAGCTTCTGGCCCTGCTGGACGAGCGGGCCGGTCTGGCGCGGGCGGTGGCGGCCGCCAAGCAGGCGGCGGGCGACACCGGCTTCGGTCTTCGTCCCGGCCGCGAGGCCCTGATCGTCCGCAAGCTGGTGGAGGCCCCCCGCAAGGCCGCCAGCGACGCCCTGGTCATCCGCATCTGGCGCGAGCTGATGTCCGACAGCCTGACGCGCCAGGGCCCCTATCACCTGACCGTCTGGGGCGGCCCCAATCCCGCCCGCGCCGTCGAGTTGACCCGCCTGCGCTTCGGCGTCGCCCCACCGATGAAGCTGGTCGCCACCGACAAGGAAGCCCTGGCCGCCGCCAAGACCCCGTGGGGCGTCTCGGTCCTGGGCCTAGCGCCCGACAGCGCCTGGTGGGGCCGGCTGCTGGCCGAGCCGAAGCTGAAGATCTTCGCGGCCCTGCCGTGCCTGGAGCGCTGGGGCCCGCAGGCCGCCTTCGCCGTGGCCGAGGTCGAGGTCGAGCCCACCGGCGGCGACCAGACCTTCTGGGTCACCGACAGCGCCAAGAGCTCCGTCGCCATCATCGACGCCCTGTCCCAGGACGGCGTGGCCGCCGAACTGGTCGCCGAGGCCGGCGGGCTGAAGTTGTTCTCGCTGCTCGGCTTCTACCAGGTCGGCGACGAGCGCCTGGCCCGCGCGCCGGGGTCCCTTACGGGCGTCATCGGGGCTGCGCCGACACCCTTCGACGTGTAAGAAGACCGCCTTCGCCTACCGAGTTTTCCAGATGACCGCTCCGACCACCGACCGCTTCGCCGCGCCGCGCCCCACGCCCAAGCCGGGCATCCTCGACATCGCCGCCTATGTGGGCGGCAAGTCGAAGATCGAGGGCGTGGCCCATCCGGTGAAGCTGTCTAGCAACGAGAACGTCCTGGGCAGCAGCGACAAGGCCAAGGCCGCCTATCGCGACGCGGTCGATCGGATGCACATCTATCCGGACGGCAAGGGCGCGGCCCTGCGCGCCGCCATCGCCGCTCACTATAAGCTCGAGGTCGAGCGCATCACCCTGGGCGACGGGTCGGACGAGATCTTCGCCCTGCTGAACCAGGTGTATCTCGAGCCCGGCGACAACATCGTCCAGGGCGAGCACGGCTTCGCCGCCTATGCGATCGGGGCTCGCGCCTGCCAGGGCGAGGTCCGCTTCGCCAAGGAGCCGGGCCAGCGCATCGACGTGGACGAGGTGATCAAGTGCGTGGACGAGCGCACCCGCCTGGTGTTCATCGCCAACCCGGCCAACCCGACCGGCACCTGGCTGACGGGCGAGGAGATCCGCGCCCTGCACGCCGCCCTGCCGCCGTCGGTGGTGCTGGTGCTGGACGGCGCCTATGCCGAGTTCTGCACCGACCCGCGCTTCGAGGACGGTCTCGACCTGGCCCGCACGGCCGAGAACGTCATCGTCACCCGCACCTTCTCCAAGCTCCACGGTCTAGCGGCCCTGCGAGTGGGCTGGGGCTATGGGCCGGCGGGGATCATCGATCCGCTGGAGCGCATCCGCCCGCCGTTCAACACCTCGATCCCGGCCCAGGACGCGGCCATCGCCGCCCTGGCCGACACCGAGTTCCAGCAGCGCTCGGTCGCCCTTGTCGAGCGGTGGCGTCCGTGGCTGACCCAGCAGATCGGCGGCCTGGGCCTGGAAGTCACGCCCTCGGCCGCCAACTTCGTGCTGGTGAACTTCCCGCCCAAGGCCGGCAAGACCGCCCTTGAGGCCGAGGCTTTCCTCGCGTCGAAAGGCTATCTGGTCCGGGCGGTCGCCAATTACGGCCTGCCTGACGCCATCCGCATCACCATCGGCCTGGAAGAGCACAACCGGGCCGTGGTCGAGCTGCTGCGCGAGTTCGTGACCCGATGAGCCATCCGGGCGTGCTCTATCCGAAGATGACCGTGATCGGCTGCGGCCTGATCGGCGGCTCGATCATCCGCGCGGCCCGCGAACACGGCGTGGTCGGCCAGGTCACCGTGGCCGACGCCAGCGAGAGCCATCGCGCCCGCGTGTCCGAGCTGGGCCTCGCCGAGCATGTGACCGGCGACATCGCCGAGGCGGTCAAGGACGCCGACCTGGTGGTGATCGCCACCCCGGTGCTGTCGATCGCCGACGTCGTCGCGGCCCTGGCCGCGCACATGAAGGCCGGCGCCACCCTGACCGACGTCGGCTCGACCAAGGCCAATGTCGGCGAAGCTTTCCGCGCCCACGCCGAGGCCTTGTCCAAGGTCTTCGTCATCCCCGGCCACCCGATCGCCGGCACCGAGCAATCGGGCCCCGACTCCGGCTTCGCCGAGCTGTTCGAGAACCGCTGGACCATCCTCACCCCGGCCGAGAGCGACGACGAGGCCTACGCCGCCGCCGTCGCCAAGCTGTCGGCCTTCTGGCGCGCCTTCGGAGCCCAGGTCGAACTGATGGACGAGAAGCACCACGACCTGGTGCTGGCGGTCGTCAGCCACCTGCCCCACCTGATCGCCTATACGATCGTGGGCAGCGCCGCCGACCTGGAGAACGTCACCGAGAGCGAGGTGATCAAGTTCTCGGCCTCGGGCTTCCGCGACTTCACCCGCATCGCCGCCAGCGACCCGACCATGTGGCGCGACATCTTCGTGGCCAACAAGGACGCGGTGCTGGAGATGCTGGGCCGGTTCACCGAGGACCTGCAGGCCATGAGCCGCGCCATCCGCTGGGGCGACGCCGACACCCTGCACGCCCACTTCACCCGCACCCGCGCCATCCGCCGCGGCATCGTGGCGGCCGGCCAGGAAAGCGCCGAACCGAACTTCGGCCGCGACCGCGGGAAGCACTAGGCGTGGACTGGAAGCGGGTCCTCGGCCTGGCCCTGGCGTCGGTCGCCCTGGCGCTGGTGGTCTGGGGACTGCTCTTCGCCAAGATGACGACCGTGTCGATCAAGGTCGATCTGCCGCCGGCCGCTCCGGCCAGGCCGGCGTCCAAGCCGATCGACATCTTCATCACGCCTGAGGAGACGATCCAGGTCAACGGTAAGCCGTCCAGCTTGGACACCCTGGCCCGCGACGTCGCCGCCGCGTCCACTCTGCGCGACAAAAGCCAGCAGCAGGTCATGATCCGCGCCGGCGAGACCGTGACATACGGGACTTACACCGCCGTTTTGGAGCGGCTGCGCGGCGCCGGTTGGTCCAAGGTCGGCGTCGTCAAAGACTGACGGGTCCACGGCCGCCGCAATCTCGCCGACCATCGAAATATAGCCGCAACATGCCGCATGGATGGTCCGCTCCAAGGGACACATCTCCCAAGAAGGAAACACCACGCATGCGTCGCAAGATCGCCGCTCTCGCCCTGACCACCCTCACCGCCCTGGTCGCCGGCCCCGTCCTGGCCCAGATGCCCTCGCCCGAGACCATTCATAAGGCCTGGGACAAGAACGGCGACGGCGTCGTCGACAAGGCCGAATGGGTCGCCGCCGGCCGCAAGGAGGAGCGCTTCGCCCTGGTCGACGCCGACGGCGACGGCAAGGTGACCGTGGACGAGCTGAAGACCGCCATGTCGAAGATGCGCGCCCGCCGTCAACAGGGCGGCGCGCCCCAGGGAGACGCTCCGCAGACCCCGCCTCCGGCTGATCACTAGCCCCTTCGGGAAGCGTGGCTTTGGAGTCACGCTTCCCGCGACTTTGAATTTTGCCTCTTCCCAGGCTTCGGCGAACGCTGTAATCGCCCGCCTCCCGAAGGATGAGGATCATGGCGCACAAAGCCCCGACCTACTTGCCCGCGTTCAATACGCTCGACCGCCAGGTCGAGGGTAAGCGCGCGCGCGTGTCGGAGGGGATCACGGTCTAGGGTTCGTCGGAACTCGGGATGTACGTAGGAACCCCTCCTGGCCTGGCCGGAGGGGTTTCTTCGTTTTGTGCGAGAGGCTTTCCGACCAAGACGCCAGGAGGGGCGGATTGGAAAAGGAGAAGCCCATGAGCGGCTTCACACACATCGAGAGCGACGGGGCGCCGATCAAGGCGTGGACCCAGGGGGTGCCCATCGAGGACTCCGCCCTCAAGCAGCTGCGCAACGTCGCGGCCCTGCCCTTCATCCACAAGCACATCGCGGTCATGCCCGACGTGCACTGGGGGATGGGGGCTACGGTCGGGTCGGTGATCCCCACCAAGGGGGCGATCATCCCGGCCGCCGTAGGGGTCGACATCGGTTGCGGGATGATGGCGGTGCGCACCTCGATCCGCGCCGAGCACCTGCCCGACAACCTGTTCGGGATCCGCTCGGACATCGAGGCGGCGGTGCCGCACGGTCGGACCGACAACGGCGGGCGCAACGACAAGGGCGCCTGGCAAGTCGAGCCGCCGGCCGCCGCGGCGGCGAAGTGGGAAGGTCTGAAGGCCGGCTACGACGACGTCGTGGCCCGACACCCGAAGGCGGCCCACCCGCGCGGGTTCGGCCACCTGGGGACGCTGGGAACCGGGAACCACTTCGTCGAGCTCTGCATCGACGAGGCGGGCGACGTCTGGGTGATGCTGCACTCGGGGTCGCGCGGGGTCGGGAACCGGTTCGGGACCTACTTCATCGAGCGGGCCAAGTATGAAATGCGGCGCTGGTACATCAACCTGCCCGACGAGGACCTGGCCTACTTCGCCGAAGGCAGCGAAGGGTTCATTGACTACGTCCGGGCGGTGTCCTGGGCGCAGAAGTACGCCCTGGCCAACCGGGAGGTGATGATGGAGCAGGTCCTGGACGTGCTCCGGAAGACCTTCCCCGATCTCGTGACCACGGAGCATGCGGTGAACTGCCACCACAACTACGTGTCGCGGGAAAAGCACTTCGGAAAGGACGTGTTCCTCACCCGCAAGGGGGCGGTCTCGGCCAAGGACGGAGAGCTGGGGATCATCCCGGGTTCGATGGGCGCCAAGTCGTTCATCGTGCGCGGCCGGGGTAACCCGGACTCGTTCTGCACCTGCTCGCACGGGGCCGGACGGGCGATGAGCCGGAACGAAGCCAAGCGCCGGTTCACGATCGCCGACCACGTGGCCGCCACCCAGGGGGTGGAATGCCGCAAGGACGCCGACGTGATCGACGAAACGCCGATGGCCTACAAGGACATCGACGCCGTCATGGCCGCCCAGAGCGACCTGGTGGACATCGTCCACACGCTGCGCCAGGTCGTTTGCGTGAAGGGCTAGCGGACGCCGTCCGGTCTCACGACCGGGCGGCGTTTCGCGTTCGGAGCCCCCTACCGGGCCTTGAGTTCGGTCAGTTCCCAGGCGTCACCCACCTTGTGGAACTTGAACGCCACGCGGCTGCCGGGAGCCAGCGGAGCCTCGGCCAGGATGTCGCCATAGGCCTGGAAGGCCGTGCGGCCGGGGGGCAGCTTGGCGGCGCTCGCGCCCTCGTGATCGAGCGTTACCGCCTGGCCGTCGAGATCGGCGATCACGCCGATCGAGTCGTATTCCGGGCCCGTGGGAAGCGCCGCGGGTGCGGCCACGGGAGCCTCCGACGCCGTTTTCGCCGGCTTGCCCGGTCCGCAGGCAGACAGCATAGTCGCCAGGGCAATCGCCGATATAATCTTTGTTTTCATGGCTTTATGGAAATTCACGAGTCAACGGAACGATCCGAACACGGCGTTCATACAAGGTTTTTTGCCGCAGGTGCGAAAAGCATCACGAAACGGGTAGCGATTTTGTGATCGAAGTTTTACTCTAGAGAAGCCGGCGCCTCTCCACGTCGGTCGTCGAGAAACGCCAGACCTGCCCGACCGAGCACGCCGATCCTAGCGGACACGATCCCTAGCGACCCCGGCGCGACCCGTGAAGCCGGTCTTGCGCCGCTCGGAAGTTCTGGAGGGGGCCAGGCCCGGACCATCCGAGCCGTCCGAGACGATGGACCTGATGAGCGAACGCGGCGCTTTCTTCGACCTGACCTCCTCGCGGAGCGTCGCCTACGACACGGTGATCTCCTCGCACGATCGGGTCGAGATCCCCGTCGACGCGCCCCTGGCCATGCCGGTCCAGCCCCTGGGCTTCTGGCAAGGCGAGGCCAAGCCCGCCTCCACGGCGAAAGAGAACCTCGTCCTGCGCCGCTGGGGCGTGTTCGTCGCCACCGCGATCATGGCCTTCGCCGGCTGGAAGGCCACCTACGACACGATCGCCCTGGGCGGCGTGACCCGCCTGGAAGCCATCGTCCTGACCCTGCTGGTCCCGCTGTTCCTGGCCCTGGCCCTGTGGTTCTGCACCGCCGTGGTTGGCTTCGTGGTCCTGCTGGGCAAGCCCAAGGACCCGCTGGGCATCGACGACGGCGAGGCCTCGCCCATGCCCAAGCCCAAGGCGCGCACGGCCATCCTGATGCCGGTGCACAACGAGGACGCCGCCGAGGTGTTCGCCCGCCTGCGCGCCATGGACGCCTCGATCGCCGAGACGGGCGCCAGCCGCGCCTTCGACATCTTCATCCTCAGCGACACCCGCGACGCCGCCGTGGCCCTGGCCGAGCAGGCCTGCTTCGCCCGCTTCCGCCGCGAGGCCAACAGCCACGTCTTCTACCGCAAGCGCACCCAGAACACGGGCCGCAAGGCCGGCAACATCGCCGACTGGGTCGCCCGCTGGGGCGGCGACTACGAGCACATGCTGGTGCTCGACGCCGACAGCCTGATGACCGGCGAAGCCATGGTTCGTCTGGCCGACGCCATGGAGCGTCACCCGCGCGTGGGTCTGATCCAGACCATGCCGATGATCATCAACGGCCAGACGATCTTCGCCCGCACCCTGCAGTTCGCCACGCGCCTGTACGGCCGCGTCGCCTGGACGGGCCTGGCCTGGTGGTCGGGTTCGGAAAGCAGCTTCTGGGGCCACAACGCCATCGTCCGCACCCGCGCCTTCGCCGAGACCTGCGGCCTGCCCGAACTGAACGGCCCCAAGCCGTTCGGCGGCGAAGTGATGAGCCACGACGCGCTGGAGAGCGCCCTGCTCCGCCGCGGCGGCTGGGGTGTGCACTTGGCCCCGTACCTGGGCGGCTCGTACGAGGAGAGCCCCTCCAACCTGCTGGACTTCGCCACCCGCGACCGCCGCTGGTGCCGGGGCAACGTGCAGCACATCCCGCTGGTAGGCCTGCCCGGCCTGCACTGGATGAGCCGCCTGCACCTGGTGATCGGCGTGCTCAGCTACGTGCTGTCGCCCCTGTGGTTCGTGGCCCTGTCGGCCGGAATCATCTCGCGCATGCTGATGCCCGAGCTGAAGAAGGCCGCCTTCACCATGGCCGACCTGCAGGCCGCGGCCCACGCCCTGATCGACTGGCGCGAGATCCAGGCCACCGCCTGGGCGATGATCATCACCTTCGTGCTGCTGTTCGGCCCCAAGATCCTGGGCTCGATCCTGGTCTTCTCGCGCGCCAACGAGATCAAGGGCTTCGGCGGCCGTCGCCGGATCATGGCCGGCTTGGGCGTCGAGATGCTGCTCTCGGCCCTGGTCGCCCCGATGCTGATGTTCACCCAGACCCGCGCCCTGGTCGAGATTCTGGCCGGCAAGGTCGGCGGCTGGGCGACCCAGCGCCGCGACGCCGACAAGGTGACCTTCAAGGAGGCCAGCGCCGCCATGGGCTGGATCAGCGCCGCCGGCCTGATCTGCGCCGTTGGCTTCTGGTTCACCCCCGACCTGCTGACCGCCACCGCCCCGATCCTGGCGGGCCTGATCCTGGCCGTGCCGCTGACCATGCTGGGCGCCCACAAGGCGGCGGGTCTCGGCCTGAAGGCCAACGGCCTGTTCATGACCCCGGAAGAGCGCCGCCCGCCGGCCATCGTCCGCGCCGCCCTGGGCCCGGCCTGCGAGCCGCCCGTCCGCTGGTTCAGCCGCCAGCCCGCCCCGGCCCTCGCCGCCGAGCAGCAGGCGGCGGAACGAAACGCGGCCTAAAATATCTTATGAGGCCGGATGCTCACATGCGTCTGGCCGCCTTGGCCCGGCCGGAGTAGAAGCGCGCTTCGTTCATCCCTAACGGAGCGTCCGCCGTGTCGCGCCTCTTCAGCGCCTATGTGATCGTCGACTGGAGCGCGGCGGCCAAGCCGACCACGGGGGCGGACTCCGTGTGGATCGGCGTGATGAAGCGCGACGTGCGGTTCCGGCTGTCGTTCGAAAGCTTTAACCCGGCCACCCGCCAGGAGGCCGAGACCAAGCTGGCGGCGATCCTCGACGACCTGAAGAAGCGCAACGAGCGGGCCCTGGTCGGTTTCGACTTCCCGCTGGGCTTCCCGCGCGGCTTCTCCCAGGCCCTGGCCCTGAAGGGCGACCATCCCTGGCGCGCGGTCTGGGACCAGCTGAACAAGATGGTCAAGGACAAGGCCGACAACACCAACAACCGCTTCGGCGTCGGCTCGGAGCTGAACCGCCGGCTGACCGGCGGCCCGTTCCCGTTCTGGGGCTGCCCGCCCAAGGACACCCTGACGACCCTGCAGCCGAAAAAGACCCGCGAGCATGGTCCGGAAGACCTGCCGGAGTTCCGCCACGCCGATGTGGCGGCGAAAGGCGCGGCCTCGATCTGGAAGCTCTATTACAACGGCTCGGTCGGCGGTCAGGCGATCGTCGGCATCCCGGCCGCGCGCCGGCTGAGGGACGCCCGCGGCGACGCCGCCCGTGTCTGGCCGTTCGAGACCGGCTTCAAGGCCCTGACCGAGGCCGACCTCGAAGGCGTCCAGGTGGTGATCGCCGAGGTCTATCCCTCGCTGGTCAAGGCGACGCCGGCGCCCGGCGAGGTGAAGGACGCCGCCCAGGTGCGGGCGCTGGCAGAACACTTCGCCAAACTGGACGAGGCCGGCAAGCTGGCCGCCCTGTTCGGCCCGAGCAAGGACGCGCCGGCCGACCTGGTGGTGGACGCGCAGAGCGAAGAGGGCTGGATCCTCGGCGCGGCGATCTAGATCGCCCCTACCGCTCCATCACGTCCAGCATCCGGTACCGGCCCAGCAGGAAGCCGGCCGCCACGAAGCTCGTGACGATCACCGACACCACGATGCCGTTGACGCCCATCTTCATCGGCAGGGCCAGCCACCAGGCCAGCGGTCCCATGATCAGGGCGTAGCTGATCATGTGGGTGCCGGCGGGGATCCACACCTCGCCCCGCGCCCGCAGGGCCTGGGCGCAGACCACCTGCACGGCGTCAGGGACCAGGAACAGGCACGTCAGGGCCAGGGCCGGGGCGATCAGGGCCAGGGCCGCCGGGTCGTTGGTGTAGGCCCCGCCCACCAGGTGGCGCAGCGGATAAAGAAGCACCGCCACCACCAGGGCGAAGACGGCCGTGACGCCGAAGGCGATCCAGCCGGCCCGGCTCATGCCCTGGCTGTCGCGCGCGCCGAACGCCCTGCCCACCTGCACGGCGGTGGCGGTCGAAAGGCCCAGCGGGACCATGAAGATCACCGCCGCCACGTTCAGCACCACCGCCCAGGCGGCGACGTTCAGCCCGCCTAGCCAGCCGGCCACCAGGCTCATGCCGGCGAAGGCCGAGACCTCGAACAGGTTGGACGTCCCCGCGCCGTAGCCGACGCGGCGCTGCTCCTTGGCGGCGGCGGTGTCGGGAGCGGGTTTGTCGAACACGCCCATCGCGCGGGCGTCCTTCAAGCGCACGATCACCACCGCCAGCATCAGGGCGAAGACGCTGCGGGCCACGAAGGTCGACCACGCCGCACCGACCGCGCCTAGGGCCGGCAGGCCGAACGTGCCCGGCACCAGCAGCAGGTTGACGCCCAGGTTCACCAGGTTGGCGATCCACATGTTGATCGTCACCAGGCCCGGCCGTCCCAGCCCCTCCAGCCAGAAACTGAGGGCGACGCTCAAGGCGTAGGGCGTCATCGACAGCGAGAAGACGATCAGCGGCGCGGTCGCTCCGTCGGCCAGGGCCTTCTCGATGCCGGCGTGATGCAGCAGCGGCGGCGCGGCCAGGACCAGCAGGACCGAACCCGCTAGGCCCAGCCAGAACGCGTAGACCACGCCCCGGCGAAGCACCGCGCCGGCTTCGTGGAGACGTCCCGCCCCCATGGCGCGCGAGCCCATCACCTGGGTTCCGACCAGCAGGCCGACCGTGACGGTCACGAAGATCGAGGTCGGCGCCCAGGCCATGGCGTGGAAGCCCAGCTGGCGCGCCGAGAAGTGGCCCACCACGATGGCGTCCGTCAGGCCCATGATCATGATGCCCAGGCGCGACAGCACCACCGGCCCGGCCAGCCGCAGCAGTTCGATCAGGTCGGAGACAATGACGCCGTGCGGCTGCCCATGGCGGGGAGCCGGCGCGGCCGCGGAGCGCGACATCGGTTGAGCCTTTCAAAGAGGGCCGGAAGGTGACCGATGCCCGCGCTTTGGGCAACCCCGTGTCCCATGCTGTCGGTTGGAACATCCGTCCGGCTGACCTGTTTCGCCGTCTCTAGTTTCAGGGAGCAGTAAGATGTCGGACGTCGAAACCCCGGAATTCCAGCCCGCCGCCGACCGGACGGCCCAGGCCGAACGCGACATCCAGACCCCGCTCGACGCCAAGGAGGAGCGGTCGTTCAAGGACGGCGGCGACGAAAAGGAAAAGCCCGCCATGCAGGCCGGCGCCCGTCCCTATCCCGCGCCGCCCTTCCCCGAACAGCACCAGGTCAAGCCGGGGATCGAGGCCGAGCTCGACCCGGCTCCAATGTACGATGCGCCGTTCTACAAGGGCTCGGGCAAGCTGGAGGGCAAGGTGGCGCTGATCACCGGCGCTGACAGCGGCATCGGCCGGGCCGTGGCGGTGCTGTTCGCCCGCGAAGGCGCCGACATCGCCATTGGCTATCTGGAGGAGGACGGCGACGCCGACGCCACCCGTCTAGCCGTCGAGATGGAGGGCCGCCGCGCCATCCTGCTGCCCGGCGACGTGGCCGATCCCGCCTACGCCAAGACCGCCGTTGAGCGCACGGTGGCCGAGCTGGGCAAGCTGGACATTCTGGTTAACAACGCCGCCTTCCAAGAGCACGTACTGGATTTCGAGGACCTGACGCCCGAGCACTTCGACCGTACGCTGAAGACCAACCTCTACGGCTATTTCCACATGGCCCAGGCGGCGGTGAAGGTGATCCCGCCAGGCGGGGCGATCATCAACACCGGCTCGGTGACCGGCCTGCTCGGCAACAAGGACCTTCTGGACTACTCCCTGACCAAGGGCGGCATCCACGCCTTCACCCGATCGCTGGCCACGCATTTGGTCGACAAGGGCATCCGGGTCAACGCCGTGGCGCCAGGCCCCGTCTGGACGCCCCTCAACCCAGCCGACAAGCTGGGGCCGCAGGTGGCTCAGTTCGGCGGCAAGACCCCGATGAAGCGCCCGGCCCAGCCGGAGGAGATCGCCCCGGCCTACGTGTTCCTCGCCTCGCCTCAGACCTCCAGCTACATCACCGGCGAGGTGCTGCCGATCATCGGGGGCTACAGCGGGGGGTGAACACCCTTAACCTTGGCCGCTAACGAAGGGCTAAGCACGACCGTCTAGGTTGCTTCACAAGCGCAAAACGCGCTCTCGGCGTCACCGCCGAACCTGGAAGCGGACCGTCGATGGCGTTGAACAGCATCAACACGAATGTCGGGGCGATGATCGCCCTGCAGTCGCTGAACGCGATCAACCGCGACCTGGCCGACACCCTGCGCCACATCTCGACCGGCCTGGCGATCTCCAGCCCCAAGGACAATCCCGCCGTCTGGGCCATCGCCCAGAACCAGCGCGCGGAGTCCAAGTCGCTGGACGCGGTCCGCGCCTCGCTGGAGCGGGGCCAGTCGATCACCGACGTCGCCCTGGCGGCCGGAGAGACGGTCACCGACCTGCTGACCCAGATGCGCGAGAAGATGCTCGCGGCGTCTGACACCAGCCTGTCGACCATGAGCCGCAAGGCCCTGAACGACGACTACCTGTCGCTGAAGCGCCAGATCGACCGCACCGTCGCCAACGCCGACTTCAACGGGATCAACCTGATCTCGTCGGGCTCGACGGGCCAGATTCGCGCCCTGGCCAATGCGAACGCCACCGACACCATCGACGTCGATCACGTGGACCTGTCGACCACGGGTTCGGCTCTGTCGGGCATGCGCGCCGACCTGCTGGGCGCGCCGATCACCGCCGCCGAGATCAGGGCCATGGGCGGGGCGATCGACAACGTCACCTCGGCCCTCTCGACCCTGGGCACGCGGTCCTACGCCCTGGAAACCCACCTGACCTTCATCAACAAGCTGCAGGACACCCTGGACGCCTCGATCGGGCGGCTGGTCGACGCCGACATGGCCAAGGAGGCCACCAAGCTCCAGGCCCTGCAGATCAAGCAACAACTGGCGATCAAATCGCTGAGCATCGCCAATTCGGGGCCGAGCTATCTGCTGAAGCTGTTCGGGGGATGACGCCCGCGGGCGGGCTGATATGCAGGGACGTCATCCAGTGAGTCCCCATGGCCCAGCATCTCGCCCTGCTTTCCCTGCTCGTCCGCGACTATGACGAAGCCCTGGCCTTCTATGTCGGGAAGATGGGCTTCTCACGGGTCGAGGACAGCGAGCTGGGCGACGGCAAGCGCTGGGTGGTGGTCGCGCCCGGCGCGACGGGCACGCGGTTCCTGCTGGCCAAGGCCGGCGACGAGCGGCAGGCCGCCGCGATCGGCGCCCAGGGCGGCGGCCGGGTCTGGCTGTTCCTGCACACCGACGCCTTCGAGGCCGACCACGCCCGGATGAGCGCCGCCGGGATCAAATTTCTCGAGAAGCCAAGACATGAGCCGTATGGCAGCGTGGCGGTGTTCGAAGACCTCTACGGCAACCGCTGGGACCTGTTGCAGCCCAAGACCAAGGCCTGATCATGCGTCGGATATTCGCTCTCTTGCTGGTCGCCTGCGCGGCCCTGTTCGCCCAACTCTTCCAGGCGGAGGCGGCCTTCGCCCGGCCGGCGCCGCTGCGGGTGCTCTATCTGGACCAATCGGTCGGCTGGAAGCATGCCCCGGTCGCTCGCCCCGCCGACGGGAGCCTGGCGATCTCCGAAACCGCGATGATCGACCTGGGCAAGACAAGCGGCGCCTTCACCGCCGAGGTCACCCAGGACGCCCGCGAGATCACGCCCGAGCGCCTGGCCAAGATCGACGTGCTGGTGTTCTACACCACCGGCGCCCTGCCCCTGTCGCCCGAGGCCTGGGCCGCGATCCAGAAGCGGGTGGCGGCCGGAAAACTGGGTTTCGTGGGCCTGCACAGCGCCACGGACACCGCCTGGCCCTATGACGGCCCAGGCGAGACCTACACCCAGTTCATCAACGGCCACTTCGCCGGCCATCCGTGGACCCAGGGCACGCCGGTCCGCATCGAAACCCTGGATCCCGACGCGCGGCTGACCAGCATGTGGTCGGTCGGCTTCGACTACGCCGAGGAGATCTACCAACACAGCGACTTCGACCTCGCGAAAGTGCGGGTGCTGCAAACCCTCGATTTCGACGGCACGCCCCTGAAGCGCCCCTACGCCGTGCCGGTCGCCTGGGCCCGACAGATCGGCCAAGGCCGGCTGTTCTTCACCAATCTCGGCCATACGCCCTCGACCTGGGAGGACCTGCGGTTCGGCGCCCAGATCGTCGAGGCGGTGTTGTGGACCGCGCGGCTCACCGACGGCGACGCGACGCCCGATCCCCAGCGCCAGTTCCTTTGGCAACTGAAGGCCCTGCTCGGCTACGAGCCCGTCGCCGGCCGCGACGACCGGGCGATCATCGGCCGCCTGCTGAAGACCGACCCGGCCTGGCAGGTCGCGACCGCCAAGCGCATCGCCGACCTGCGGGCAGTGTATCCGGCCAAGCCCGACAGCGACCGTGCGCCGTTTGACGCGGCCTACAAGGCGGTGCTGGCCGACGTCCTGGCCAGGGGCGCCGGCCGTTAGGGCTCGAAAGCCTCCGCCGCCAGCGCCCGCAGGTGCCCGGCGATGTCGGCCGGCCAGTCGGCGATCCGCGTGGCGAAGCCCTCGGCGTCGCCGGCGAACAGGGCGCGGCTCATGGCCTCGAAGCCCGGGCGGTCGCCGGCCATGACCGAGCCGAAGCGGTAGGCGGCCTCGCGGGCGGCGCGGCGACGGCCGGGCCCCTCGCTCTCGCGGCGGGCCGCCTCGACCAGCTTTCGCAGCGCCACCGACGCCCCGCCCGGTTGGGCGGCCAGCCATTCCCAGTGGCGCGGCAGGAGGGTCACCTCACGGGCCGTGACGCCCAGCTTGGGACGGCCGCGACCGCGCGGCGCGGCGTCGGCCTCCGCTTCCCCCTCGCCTACCCCCAGCCGCTGCGCGAGATCCTCCGGGCCGCCGCGCAGGTCGAAGTCCACCTGGCGTCCCTCGGGATCGAAGATCAGCAGCGAGGCCTCGGGCGCCCAGGCCTGCCGGGCCTGGGCGGCCATGGCGACCTCCAGCTTCGAACCCGAAGCCAGGCGTCGATCGCCCTCGAACAGCACGTAACCGCTCATCGCCGCAGCCCCTCGGCGTGCAGGGTTGTGCGCCAATGTTCGCGGCGCTCGACCAGCAGCGAGGCGCGGCCCAGCCGTTCCAGCCCCTCGTCGTCCAGCACCTCCAGCACCTCGAAGCCGAAGGCCGCCTCGCCGTGGGCGTTCCAGGCCTGCTGCAGGGTCGGGCTGGTGTGCCCGCCGGTCCGCAGGGCGAACCAGACTCCGTTCTGGCGGGTCGAAAGGTCGGGCGTGCCGCCGATCCAGACCTCGCCCGTCGCCGCGCAGCGGATGGCGTAGACGCCCGCCCGCACTTCGCGCTCCTTGTAGTCGCGCACCAGAGCGCGTCGATCGTTCGTCGTTTTCATGCGCGGCTTTTACCCGGGTATTTTGCGAAGTCAATATTACCCGGATATATTTAGTCCGCCAGAGCACCAGCCATGGAAAGCAATGGCCAAAACGCGTAGAGACCGGGCCGAACAGGGAGACCAGCATGGTCCGCAATCTCAGGGGCAAGGTCGTCTCCACGCCCCGCACGACTCCGCCCAATCCGATCACGCAGGCCGACATCGCGTGGTTCGAGGCTCACGAGGATCGAGTCTTCCGCCTGCGTGATCCCGCGCCGCTGGAGTTCAAGGACCCGCTGGGCGATCCCGGCGACGGCTTTTCCTGGCGCGTGCTGGTGGTCAAGCTGGCCGACGGCGGCCGTCTAAAGCTGCCGGTCTCCCTGGCCTGGGACCTGCACAACGACCACGCCAAGGACCAGCACCTGCGAATGATCTTCGACCAGGTCGCGCCGGCGAAGGCCAAGGCGTTGTTGAAGTAGCGGTCAGCCCCGCCGCAGCCAGGCCGCCACCGCCCAGGCGTGGGCGTCGTGGCGCAGGGCCACGACCGCATCGCGCGGGTCCAGCCAGATCAGGGTGTGGTCGTCCTCGACCTTCAACTCCGGCTTTTGGCCTGTGACGGTGACCACATAGATGCCGCCGTTGTTGCAGACCGGCTGGCCGTCGGACTTCAGGAACGGTTGGCTGACCTCGATCACCCGCCGGCCGACCTCGACCACCAGCCCGGTCTCCTCGCCGAACTCGCGGACGACGGCGGCGTGCTCGTCCTCGTCGCCGTCCACCGCCCCGCCCGGCAGGTCGAAATAGGGCTCGCGCCCCGGCTTGCGCACCTGGACCAGGGCGATCGTCCCGTCGGCCCCTTCGGCGATGCCGAAGGCGGCCCAGCGGTGCTTGTACTCCAGCCCCGGCCGCGGAGCGTCGAAAGCCAGCACGGGATCAGTCCTTACCGTACAGGTCGTTCCACGGATCGGCCTTGCCCGAGATCACGTCGTCGACGGTGATTTCCGGACGGTAGCCGATCTTGCCCGTGGCGCTGGCCTTCCAGGCGTCGACGACCATGTCGCGCAGCTGAGTGGCCCCGGCCGCCAGGCGCTCGTCGACGAAGGCCTTGGCGCGCGGATCGGTGGCGACCATGCCGCCCTCCTTCTCCAGCTTGTAGAGCGGCTCGACATAGGTGACCGTGTCGGAGAGGTAGCTGACCGTGCGCTGCTCGATCGTGCAGCCGCAGTCCTTGTAGGCCGGCACCAGCTTCTTGACGTCAGCGTCCACCGCCACGGCCTTGACCAGCGGCCCCTCGAAATTGCCGTGGGTCGCCTTGCTCTGGGTGTAGCCGTTGGGGTTCGGATAGTCGCCCCAGCCGTTGTAGTGCACGCTCAGATGCAGCGGCTGGCTGGCGTCGCCGACATAGTGCGCCCAGACGCCCAGGTCGCGGACCAGCAGTTCCTCGCGCCGCTTCAGGTCGGCGACATAATAGGCCTTCTTGGTCTTGTCCTTCTCGGTCACGGAGACCGACTTCAGGATGCGCCAGTAGGTGAAGTCCTTCACCAGCTGCTGGTAGCCGTCGATGATCGAGTACGGCAGGTAGCCGGCGTTCCAGCTGTCGTGGCCGACGGCCGCCAGCGCCTTCTCATAGTCGGCGCGGGTGGGCGGCAGGGTCTCCACCGTGAACTTCGGACCGCCGTACATCCGACCCTCGTCGTCGATGTCGAGGAAGTGAGCGGCGTCGCGGTCGGTGTCGTGAACCTTGCCCGAGCCCTTCCAGCGATCCGGCTCGCGGGCGTACTCGCCGATCGCGGCCACCGCTTGCGGCGTGCGCAGGAAGGCCGGGATGTCGCTGGGGAAGCTCTCGGCGGCGACGACGCCGACCATGCGGTGGCCCCAGGCGCCCCAGGCGAAGGCCGAACCGGCGGGGGCGGCCAGGGCGACGGCCAGGGCGGCGCCGGCGAAGAAACGAACGGACGGCTTCATGGAGACTCCAACGAACTGACGACCGCGACGACTCCGGCGATCCGCGACTCGGCGGGTCCGCCGGACCTGCTCAAGACGCGTGCATCGCCACAAAAGCCGTGGGCGACTCCGGTTTATGCCACCCAGGCGACGACCGCCAGCGCCCGCCGCGCGAGCGGCCGAGCGTCAGCATGCAATCCGTTGTGCTTCAAGGGATAGCGCCCGCCCTGGAACCAAACCGGGCTTCAAACGATGGCGCCGAACTCTGCCGTTAAGGATGCAGCGCGGCATCCGGTCGCCCGCAAGTGGGTTGTCACGCGCCCGTGATCTTAGTAATCAGGCCGCCGACCGAGACCTATACGCCGATAAGAGGAACCCCTCGATGCGACGCACGTTTGCGGGATTTCTGGCCGCTGCGGCCATGTCCATCGCCCTCCCCGCCCTGGCCGCCGACGCCGCTCCCGCGCGTAGCGACCCGCTGGGCGACCTGATCACGGGCGCCTTGACGGGCACGCTGCCGGGCTCGGTCGAGTACAAGATGAAGGCCACCCTGTACCACGCCGGCGCCAAGGGCATCCGCGCGCTGGACAGCCTGGGCTGCAAGGTGGTGGCCATGCGCACCCTGGCCGTCGATAAGGACGTGATCCCGCGCCGCACCGTGGTGTTCATCAAGGAGACCGTCGGCCTGCCGATGCCGAACGGCGAGAAGCATGACGGCTATTGGTACGCCTCCGACGTCGGCGGTGCGATCAAGGGCAACAAGCTGGACCTGTTCAGCGGCAAGGGCGCGGCCTCGATGAAGCCGTTGATGGACCTGAACCTCTCGACCCTCTCGGTGACCAAGGTCGGCGAATTCAAGGGCTGCCCGCCGGAATAGGCGGTTCGGGTCGGGTCGCGAGCGCCTCACCCCTCATCCGTCCGCGCCTCCCCGCTCCGCGCGGCGCGCCCGACCTTCACACCCAGCCGACGCCGGATTTCGCGGCGCATGTAGTCCAGGTGGGCGGCCGTGCGCCCCGCGTCCTCGCCCTGCCCTTCGACACGTCCTTCCGCCGCCCATCGGGCGGCGCGAAGACGGGCCTTGGTTCGTGATCTGGGCATCTACGGTCTCCTCTTCGGACATGACCTGGCCGCCTCACACGGCGAGCCGTTGAAGTTCGGGGAGAGCCGCGGAGCGCCGGGCCGGGCCCGGAAGCTTTGTAGACAATACCGTTTCGACCAGGACCGACGCTCCGCGCGGCCGTTATCCGGGAGCGTCCGGCGATCGGCCCTGTTCGGACCTCGCCGGTCTTGGCCCCCGACGGGCGGGCCGGGCTTGCGTCGCCCGGTCCCGGAACGCGCGGATCACTCCGCGCCCTTCGCTCTCGCCGGCCCCTCCGTCAACGCCGTATCCGTGTTCCGGGCTCGGCCAGCACCAGATGACGAGGGTCGCGGCCCCTTCCGGAACCGCCGCCGACGAGCGCGCCCGCTCGACCGCACCCCAAGGCCGCGAAGGTCGCAGGCCTTAGCGCCCTCCCCATCGCCTTGAGATGAAGTGATTATACGGCGGCGCGAAAGGGGGAGGATAAGCGGATTTGAGGCATTGATTTCGTTGGAGAAACACGCTGTGAGAGAGGAGGATAAGTTTTTTGCCGGCGTTATCAACGAGCTTGCCAGCAGACTCTTCGAACTTCTGCTTGGGGTGGAAAGCGGTCATTGCGCCGACCTTGGCCTTGCAATAGGCAACCAAGCGATGAGGCTGGGCCAGGCGACCAATGCTGAACGGACGTAGAGTAAAGACGCGAAACCTGATTGCGGCAGTTTGTGTCGTCGCGTTTCTGACTATGAACCTGGTGTCGTGGGCGACTTTCGCTGAAATTCGAAATTCGGCGAAGACTATCAATCCCTATGAACGAACCGCCGTCTTTCACGCCCAAGGACGCAAATTTCAGCGCTCTGTCACGCTTACGGTTACGCCAAGGCAAAAGCTAACCCTGGTGACACTGAGGAGGGTGACCTGGGTTTTTGGCATCATGAGCATAGCAGCATTCGGGTACGCGCTGATATCGCATGAACGGGCAAAACTGCACGCCCAAAGCT
>JAGIBE010000229.1 GCA_017744495.1 Caulobacter sp. | reverse complement strand
CTGCCTCGCGCAAGGCCCTGCGCGGCCCCGCTCGGTTCCATCCCCATCGCCTGCTCGGGCCGGTACCAAGAGCCCTCCCCGTGATGGAGACGCTCTGATTATGCGGCAGGTTTGAGCGCCGAGGATTGGTGACGCTGCTTTTTCTGCGGGGCGTTGGAAAGGCTGGGGTTCTTCCCGGCGCAGGTGGGGATGAAGCACGGTCTATCCCCGCGACCGGGGACATGCACCCATTCCGCCGGGCCAGCGGAACCATCCCGGACCGCAGGGTGGGTGCGTGTCCCCTCCTTCGTCCACGGCATCGGGGAGGCTGGCTCCCAGACTCAGCGGACGACTGGGGGGACACGCACTCACATCGCACTCAGGGCGAACCCAGCTGACATGGCGGAATGAGTGCGCGTCCCCGGCCGCGTGTCGGACGGCGGTTCCTGATCCGCCTGACGCGGTGCGAAATCAGGGGACAGGCGGCAAGGGCGTGTCCCCGTCATAGTGCGGCGCCCATCCTTCGGGCGTCGCCCTTCGGCCCCGACGGATCGTGGTTGCCGATCTGGTAAGTAAGAAATTCCTTCAAACTGGGAACCCGAGGTTCCGTGTTGAAATCTTCGCGCTTCGGTCGAGGCATTGTCGGCGGGGTCGTCAGTCGTCGTGATGGGTGGCGTAGCGCCGATATCTGAGGTCGTCGCAAAGGAAGCAGGCGCGTATCTGGATTCTTCGACCCTAGTGCTCATCGGATACGTTCACGGATGATTGCAGAAAATCTGGATTTTCATTCTGAACTCTATCATAACTAGACTGTATTGGTGCATCAAGGTCGAAACAACTCGATTGCCGAATGCCGAAAACTTCGACATCGTCCTGTCATCGAGGGCTTTTAGGCTGTCGCTAGATCGCGGATTCGCTGAACGCGCCTAGAAACACCCACCCCTTCGGATCTAGCCGCGACCGCTCCAAACCCGACCCGAGTCCAGAACAAGACCCCTTCGGAGGAAACGCATGACCACCCTGTCCGTGGGCGATCTCGCCCTGATCGGTTACAGCGCCGACACCGGCGGCAAGTCGTTTTCGTTCGTGCTGCTGCAGGCGATCGACGCCGGCACGGTGATCAACTTCACCGACAACGGCTGGCTGGCGGCGGGGGGCTTCCGAAGCGGCGAGGGGGTCTTCACCTATACCGCTCCGGCGGGCGGCGCGGCGGCGGGCACGGTGATCACGGTCACCGGCCTGACCGGCTCGTTCAATCCGTCCACCTCGGGCGACCAGATCATCGCCTATCAGGGCGCGGCCACCAGCGCGACGCCGCTGTTCGCTCTGGACTTCGCCGACAACAACACGACCTACGCCGGCGACGCGACGAACTCCAACACCTCGGCCATCCCGACCGGCCTGGCGGCGGGCAGCACGGCGCTGGCCTTCGGCCTCGACAACGGGGCCTATGTGGGGACCACCACCGGGACCAAGGCCCAGATCCTGTCGGCCATCGCCAATTCGGCCAACTGGTCGCTCGATGACGCCAATCCCGTGGCCTACAAGACCGGCTTCACGGTGACCGACGGCGGCGTGCCCAGCGCCAACGTCTCGATCAGCGACGTAAGCTTGGTCGAGACCGATTCCGGCGACCAGGTGATGACCTTCACGGTCACCCGCACCAACACCACCGGCGCCTTCACGGTCGACTTCGCCACCGCCGACGGCTCGGCCCAGGCGGGTTCGGACTACGCCGAGGCCCAGGGGACACTCAGCTTCACGGCCGGCGGCGCGGCCAGTCAGACGATCTCGGTGATCGTCCACGGCGACGCCACGCCCGAGCCGAACGAGGCCTTCACCGTCAACCTGTCGAACCTGGTTGTGACCAGCGGCGCGGCGGCCATCGTCGACGGCGTCGGCCAGGGGACGATCGTCAACGACGATTTCGCCCCGGTGGCCATCTACGACATCCAGGGCGCGGGCCACCTCTCCGCCTATGACGGCCAGACCGTCTCGACCCAGGGCGTGGTCACCGCCATCGACACGACGGGCTCGCGCGGCTTCTGGATCCAGGATCCGAACGGCGACGGAAACGACGCCACCTCGGACGCCATCTTCGTGTTCACCAACGCCATCCCGACCGTGCACGTCGGCGATCTGGTCAAGGTGACGGGCACGGTCGACGAATATAACGGCGGCGTCGCCACCAACCTGACCATCACCGAGATCACCGCCCCGACGATCAGCGTGATCGGCACGGGGACGGTGGCCGCCACGGTGCTGGGCCAGGGCGGCCGGGCTATCCCGAACACGGTGATCGACGACGATCATCTGACCTCCTATGACCCGGCCACGGACGCCATCGACTTCTACGAGTCGGTCGAGGGCATGGTGGTGACGATCCACAACGCCCAGGCCGTGGGCTCGACCTATCAGGGTCAGACCTGGGTGGTGGCCGACAATGGGGTGGACGCCACGGGTCTGAACAGCCGCGGCGGGGTCACCCTGTCGGAAGGCGACAACAATCCCGAGCGCATCCAGGTCTATGCGGACAGCGGTGTGAACCCGGGCTTCAACGCCGGCTACGTGCTGGGCGACCACCTGGGCGACGTGACCGGCGTGGTCAGCTATTACGGCGGCGAGTACGAGGTGCTGGCGACCTCGGTGCAGAACACCACCAGCAACGGTCCGCTGCCGCTGGAGACCACCAACCTGGCCGGCGACGCCAGCCACCTGTCGATCGGCGCCTACAATCTCGAGAACATTTCGCCGCTGGACCCGGACGCCAAGTTCGCCGCCCTGGCCGCCGACATCGCCCATAACCTCGGCGCGCCGGACATCCTGGGCGTCGAGGAGATTCAGGACAGCGACGGCAATGGGACCGGCTCCAACCTTTCCGGCGCGGCGACCCTGAACAAGCTGGTGGCGGCCATCGAGGCGGCCGGCGGCCCGCACTACAGCTGGGTGGAAGTGGCCCCGACCACGCCCAACAGCACCGGCGGCGAGAGCAACGGCAACATCCGCAGCGCCTTCCTCTACCGCGCCGACCGGGTGGACTATGTCGACGGCTCGGCCCGGCTGATCCAGGATACGACCGGAACGACCGACGCCTTCCACAACAGCCGGAACCCCTTGGCCGCCGAGTTCGTGTTCCACGGCGAGACCGTCACGGCCATCGACGTGCACAACTATTCGCGCGGCGGCAGCGACCCGCTGTTCGGCGCCAATCAGCCGGCCGCCAACAACGGCGACGACCGCCGCGCCGACCAGAGCACGGCCGTCCGTGACTATGTCGCGAGCCTGCTGGCCGCCGATCCGGACCACCACATCACGGTGATGGGCGACTTCAACGCCTATTATTACGAGCAGAGCCTGACCCTGCTGGAGGCCAACGGCGACCTCTACAATCTGGTCCGCACCTTGAGCCCCGAAGAGCGCTACTCGTACATCTTCGAGGGCAACGCCCAGCAGATCGACAACCTGCTGGTCTCGCAGAGCCTGCGCGACGGCGCCCAGTTCGACAACGTCCACCTCAACACCGGCCAGGCGGCGGTCGACCAGCCCAGCGACCACGACGCGATCCTGGCCCTGCTGTCGATCAACACCGCGCCGACGGCGACGCTGGACGGCGTGTTCACGACGGCCGAGGACACGGTCCTGACGGTGGACGCGGCCCACGGCGTTCTGGCCAACGACAGCGACCTGAACGGCGACACTCTGACGGCCGTCCTGGGCCAGGGTCCGACCTATGGGACGCTGGTGCTGAACGCCGACGGCTCGTTCGTCTACACCGCCAACGCCAACTACAACGGCGGCGACAGTTTCACCTACACCGCCCACGACGCCTATGGCGGCGTGTCGGGCGTGGTGACGGTCCAGCTGGGCGTGGAGGCGGTCAACGACGCCCCGGTGGGCGCGGCGGATGCGGCTTCGGCGGCCGAGGACGCCTCGATCCTGGTCGACGTGCTGGCCAACGACAGCGACGTCGACCACGACGGCCTGACCATCGCGGCCCTGTCGGGCGCCAAGTCGGCCCTGGGCGCTTCGATCAGCATCGAGAACGGCCAGGTGCGCTACGTGGCCGACGCCGACAGCTTCGATCAGCTGGCCGCCGGCAAGTCGGTGGTCGACAGCTTCACCTACACCGCCTCGGACGGTCATGGCGGCTTCACGGCGCCGATCACCGTCAGCATCACGGTGAGCGAGGCGGGGGACAACCGCACCCTGTCGGGCAGCCTGCTGAAGGCCAACACCTTCACCGACGTCGGCGAGTTCGACACCACCTATACCGGCGGCCTGCTGAACGACGTGATCAACGGCGGCGGCGGTTCGGACCACCTGATCGGCGGCCTGGGCAATGACCGGCTGAACGGCGGGACGGGCCGCGACACGCTGGAAGGGGGTCTCGGCAACGACACCCTGACCGGCGGGGCGAGCGCGGACGACTTCGTCTTCACCCTGGGCTCGGGGACGGACCACATCACTGACTTCAACCCCGGCGAGGACCACATCGTCACGCCGCTGCGCGACCAGCTGGGCGAACTGGTCGGCGGCCTGCGCTGGACCCCTCTGGACACCCTGGTCGACCAGTTGCTGAGACCGACGTTCAAGGACATCGACACCAACGGCGACCACCACGTCGACGCGGTGCAGATCAGCGCCGTGGGCATGGGCACGGTGGTCCTGGACAACTGGACCCTCGCCAGCCTGACCCAGGGCGGCTATCTCGACGCGGATCATCACGTGGTCGGCGATTGGCTGCTTTAAGCCCGGTCCTTCAGTGCACCGTTCCGGTCGGGGCGTCGGCCTCGACCGCGACGGTGGCCAGTACGGCGCGGCGTTCGTCCAGCACCTCGACCAGCAAGGCGCCGTCCTGGGCGAACTCGTCGGCGTTGTCGCGCAGCCATTCGCCGGCGATCCGCGCGGCCTCCACCTTGGCGGCGTCGAGGTCGTCGAAGACCTCGCCCTCGTCGTCGGTCAGCACATGGCCGTCACTGAGCTGGAAGAAGTAGCGCATCGTCGAACCTTTCTCGCCAAGGGAAGCCCCTTCGGCGAGTCCGGTTCCCGATCCTATTTCGCGTCCTCGCGCCGGGCGGCTTCGCGTTCGGCGCGTTCCTTCAGCTCCTCGTCGAGGCTGGCGGTGTCCCAGGCGCCGGCCCCGTCGCCGGGGCGCAGGCGCGCCAGGTCGGCGCTGAGCAGCCTGTCCATGGTCTGGGCCGCGTCGCGCGAGGCCAGGATGTAGGCCTCCTCCTGGCCCCAGACGGGACGCAGGTCCTCGAACGACTTGCGGTCGTGGCGGCGGAAGATGCCGGCGGCGCGATGGGCCCGGTGAGCGCGGTAGCCCAGCTTCTGCAGGGCGGTGGTTCCGAGCGCCAGGGCCGCCTCGAAGGTCTCGCGCTCCACCGCGTCGGCGCCGTTGGCCAGGAGGTCGTAGGCGTGGCGGCGATCCCAGGCCCGCGCCAGGATCACCAGGTCGGGAAAGGCCTTGCGGGCGGTCTCGACCAGCTCGACGGTCTTCTCGCGGTCGTCCAGGGCGACGATCAGCATCCGGGCCCGCTCGATGCCGGCGGCGCGCAGCAGGTCCATCCGCGTGGCGTCGCCGTAGTGCACCCGGCGGCCGAAGCGGCGCAGCAGGTCGATCTGCTCAATGTCGCTGTCCAGCACGGTGGAACGGAAGCCGTTGGCGGTCAGCAGGCGGCCGGTGATCTGACCGAAGCGGCCGAAGCCGGCGATGATGATGTCCGGCTCGCCGTCTTCGAAGGCCCCGGTGTCGGGCGTGACCTTGGGGATAGCCGCGTCGAACATCTGGGCGATGCGTTCGTAGAGGATCATGGCCACCGGCGTCAGCGCCATGGAGACGGCGACGGCGGCGGTCAGCAGGGCGGCCAGGGTGGCGCCGATCACACCGGCCCCGACGGTGAAGCTTAGCAGCACGAAGGCGAACTCCCCGCCCTGGGCCAGGGCGGTGGCGACGGCGGCCGCGCCTCGGGCCGGAGCCCCGAACAGCCGCGCCAGGCCGAACATCACCGCGAACTTCAGGACCATCAGGCCCAGCACCAAGCCGATCAGGGTGACGGGCTGACCGGCGACCAGTTTCAGGTCAATGCCCGCGCCGACGGTGATGAAGAAGAGGCCCAGCAGCAGGCCCCGGAAGGGCTCGATATCGGTCTCCAGCTCGCGGCGGAATTCGCTCTCGGCCAGCACGACGCCGGCCAGGAAGGCGCCGAGGGCGGGCGACAGGCCGACCATCTGCATGATGCTGGCCACGCCGACCACGATCAGCAGCGCCGCGGCGGTGAAGATCTCGCGCAGGCGGGCCTCGGCGATGAAGCGGAAGATCGGCCGCACCAGATAGCGGCCGCCGCCGACCACGGCGACCACGGCGCCCAGCACCGACAGGCCCTGAGCCCAGGGCGGCAGGTGGGCGATCAGGCTGGCGCCGCCGTGCCCCTCGGCCGCCGCGGCGTGAACCGGCGGGGCGATGGTGGCCAGGGTGGGCAGCAGGGCGAACATCGGGATCACCGCCAGGTCCTGCAGCAGCAGGATGCCGAAGGCGGCGCGGCCGACCGGGCCTTGCCTGAGCCCCTTCTCGTCCAGGGTCTGGAGCACGATGGCGGTGGACGACATGGCCAGCACCATTCCCACCGCCAGCGCCGTCTGCCAGGGCAGGCCCAGCAGCATCGAGACGCCGGCAATGGCGAGCGAGGTGCCCACCACCTGGGCCCCGCCGAAGCCGAAGATGGCCTTGCGCATGTCCCACAGGGTGGAGGGCTGGACTTCCAGCCCGATCAGGAACAGCAGGATCACCACGCCGAACTCGGCGAAGGTGCGGATGTCGGTCTGCTCGCCGACCAGGGACAGGGCGAAGGGCCCGATCACCACCCCGGCGATCAGGTAGCCCAGCACCGAGCCCAGGCCCAGGCGCTTGGCGATCGGCACCGAGATGACGGCGGCGCCGAGATAGACGAGGGCTTGCAGCAGGAAGGGCATCAGTCGGTTATTTCCCAGTATGTTTGGCCTTCAGGCGTCAGGCTTGTCTTGTCGTTTCGTCCGCTGATCATCACGCCCCCAGCTCCGCGTCCGCCGAGGCTGTCAGCAACGAGGCGATGCGGGCGCGGTAGCGCTGCGCCTCGGCCTTCAGTTCCTCGTCGTCCTTCACCGCCGCGCCGTGCACCACGAAGGGCGTCTCCCAGACCATGCCGCACAGATAGGCCGTCTGCTCCAGCGGGCGCAGGTACTCGTCCAGGGTGAAGCGGTTGTAGCCGTGGGCGTGATAGGCCTTGGCCGCTCCGCCGGTGGTGCAGGCGGCGAACAGGCGCTTGCCGGCCAGGGCGTTGCCCTCCAGGCCGTAGGCGAAGCCGTGCAGCCAGACCAGGTCGAACCACTCCTTCAGCAGGGCGGGGGTCGAATACCAGTAGAGCGGGAACTGCACGGCGATCACGTCGTGCGCCACCAGCTTCTCCTGCTCGGCCTCGATGTCGATCGTGAAGTCCGGGTAGGTCTCGTAGAGATCGTGGAAGGTGACGCCTTCCAGCCCCTTGGCCGCCTTGGCCAGGGCGCGATTGGCGCGCGAGCGTTCAAGCGCCGGATGCGCCAGGGTCAACAGCACGCCCGAGGTGGCGGGCGTCGCGGACGCGGTGTTAGCTTCCGTTGGGTTAGCCTGATCCGTCACGCCGTCGCTCCACGCATCGAAATTTTATTCATCAAGAGTTGAATTTCTCCGTCCGTCGGTCCAGAGCAATCGGCGAACGTCGCTCCGGGAGGAACCATGGTCGACAAGGTGAAGTCCACAGCCGCCGAAGCGCTGGCGGGTCTTTTATTCGATGGCATGACCATCATGGCCGGAGGCTTCGGCCTGTGCGGCATCCCTGAGAACCTGATCGCGGCGATCCGCGAGGCGGGGACGAAGGACCTCACGGTCATCTCCAACAATTGCGGCGTCGACGGCTTCGGCCTGGGGATCCTGCTGGAGAACCGCCAGATCAAGAAGATGGTCTCGTCCTATGTGGGTGAGAACAAGCTGTTCGAACAGCTCTACCTCTCCGGCGAACTGGAACTGGAGTTCAATCCGCAGGGCACCCTGGCCGAGCGCATCCGCGCCGGCGGCGCGGGCATCCCGGCCTTCTTCACGCGCACCGGCTACGGCACCCTGGTGGCCGAGGGCAAGGAAACCCGCGAGTTCGACGGCGAGATGTATGTGATGGAGCGCGGCCTGGTCGCCGACCTGTCGATCGTCAAGGCCTGGAAGGCCGACGCCGAGGGCAACCTGATCTATCGGAAGACGGCGCGGAACTTCAATCCGATGATGGCCACGGCCGGCAAGGCCACCGTCGTCGAGGTCGAGGAGATCGTCGAGATCGGCGCCTTGGACAAGGACAGCATCCATACGCCCGGCATCTATGTCGATCGCCTGATCAAGGGCCCGCACTTCGAGAAGCGCATCGAGCGCGTGACCACCCGCAGCCGGGAGCAAGCATAATGGCCTGGACGCGTGACGAGATGGCGGCCCGCGCCGCCAAGGAGCTGCGGGACGGCTTCTATGTGAACCTGGGCATCGGCATCCCGACCCTGGTGGCCAACTACATCCCCGAAGGCATGCACGTGACGCTGCAGAGCGAGAACGGCATGCTGGGCATGGGCCCCTTCCCCTATGAGGGCGAGGAAGACGCCGACCTGATCAACGCCGGCAAGCAGACGATCACCGAGCTGGACTCCAGCTCGTACTTCTCGTCGGCGGACAGCTTCGCGATGATCCGCGGCGGGCACATCGCCCTGTCGATCCTGGGTGGCATGCAGGTGGCGGAAAACGGCGACCTGGCCAACTGGATGGTGCCCGGCAAGATGGTCAAGGGCATGGGCGGGGCCATGGACCTGGTCGCTGGCGTCAAGCGTGTGGTGGTGGTCATGGACCACTGCGAGAAGTCCGGCGCGCCCAAGCTGCTGCGCCGCTGCTCGCTGCCCCTGACCGGGGCGGGCGTGGTTGACCTGCTCATCACCGAGCTGGGCGTCTTCGAGATCAATCGCGGCAAGACGCCGGTGAAGCTGATCGAGCTGGCGCCGGGCGTGACGGTGGACGAGGTGAAGGCCAAGACCGAGGCGGCGTTCGAGGTGGCTCTTTAGAAAGTCCCTCCCCCTCGTGGGGAGGGTGGCCCTGGCGGAGCCAGGGTCGGGTGGGGTTTGCTGAGTCAGCGGGCCCCACCCGTCCGCTTCGCGTCCTCCCTCCCCATAAAGGGGAGGGAGTAATCACCTGGCCGGATCATGCCACGGCGTATCCGGCGGCAGCCCCGTCTTCGGGTCGCGCGGCACAGGGTGGAAGCCCTGGGCGATGAAGAGGTCGGTGCGGCGCGAGCGCTTCCGGTCGAGGCGTACACTGACGATCTGCAGGTCGGAAACGCTGGCGAAGTCCTGCTGGATCTTGCCGCGATAAGTGCCTTCCAGGCTGGCGATCAGCACGCGGCGTCCCGTGGCGGCGTCCAGCGGGGCCTCGGCCTCGGCCTGGTTGCGGGCGGCGATCTCGTGCACCCACATCCTGAGTGGCGGGGCGGCCGGCGTGCCGAAGTAGTCGCGGCCGTAATAGGCCGCCACATTATAAAGGAAGCGGTCGTCGAGGGCGACGGCGGTCAGGCCGCCGCGGAGGGCCTGCTCCTCGCGTGAGCGCTCGATGATCGCCTGCACCGTCTGATCCCAGCCGCGGGCCCGCTTGAAGGCGTTGCCCATGCCCATGGCGTCGGCCGTGCGCGGGCTGATGACCCAGGTCAGGAACAGCGCCGCCAGCACCGCCTGCAGGGCCAGGCCCCCGATCAGCCAGCGCCGGGCGTCCCAGCGCAGCAGCCAGGCGGCGACCAGCACCGAACCGCCCACATAGGCCGCGGCCGCCCAGTTGGCGTTGGCGCGCGAGACGAAGGCCTGGGCCGCCACCGTCGCCAGCGGCGGCAGGACGAAGCACAGCAGGGTGATGTCGGCCGGGGCCAGGCGCTTGCGGACCGCCAGCAGCAGGGCGCCGCCACTCAGCACCGCGAAGGGCACGGGTCCGAACACCCCGAACTGCGAGCCGACGAACTGGATCAGCTCCATCGGGTTGAACAGCTTGCCCGACTTCCAATTGGCGTTGGCCGCCGTGTGCTCCAGCGTCGAGAAGTGGTGTTGGTAGTTCCACAGCATGTTCGGGGCGAAGACCACGAACAGGGTGACGAAGAAGGCGATCGCCATGACGGGCGTCCAGGCGCGCCGGGCCTCGCGGGACAGGAACAGGTGGGCGGCTAGGCTGGCCAGGGCGTAGATCGCCGCGTACTTGGACAGGAACGCCATGCCCAGGGCCGCGCCCATGCCGGCGGCGACCCAGATCCGGGTGCGCGGCGAGGCCTGCGGCAAGCTGACGCAGGCCCAGATCATCAAGGCCAGGAAGAACAGCAGCGGCGTGTCGGTGGTGATCAGCACCGACGACAACTGGACGCCCGGCATCAGGATGAAGATCGCCGCGGCCGCCGCGCCGACCCAGGCGCGCCCCCGTTCCTGGCCGTAGAGGCGCGTGGCGATGCGCGAGATCACCAGCGCCGTGGCGGCGTTGATCAGGGGCGAACCGATGCGCAGCCAGGCCTCGGCGTCGCCGCCGATCCGCGTGGTCGCCCAGATCAGCCAGGCGATGACCGGAGGCTTGGAGAAATAGCCGAAATCGAGGTGGCGGGACCACAGCCAGTACTGGGCTTCGTCCGGGTACAACTCCAGGGGTGTGGCGAACAGCGCCACGACCCGCAGAATCGTCAGCACCCCGACCAAGATCAGGGTCAGCCGCCAGATTCGCGCCTGAGTCGCCCGGTCCGTTTCATCAAGGGCCACGCCGATTTCTCCCGCATAAGTAAGAGGACGCTGACTAAATCTTCCGCAAGCGGGCCTCGAATGCGCGTTTATCCGCGATCGTGGCCTTTCCGTCACCAAACCTTCTAAATACGTCGCTAAAGAGCCTCTCAATCAGCGGTCCGTCGGGCTTCATGCATCCCGTCGCGACTGGAACGAGGGGATAGATCAACATGATGACGAAAAAGCTCGCCTGTCTGGCGTCGACCGCGCTGGTCGGTTGCCTGCTCAGCGCCACCGCCGCGATGGCTCAGTCCTCGGGCACCACCGAAGTCGATAAGGTCGTCGTGACCGCCACCGGCGCGAAGTCGATCGAAGGCGCCGTTGTCGCCGAGACCGCGCCGAAGTCGCGTTCGACCATCACCCAGGAATTCATCAGCCACCAGGCCCCGGGTCAGACGATCCTGCAGAGCCTGAACCAGGTTCCCGGCCTGTCGTTCACCAACAACGACCCCTACGGCACCAGCGGCGGCAATATCCGCCTGCGCGGCTTCGACGGCGCCCGCATCTCGCTGACCTTCGACGGCATCCCGACCAACGACACCGGCAACTACGCGCTGTACTCGAACCAGCAGCTGGACCCGGAATTGATCGAGAAGGCCAGCGTCACCACCGGCCAGACCGATGTCGACACCCCGACGATCTCGGCCACCGGCGGCGTCATCAACTACACCACCCTGAAGCCCACTGAAGACTTCGGCGGCGCCGTCGTCGCCTCGTACGGCAGCTTCAACTACGGCCGCGTCTTCGGCATGGTGAACACCGGCGCCTTCGGCCCGTGGGGCACCAAGGCCTGGGTCGCCGCCTCGTACCAGAAGTACGACAAGTACAAGGGCGCCGGCGATCTGAAGAAGACCCAGTACAACTTCCGCATCTGGCAGGACATCGGTTCGAAGGGCGACTACATCGCTCTGTCGGGCAACTGGAACGAAAACCGCAACTTCAACTACAACTTCCTGCAGCTGGGCACCACCGACGGCTCGATCCTGCCGGAAAGCGCCATGTACGGCTGGGACTACGACTACAACAACAACACCATCCCGGGTAACGAAGGCGGCGTCTTCACCTGGATCAAGCCGACCAAGGTCGCTGGCGCGCGCGACATCGACGGCGTGACCATCGGCGGCAAGACCTACACCAACGGTTCCAACTGGTGGGGCGGCCGCATCAACCCGTCGAACACCGGCAACCTGCGCCTGAAGTCGCGCTGGACCCTGACCGACAACCTGATCTTCACGTTCGACCCGTCGTTCCAGTACACGATGGCCAACGGCGGCACCCAGCAGGTGGCGATCAACGAATACGACGCCAAGCTGATCGGCACGGCCACCACCTTCGCCTCGTGTAAGGTCGGCGCGATCAGCGCGACCAACAAGGGCGTCGATCTGAACGGCGACGGCGACTGCATGGACTCGGTCCGCTACTTCTCGCCGTCGAACACCAACACCCGCCGCTACGGCCTGAACACCTCGCTGATCTGGCATCTGAACGACGACCACACCCTGCGCCTGGCCTACACCTTCGACCGCGGCCGTCACCGTCAGACCTCGGAAGCCGGCTATGTCGACCAAGACACCGGCTTCATGAAGAACTGGTTCGCCGGCAAGGAGACCTGGGGCGGCGACCGCATCGTCGGCGCCGACGGCGCCCTGCTGCGCTTCCGCGACCGCTTCTCGATCGCCGAGCTGAACCAGATCGCGGGCGAGTACCGCGGCCAGTTCCTGGACGACAAGCTGAAGATCACCCTGGGCGTGCAGCACAAGGAGTTCACCCGCGAGCTGAACCAGTTCTGCTACACCTCGAACGGCACCAGCACCGTGCTCTGCACCACGCAGCCGGTCGGAACCACGCTGCCCAACGGCAACGTCCAGTTCGCCGGTTCGACCACGCAGTACATCCCGCCGTTCTCCTACGACGCCAAGATCAAGAAGACCCTGCCGAACGTCGGCGTCTCGTATGACCTGGACGAGCACAACTCGTTCTACGCGAGCTATTCGGAGCAGATCTCGGCTCTGAAGACCGACAGCTACTACACCGTCAAGCGTCTGGCGGACGGCTCGATCGGCTCGCTGAACGCCGCGCCGGAAGAGGCCAAGACCTTCGAAGCGGGCTACCGCTTCAACGCGGCCGGCTATTACGCCACCGCCAGCGCCTACAAGACGGCCTTCAAGAACCGCGTCGTCTCGACGTACGACCCGGACACCGACTCGTATCGTGAGCGCAACGTCGGCGACGTCGAGATCAAGGGTGTGGAAGGGCAAGTCGGCGGTCGCCTGACCGACGAACTGTCGGTGGCCGCTTCGGCGACCTACACGGACGCGCCGTACCAGGACCAACTGCTGGTCCAGCCGGGCATCTACGCCCCGATCCAGGGCAAGCAGCTGGTCGAAACCCCGAAGGTCATGTTCGGCGGCCGGATCAACTACGAAGAAGGTCCGTTCCAGATCGGCATCCAGGGCAAGTACACCGGCAAGCGCTACGCCACCGACCTGAACGACCTGGCCGTCGACGGCTACACCGTGTTCGACCTGGACGCTCGCTACAACCTGGACAACATCCTCAAGGGCGCCTTCGTCCAGCTGAACGTCTGGAACCTCTTCGACGAGAAGTACTACGGCAGCCTGGGCACCCAGGTCACCGCCAACCCCGTCCTGAAGGCGGCGAACCAGTACAACATCACCAACCAGCCCTATGGCTACCGCGGCGCTCCGCGCACGGCGACCATCTCGCTGCGGGTGAACTTCTAATCGAGACCGAAGTCCGCTCCGGCGGGTTTCAAGCAGAGGGGCGGCCTGGAAACAGGCCGCCCTTTTTCTTTTGTCGCAGCTCTTTGCTAGAAGGGCCGCTTGACCCCGGGGCCGTCTCGGCCCATTTGCGCCTCCCGTTTCGATCCAGGTTCCGTTCATGACCCCGACCGTCCCCGCCGAGTGGGCTCCGCACCGCGCCATGTGGGTGGGTTTCCCCAGCCACGCCGAGCTCTGGCAGGAAGACCTCGAGCAGGCCCAGCAGGAGGTCGCCGATCTCGCCCGCGCCCTGGCCGGCCCGGGCGGCGAGCGCGTGCGTCTGATGGTGGTCGGCGACGAGGCCGAGGCCGCGGCCCGCGCCCTGCTCTTCGACACCACGATCGAGATCGTCCGCGGCCAGTTCGGGGACATCTGGCTGCGCGACACCGGGCCGATCTTCACCGAGACCGCCGGCGGCGCCGTGGCGGCCGGCTTCAAGTTCAACGGTTGGGGCGGCAAGTACCAGCTGGAGGGCGACGACATTGTCGCCGAGCAGATCGCCGCCGCCAGCGGCGCGCCCCTGGCTCGCAACGCCTTCGTCCTGGAGGGCGGCGCTCTGGACCACGACGGCGTCGGCACGATCCTGACCACCCGCCAGTGCCTGCTGAACCCGAACCGCAACGGCGACTGGGACGAGGCCAAGGCCACGGCCGCCCTCACCTCGGCGCTGGGCGCCAAGAAGGTGCTGTGGCTGGGCGACGGCCTGCTGAACGACCACACCGACGGCCACGTCGACAACCTGGCTCGCTTCGTCGCGCCCGGCGTGGTGGCCTGCCCGATGGCCTTCGGCGTCGACGACCCCAACGCCGAGGTCTACGCCGAGACCGCCCGCGCCCTGGCCGGCATGACCGACAGCCGCGGCTCGCCCCTCCAGGTGGTCCGCATCCCGTCACCGGGCCGCATCCTTGACGAGGATGGAGAGATCATCCCGGCCTCGCACATGAACTTCCTGATCGCCAACGAGGCGGTGATCGTGCCGATCTACGCCGAGGAGTCGGGCGCCTTCGCCGTCGAGGTGATCAGCGGCCTGTTCCCCGAGCGCGAGGTGATCGGCCTGCCCTCCACCGCCATCCTCACCGGCGGCGGCTCGTTCCACTGCATCAGCCAACAGGAACCCGAGTAACCCGATGGCCCGCAACCTCAGTGTCGCCGCGATCCAAACCTCGTACGGAATGGACCTGCAGGCCAACATCAAGAAGACCGAGCACTTCATCCGCGAGGCCGCCGCCAAGGGCGCCCAGGTGATCCTGCCCTCGGAGCTGTTCCAGGGGCCCTATTTCTGCGTGGCCCAGGAAGAGCGCTGGTTCGCCGAGGCTCATCCGTGGCGCGAGCATCCGGTGGTCAAGGCCATCGCCCCCCTGGCCGGCGAGCTGGGCGTGGTGATCCCGATCTCGATCTTCGAGCGCGAGGGCCCGCACTACTTCAACAGCCTGGTCATGGCCGACGCCGACGGCAGCCTGCTGGGCCTCTACCGCAAGAGCCACATCCCGGACGGTCCCGGCTACATGGAGAAGTACTACTTCCGGCCGGGCGACACGGGCTTCAAGGTCTGGGATACGCGCTTCGGTCGCCTGGGCGTGGGAATCTGCTGGGACCAGTGGTACCCCGAGGCCGCCCGCGCCATGGCCCTGATGGGCGCCGAGGCCCTGTTCTACCCGACCGCCATCGGCAGCGAGCCGCATGACCCGAGCCTGGACACCGCCTTGCCCTGGCGGCGCGCCATGCAGGGCCACGCGGTCAGCAACGTGATCCCGGTGGTCGGCGCCAACCGAATCGGCTTCGAGCCGTGGGACGGCTATCCGAACGGCGGCCAGACCTTCTACGGCTCGTCCTTCATCGCCGATCATCGCGGCGACCTGGTCAGCGAGCTGGGCCGCAGCGACGAGGGAATCGTCAACGCCACCTTCGACCTGGACTTCCTGCAGACCCACCGCGCGGCCTGGGGCTTTTTCCGCGATCGCCGGCCGGAGTTCTACACGGCCCTGGCCAACGGCCGGCCTGCCTGAGTGGAGGATTTGGCGTGATCACGACCGACCGCCTGGTGCTCCGCCCGGCGATCGACGCCGATCGGGACGCCATCGCCGCGATCAACGCCCATCCAAGGGTCGGCGAATGGCTGGGCGGGGTGCGCGACCGCGCTGCAAGCGACGCCTTCGTCGACCGCGTCCAGGCCCATGACGCCGAGCACGGCTTTGGATTCTGGGTGGTGGAGCGCAGGGCCGACGCCCGGGTGATCGGCATGACCGGCGTCTGGTGGGTCCCGCCCGAAGTCGGCCTGGCCGAGCCGGCCGTCGAGATCGGCTGGCGCTTCCTGCCCGACGCCTGGGGCCAGGGCTACGCCACCGAAGCCGCACGGGCGGCGCTGGACCACGGGTTCGGGACGCTGGGCTTTTCCGAGATCATCGCCTTCACCGCGCGGACCAACCTGGCTTCGCAGGCGGTGATGAAGCGCATCGGCATGGTCTACGCGCCCGAGCGGGACTTCGAGCATCCGGGCGTGGCGGAGAGGGATCCGCTGAAGCCGCATGTGGTGTTCGTGGCGCTGGTGCGATCCGTTCAAGATCACCCTCTCCCATAGGGAGAGGGTTCTACGCCCCGCACCCCGTAGGCGCCCCAGTGGCCTTCGAAGCCGCCACCTCGGCCTTGGCCTTTTCCAGGTCGCTCTGGAACGCTGGATCCTGGTGCAGCCGCGAGACCAGGGCCGAGCCGAGATACCGTCCCGCCTCGATGTCGCTCTGATAGTGCACGCCGCAGACGATGCGGCTGTCGCCGAACGCCCGCCCCCGCGCCAGGACGGCGCTGGCGTGATCGGGGGCGACCTCCGAGATCACCAGGGCCCAGGACCAGCCGATCAGGCCGTGGCCGGACGGATAGGAGCCGTCGGTCTCGATCCATTTCTCGCGCGGCACGCAGATCGGCTTCTTGTTGCCCACCGGCGGCCGCTTGCGCTGGAAGACGGCCTTGGCCGGCTGGTAGAGGGTGGCGGCGTCGTCGGTCATCCGCAGCAACAGGTTGGCCAGGACCGGCGTCGCCTCCGGACCGATATTGACCCCGGCGGCGCACGAGAAGCTCTTGAAGCCGTGGGCGCCCGACAGGTCGGCGTCGGCGATCGCCTGGTCCCAGGCGGGCGTGCCGGCCAGCTTGCGGGTGGCCTTGAAGGTCGCCCGGTCGGCCTTGCCGCGCGGCGAGTCCGGCGTCGGCGGGGGCCCGACGATGACCGCGCCGTCCAGGTTCATTCCGGTCTTCAGATAACCGGGCGGCGGCGTGGTCCAGCTGGCGGTGCTGGGGCTGACGGCGTAGGGCGCGGGCTTGGCGGGCGAGGCCTTGGAGAACAGATCCTGGACCGGCGAGCAGCCCATCAGCAGGGCGCCCGAAATGGCGCCCCAAAGAACGGGGGCGAGCAGCGCGTTTCGGGTCATGGAAGGCCTCGGATCGGTCATTCGCCCACAGAAAGGCGGTGAGACGCCACGTCAAGCACGAACCGGCTTGACGGCTCGTAATGTTATTTCATAACACTTCTCTCGCGCCGCTCCCCCGGCCAAGGTTCAGGATCTCCGATGTCCCGTCGCGTACTGTTTTCCGCCGCCAGCCTGGTGGCGTTCGCCCTCGCCGCGCCGCTGGCGCCCACGGTCGCTCGCGCCGCCGACGCCTCGGCGCCGGCGCCCGCCGACGCCCCCGGGCCCGACGCGGTCGACAAGGTCGTGGTCACCGCCGCCCCCTACGCCGTGTCGCTGGACACCGTGACCAGCAGCGTCAACGTCGTGACCCGCGACCAGCTGGACACCGCGCCGGCTGCCGGCATCGGCGACATGCTGAACGGCCTGCCGGGCCTGCGGTCCACCTTCTACGGTCCGGGCGCCTCGCGGCCGGTGATCCGCGGCCTGTCGGGGCCCCGGGTGATGGTGCTGCAGAACGGCGTGGGCCAGGTGGACGCCAGCGCCCTGTCGCCCGACCACGCCGTGGCCAGCGACCCTGGCGAGGCCTCGCGCATCGAAGTGCTGCGCGGCCCTTCGACCCTGGCCTATGGCGGCTCGGGCATCGGCGGGGTGGTCAACATGCTGGATGACCGCGTGCCGTCCAGCCCCGCCGCCAACGGTCCGGAGGGCCGGCTCTCGGCCTCGGTCTCCAGCGTCGACGACGGCTGGGCCTACAGCGGCGCGGTCAAGGCCGGGAAGGGCCCGATCGTGTTCGCGGCCGACTTCTCCAGCCGCCGCACCGACGACTATTCGATTCCGACCGCCGCCGTCTCCGACCGCCTGGCGGCCCGCGACGGCCTGACGGTGGATCCCGACCACGTGGTCAAGAACACCGACGTCGAGGTCGACGCCTACGGCGCAGGCGTCTCCTGGGTCCACGACCGGGGCTTCATCGGCGCTTCGGTCAAGAAGACCGACACCACCTACGGCGTGCCCTACGAACAGATTCTGGCCCCGATCGATCCTAATGCCGAGGGGCCGGTCTCGATCCACCTGCAGCAGACCCGCTACGACGTGCGCGGCGAGCAGGAGCTGGACAATCCGTGGTTTGAGAAGATCCGCGTCTCGCTGGGCTACGCCGACTACGAGCACGCCGAGGTCAGCGTCGAGGACGGCGAGGTGGGCACCCGCTTCCTGTCGCATGGTACGGAAGGCCGCGTGGAACTGGTGCACCGCGAGCACGACGGCCACCAGGGCGCCATCGGCTTCCAGGCCCTGGATCGTCACTTCGAAGCCATCGGCGACGAGGCCTTCGTGCCCTCGACCGATATCAAGGAGTACGGGATCTTCACCCTGCAGCGGCTGGATCGCGGCAATTGGGGGATCGACGCCGGCCTGCGCTTCGACAGCCGCGAGCTGAAGACCGCGACCGAGACCCGCGACTTCGACAACGTCTCGGCCTCGCTGGGCGTGTTCTACAAGCCGACCGACGCCCTGTTCACCGCCCTGACCCTGTCGCGCAACGGCCGGGCCCCGACCGAGTTCGAGCTGTTCGCCAACGGTCCGCACCCGGGCACCGGCGGCTTCGAGGTCGGCGACGACAGCCTGGACTCCGAGACCGTCACCTCCCTGGAGGCCACGGTCCGCTGGAACAGCGACCGCCTGCGCGCCGAGGGCCACCTCTGGGCGGCCAAGTACGACAACTTCATCGAGGAGGCCCCGACCGGCGCGGTCGAGGACGACCTGCCCGTCTATCAGTATTTCCAGACCAAGGCCGACTTCCACGGGGCCGAGCTGGAGGCGGCTTACGACGCCTGGCGCGGCAAGAGCCAGTCGATCCGCCTGGAGACCACCTTCGACTGGGTGCACGGCGACACCGACGCCGGCGTGCCCGCCCGCATTCCGCCATGGGCGCTGAGCGGCTCGGTGGTCTGGAACATCCCGCGCGTCGAGACCACGCTGGAAGTGCGGCGCGTGGCAGAGCAGGACCGCGTGGCGACCTTCGAACTGCCCACGGACGGCTATACGGTGGTCAATCTGAAGGCCACGTTCAAGCCGATCGACGGCTCGCCCCTGCGGCTGTTCATCGACGGCCGCAACCTGACCAATGAGGAGATCCGCGAGCACGTCTCGTTCCTCAAGGACATCGCTCCCTCGCCGGGCCGTTCGGTGCGGGCGGGCGTGGCCTGGAAGTTCTGAGGACGCGGCCCCTCTCTTCGGGAGGGGGGCAACATGACAGCGTTTACCGGCCTTCCTTCGCGTTCTGAGCGAAACGGGCGTCCGGCTTAACCGTGAGGCGGAGGGGTTGATTGCGAGGCCCCTCCGGATCGGCTAGAAGCGCCAGACCTTTAAAGGCCGCCTGCGCGCAATAGGCGTCCGTCTCATTAGCTTTTTGTCGAGCTGTTCATGGAAACGACCCAACCCGCCGGCGGCATCTCCGGCAATGTCCTGTTCTACGCCTCGCCCGAGCCGCTGAACCGGGAAGAACACGCCAAGCTGGCCCTGGTCCACAAGGACAAGCCCTACGGCTTCGCCCTGAACGGCACCGCCGTTCCGCTGGCCGTGACCGAATTCGCTCCGGCCGCCCTCAGCTATCCGGTGATCTTCGCCGGCGAGGACCGCGTCCCGCTGGCCGTCATGGGTCTCAACACCGGCGAGAACCTGTTCATCGCCGCCGACGGCGGCTTCGAGCCGGGCGCCTACATCCCGGCCTATATCCGCCGCTATCCGTTCGTCCTGGCCAATGACGAGGCCCAGGAGCGCATGATCGTCTGCATCGATCGCGGTTCGGACCTGCTGTCGGAAAACGGCCAGACCCCGCTGTTCGACGACAAGGGCGAGCCCACCGAATACACCCAGAACTGCATCAAGTTCTGCGACGACTTCGAAGTCGAGCGCCGCCGCACCGACTCGTTCGTGCAGCTGCTGAAGGACAACGACCTCTTCGAACTGAAGAAGGCCGTCTTCACGCCGGTCAACGCCGACGGTTCGGCCGGCGAGCCCCAGACCGTGGCCGAGTATTTCGGCGTCTCGGAAGAGAAGCTGAACGCCCTGCCGGCCGACAAGATCAAGGAACTGCAGACCAGCGGCGCCCTGGCCCAGATCTACGCCCACCTGGTGTCGCTGATCGGTTGGGACCGCCTGATCGCCCTGGCTACCCAGCGCCAGCAGCAGGCCGCCGCAAACGGCGCGCTGAACTAGGCTGGACGCTTCACGGCGTTCGAAGAGGCGGCGGGTTCGAAGGAGCCCGCCGCCTTCTTCTTTTCACCCTCTCCCAGCTGGGAGAGGGTTTTCACCGCGCGAAGATGCTGCGGGTCAGGCACGAGAAGACCAGGCGCCCGGCCTCGTCCAGCAGGTCGTGCTGGGCGATGACGATGCCCTTGCCGTCGCCGACCGGGTCCTTGCCCATCACCGTCATGCGGCCGCGCAGCAGCTCGCCGGCGGGCGGGTTGCGCAGCCAGCGCAGGGCGTCCACGCCCACCCGCTTGGTCTGGGGCCAGGCGGCGCTGGCCTCGCTGTCGAGCTTGGACCAGATGGCGAAGACCATGGTGTCGGGCGCGCCGCTGGCCGCGGGCCAGCCCGGTTGGAACGCCGCGCAGAAGCTCTCCAGCGCCTTGCCGTCGACGACCGTCGTCCCCAGCGTGACCACCTGGCCGATCTCGATGTCGTCGAACGAAGCGGGCATGGGCGGGCGACTCTCTCGCGAACACGGGTCCATGACCTGATCACGACGGCTTGGCCATTGTCGAGAGCGCGCGGAGAGGTCATGTGTCCTGTCTGGCCCTTTTGTCGCGGGCCCCTGCTCGGAACCGGTTCATGTCGCTTCGGAAGCTGTTCGCCGTCCTGCCGGCGCTGGTGATCGCCCTGGTGCTGGGCGCCCAGCCCAGCCAGGCCCAGCCGGTCCACACCGGGCACATCGAGGTCGAGCTGGTCTCGCAGGAGGCCGGGGCCGCGCCGGGCTCGACGGTCTATGTGGCCCTGAGCCAGAAAATCCAGCCCGGCTGGCACACCTATTGGCGCAATCCCGGCGACGCAGGCGACGCCACCAAGATCGTCTGGACTCTGCCGCCCGGCTGGACCGCCGGCGACATCGTCTGGCCCACCCCGGAGAAGAGCCGCGTCGGGCCGTTGCTGGACTTCGCCTATACCGGCGAGGTGCTGCTGCCCGTGCCGATCAGCGTGCCGGCGAGCGCTCAGGTCGGCTCGGTCGTCACCCTGAAGGCGGCCGCGGCCTTCCTGGTCTGCGAGCAGGTCTGCGTGCCCGAGGACGCCGTCGTCACCCTGACCTTGCCGGTCGTGGCCGGGACGCCCGGGACCGATCCGAAGTGGGGCGCCAAGGTTGCCGAGACTCTGGCCAAGGCGCCCAAGCCCGCCGGGCTGAGGGCGGTGTTCGCGCTGCAGGGCTCGGTGCTGAAGCTGGCCGTGACCGGCGCGCCGCTGAGGGGCGCCGACATGTCCGGCGCGTTCTTCTACCCCTATTCCGGCAAGGCCATCGAGCATCCGCCCGAGCAGCCGATCGAGCGGGGGCCCGAGGGCCTGACCCTGTCCCTGACGCCCGGCTACGATTTCACCCAGGCCGAGACGAAGCCGACGGAGCTCTCCGGCGTGCTGGCCCTGAACGGCGTCGCCTACGAGATCACCGCCACGCCGGGGACGATCCCGGCGGAGGCCGGCGGCCTGGGCGCGCCGCCCGCCGCGCCCGCCAAGGCCCATGGCGCGGCCTCCGAAGGCGCGAGCCTGGGTCTGCCCCTGGCCGTGGCCCTCGCCTTCCTGGGCGGCCTGATCCTGAACCTGATGCCCTGCGTCTTCCCGATCCTGTCGATGAAGGCCGCCAGCCTGACCGCCCACGCCCACGACGCCGGCAAGACCCGCGTCCAGGGCCTGGCCTTCCTGGTCGGGGTGGTCGTCACCTTCCTGGCCCTGGCCGGACTGCTGATCGCCGTGCGGGCCGGCGGCGCGGCGGTGGGCTGGGGCTTCCAGCTGCAGTCGCCGGCCGTGGTCGCGGCCCTGGCCCTGCTGATGCTGCTGGTGGCGCTGAACATGTCGGGCGTGTTCGAGGTCGGCGCCTCGGTGCAGAACGCGGCCTCGGGCGCGGGCGGAAGCGGCAACGGCGTGGGCGGTTCGTTCCTGACCGGCGCCCTGGCCGTCTTGGTAGCCGCGCCCTGCACCGCGCCGTTCATGGCCGGGGCCCTGGGCTACGCCTTGACCCAGCCGCCGCTGCTGTCGTTGGCCGTGTTCCTCGGCCTGGCCCTGGGCTTCGCCGCGCCGTTTGTGATCCTGGCCTTCGTGCCCGGCCTGCTGGGCCGCCTGCCGCGTCCGGGTCCGTGGATGGACGTGCTGAAGAAGGGTCTGGCCTTCCCGATGTACGCCACGGCCGCGTGGCTGGCCTGGGTCTACAGCCAGCAGACCGGTTCGATCCCGCTGGCCGCCCTGCTGGCCGCCGCCGTGCTGGTCGCCTTCGCCGCCTGGCTCTACGGCCTGGCCCAGACGCGTCAGATCGCCGGCAAAGGCGCGGTGGTCCCGTTCATCCTGGCCGCCCTGTCGATCGTCGCCGCCGTGGCCTTGGTCGTGGTCGGCGTCCGCAGCGTGCCCGCCGCCCCAGCTCCCGCCGCCGGGACCAGCGCCGAAGCCCCCGCCGGCCCCGGCTTGGCCGCCGAGACCTGGAGCCCGGAGAAGGTCAAAGAACTCCAGGCCCAGGGCAAGGTGGTGATGGTCGATTTCACCGCCGACTGGTGCGTGACCTGCAAGGTCAACGAGGGCACGGCCCTGAAGGGCCAGCGCCTGGTCGACGCCTTCAAGGCCAACGACGCCGTGCTGTTGCGCGCCGACTGGACCAAGCGCGACGCCGTGATCGCCGCCGCCCTGGCCGAGCACGGCCGGGCGGGCGTGCCGCTGTACCTGGTCTATCCGAAGGGGACCGGCGAGCCGGCCGTGCTGCCGCAGCTGCTGACCGAGGGCCTGGTCATCGAGGCGGTGGAGAAGGCGGCGAAGGGCGCTTGATCCCCTACTTCTTCTTGTCGCCCTTGCCGCCGAACGGCAGGCGTTCCTTCACCTGGTCGAGCGGCGTGCGGGTCACCGTCACGGGCGGCGGCGGGGCCGCCACCTGAACCGGCAGGGGATAGGCCCGCCAGCCGGACTGGATCAGGGCCCCGAAGCCCTGGCAGTGCGGCATGATCTTCACCGCCCCGGTGCGGGGCTTGAGGAACGGCGCCGGCTGGGGCGTGCCCTGGCGCTTGGGGTCGGTGAACCGCCAGTCGGACGGCAGGCCGTAGCCCTTCTCACCGCCGATCCGCACGGCCTGGTAGGCGATGTTGGCCTGGAAAGGCGGCACGCCGTATTTCAGCATCGCCCGCAGGAAGATGTCGTCGGCCTCCTGCCGCTTGCCCGGCTCGCCGATCGTGTAGAGCCAGTCGTGGATGATCGCCGCTCGCGCCGTCGGCCCCATCGGATCGACGAAGCCCTGGCCGTACCAGGGCACGCTGGCGAAGTCGGTGACGTACCAGCGCGGCACCACGATCACCTTGCCGGTCTCGACGTCGCAATAGGGGAACTCGGCGTCCAGGGTGAACAGCTTGCGGCCGTCCTTGGTCTGGTTGAACAGCATCACCGGCTGCGGCGTCAGTGAGCTGGGCGGGGTGGGGGCCACGACCGGCACGAAGACCGTGGTCTTGGTCTCGGTGGCGCAGCCGGCCAGGGTCAGACCCAGGGCAAGAATGGCAGCGGAGATCTTGGTTTTCGGCGACATGGGCGGACTTCTGGACAACGAGCTGCGCCTTATCAAGCGTCGATGGCGAAGGTGCGGCGATCGGCGTGCAGGACGCATGGAGTTCTTGCGAGTCTTTCGCGGAACGCGGTTTCGTGGAATCCTCCGCCTTGGAGGACCTTCATCCGGAGAGAACCGCCATGCCGATCACTCGCCGTCTCGTCGCCGCCGGCCTGCCCGCCCTGATGGCGGCGCTCCCCAGCCTCGCCCACGCCAAGTCCGCCCCGGCCTTCATCGCCGTCGATGTGGACGGCAAGACCCGCTCGCTGTCCGAGTTCAAGGGCAGGGTCGTGGTGCTGGAGTGGGTCAACGAGGGCTGCCCCTATGTCCGCAAACACTACTCCGGCAACATGCAGGGCCTGCAGCAGGCGGCGCGAGCCGACGGCGTGATCTGGCTGTCGGTGGCTTCGTCCGCGCCGGGCAAGCAGGGCTACTTCCCCGACGGCGCGGTCGCCAAGGCCTGGATGGACGCCAAGGGCGCCAAGCCGACCACCCTGCTGCTGGACCCGCAGGGGGTGGTGGCCACGGCCTACAAGGCCAAGACCACGCCGCACATGTTCGTCATCGATCGGGACGGCCAGATCGTCTACGAGGGCGCGATCGACGATACGCCCAGCGCCAAGGTCGAGGATATCAAGACGGCCAAGAACTACGTCGCCGCGGCGCTGAACGACGTGAAGGCGGGGCGGAAGGTCGCGGTGGCTTACAGCCAGCCTTACGGGTGCTCGGTGAAGTACAAGGACGCCTAAGCCGCCGGCTGCGGCGGGGCGGTGATCACTTCGACATTGTCGTTCAGCAGATAGACCATGTCGCGCAGAGCCAGGTCCTGGTCCTTGACGGTCTTGGCCTCGCTGACGGCCTTCAGCTTTTCGGGCAGGTCCTGGCTGATGCCGCGCAGGATGCATTTGAGGTCGTCGACCGCCCCGCGCTCTTTCAGGGTGATGTGGCCCTTCATGTCCAGCGCCGAGAGCTCGCCGATCTTGACGCTGAAGGCGTCCCAGCCTTTCAGGGCCTGGGCGACAGCGGCCGGGTCCTTGGGCAGGGCGGCGCGGTAGGCCTCGGTCTGGGCCTTCAGCGTCTTGGCCCGGCCGACGATGTCGATGAACAAGGGCTCGCCCGCCACCGAGGCCGGCGCCTGGCCGGGCTGGACCACGGCCGGGGCCGGGCCGGCCTGGGCTGCATCGGGACTGAACGATGCGAACCAGAGCATGGCGGAAAAGGCGACGGCGTCACAGGACATCAGGGGCTCCCGCAAAAAACGTCATTGGTCTGCCATGACGTGGCGGCAGGGGTTTGCTAAGCCCGCCCGGGTAAACGCCGATTTACCAACCGTACCCATTTCAGTGTGAAGGAACGCCGCATGGCCGATCTCGACGCCGCCTGGAACCGCCTGGAAGCCGCCGCCAAGGCCGCCGGCGAAAAGCGCATCGTCGAGTTCTTCGAGGCCGAGCCCCGGCGCCTGAAGACCCTGACGCTGGACGTCGCCGGCCTGCACATCGATCTGTCCAAGCAGGCCTGGGACGAGGCGGGTCTCGAGGCCGCCCTGGACCTGGCCCACGCGGCCGACGTCGAAGGCGCCCGTGCCCGGATGTTCGGCGGCGAGGCGATCAATTCGTCCGAAGGGCGCGCGGTCCTGCACACCGCCCTGCGCGCCAAGGCGAACTCCGACATCAAGGCCCTGGGCCAGCCGGTCATGGCCGAGGTCGAGGCGGTCCGCGCCCGGATGAAGACCTTCGCCGAGGCCGTCCGCTCGGGCGCGATCAAGGGCGCTGCCGGCAAGCCGTTCAAGGCCATCCTGCATATCGGCATCGGCGGCAGCGACCTGGGCCCCCGCCTGCTGTGGGACGCCCTGCGGCCGGTGAGGCCCAGCATCGACCTGCGCTTCGTGGCCAATGTGGACGGCGCCGAGTTCGCCCTGACCACGGCCGACATGGACCCCGAAGAGACCCTGGTCATCGTGGTCTCCAAGACCTTCACCACCCAGGAGACCCTGGCCAACGCCGGCGCCGCCCGCGCCTGGCTGGCCGCGGCCCTCGGCGAAGAGGGCGCCAACCAGCACCTGGCCGCTATCTCCACCGCCCTGGATAAGACCGCCGCCTTCGGCGTGGCCGACGACCGCGTGTTCGGCTTCTGGGACTGGGTGGGCGGCCGTTATTCGCTGTGGTCGTCGGTCAGCCTGTCGGTGGCCGTGGCCTGCGGCTGGGACGTGTTCCAGGGCTTTCTAGACGGCGCGGCGGCCATGGACGAGCACTTCCGCACCGCCTCGCTGGAAGCCAACGCCCCGGTGCTGATCGCGCTGGCCCAGATCTTCAACCGCAACGGCCTGGACCGCCGCGCCCGCTCGGTCGTGCCCTATTCGCACCGCCTGCGCCGCTTGGCCTCGTTCCTCCAGCAGCTGGAGATGGAGAGCAACGGCAAGTCGGTCGGCCCCGACGGCAAGCCCGTCAAGCGCGGCACGGCTACCGTCGTGTTCGGCGACGAGGGCACCAACGTCCAGCACGCCTACTTCCAATGCATGCACCAGGGCACGGATATCACCCCGATGGAGCTGATCGGCGTGGCCAAGTCCGACGAGGGTCCGGCCGGCATGCACGAGAAGCTGCTGTCCAACCTCCTGGCCCAGGCCGAGGCCTTCATGGTGGGCCGCAGCACCGAGGACGTCGTCGTCGAGCTGACCGCCAAGGGCGTGTCGGACGCCGAGATCGCCACCCTGGCCCCGCAGCGCACCTTCGCCGGCAACCGGCCCTCGACCCTGGTGCTGATGGACCGCCTGACGCCCCAGACCTTCGGCGCCCTGATCGCCCTCTATGAGCACAAGACCTTCGTCGAGGGCGTGATCTGGGGCATCAACAGCTTCGACCAGTGGGGCGTGGAGCTGGGCAAGGTGATGGCCAATCGCATCCTGCCCGAGCTGGAAAGCGGCGCGGCCGGCAGCCACGATCCCTCGACCTTGGCCCTGATCCAGCGGCTGAGGAAGTAGTCCGAAATCCTTCTCCCCCTGCGGGAGAAGGTGTCGGCGAAGCCGACGGATGAGGGGTTGAACCGGCGTCGCCGCGAGACCCCTCACCCGGCCTTCGGCCACCCTCTCCCGCAAGGGGAGAGGGATCACATCCCCTAGAACGTCTTGCGCAGCTTCAGGGTCACGAACGTCCGCGGGTTGATCTGGCGGGTCTCGCTGAAGTCCACCTCGCGCGGTTCCTCGCGGGTCTTGTAGACCGTGCGGTAGATCTCGAAGTCGTTCCAGAGATTGATCTGGGCCCGCAGGGACAGGCTGGGCTGGGGCTTGTACTCGACGAAGGCCTCCCAGTACTGCGCGCCGCGCCAGCCGCCGCTCTGGTCGGGATAGAAGTCGCCCCGGCCCAGCAGCGGCAGCCAGTTGACGCCCCACTGGGTCTTCCAGGCGGTGATGTCCTGCTGGAAGCCGATATTGGCCTGGGTCGGCCGCACGCTCGAGATCGGCCGGTCCTGGTGGGTGGTCGGATCCTTCACATGGGTCTCGTTCCAGTCGTTCTTGAACGTGAACCGGCCGCCCTTGATCCCGAACTTGTCGGTCGGGACCACGATGTTCAGCGACAGTCGGTCCAGCGTGCCGTCCCCGATGTTGCCCACCGCCGACAGGCCGTCGTCCAGCGGCTTCCAGTCGACCACGTCGATGATCTCGTCGTGGCGGTAGCCGATCGAGACGATGCCCTCGCCCCAGAACCGGCGCTCGAACGTGACCTCGTTGATCCAGCGCTGCTCGGGCCGCAGGTCGACATTGCCGCCGTGCACGTTGCCGTCGTCGAAATCGGACGAGGCCACGAAGTCGTTGAAGTCCAGCTGGCCCAGCTCGCGCTCGAACCGGTAGCGCAGCTGGTAGTTTGTCCGGGGCGTCCAGGTCGCCTGGAAGCGGGGCTTGGGATAGAAGAAGCTCTCCTTGGCCGAGGCGTCGCCCGACTGCTTGATCGTCGAGGTCTCCAGCCGCAGCCCGCCCTCCAGGGTCAGGCGCGGATTGACCCGCCAGGTTCCCTTGACGAAGGCCTCGCCGCGCAGCTCCTCCACCTTGACCGAGGCGCTCGGCAGGTCGATCGCCACCCCGCCCTCGCTGTAGGCCTGGTTGGTGTCGAGCATGTTGTAGGCCACCTCGCCGCCGGCCTCGAAGGTCAGGGCCTCGCTCCGCTCGTTGCGGACCAGGGCGCGGACGATGCTCTCCGAGGAGTCGCCCTTGGTGGTGAACCGGGCCTCGGGGCCGACCACGCCGCGCACGGTCTCGCTGCCGGTGGCCACCTCGTCGAAGCGCTCGAAGTGGTGGATCAGCCGGGTTTCCAGCGTCCATTTCGGCTTGATCGGCCGGATATAGGTCAGGCCCAGCTCGCCCGACTTGGTGTCCTCGGCATAGTCGCTGTAGTTGCGGTCGGGTCCGCCGGTGACCCCGATCTCCTGCCACTCCTGCCAGTCATGGATGCCGTACTGGGCCGTGGCCTCCAGCTTGCCGCCGGCCAGCGGGCCCGAATAGTTGCCGCGGATCGAGTCGCCGCCGCCGTAGCCGTCATTGGCGAACGGCAGGTCGGAGATCACGTTCCCGGCGGCGTCGCGGACGATGTCGCGGCCCGGGCCGTTGGAGTCGCTGCTCGAGGTGCCGTCGCTCAGCAGCACGCTCCAGCTGCGGTCGCCGTTCTTGGCGGTGAACTGGTAGCTGCCGCCGTAGATGTCCTTGCCGCCGTCGAAGAGCATGGCGTTCCAGGTGACGATCGACTGGCGGCTGGCCGCGGTCTTCAGGATCACGTTCACCACCACCGAATAGCCCTGCATGTCGATGCCGGGCGCGCCGCCGCGGATCAGCTCGATGCGATCCACCTGGCCGGCGGGCGTGCGTTCCAGCACGTCGGTGCCCTGGTCGTTCTTCGAGGCCGGGCGGTTGTTGTTGATCAGGATGTTGCCGACCGCGCCCTCGAAGCCGCGCGCCCCGCTGCCGTCGTCGGGGGTGAAGCCCGGCACGCGCTCGACCATGTCCAGCGCCGTGTTCGGACGCTGGGCGGCGAAGAAGTCCGGCGTGAAGACCAGCACGCCCTTCTGGGCCGTGTCGTCCAGCGGCGCGGTCGCCGTGGGACCGGTCGGGATCGGCGCCTGGGCGGCCTGCGGCGTGGCGTCGGCTCCGGCGGCGAACGCGGTCCCGGCGGCGGCGGTGGTCAGCAGCGCGGCGGCGGTCGCCAGCAGCATGGTCTTGGTCATCATGTCATCCCCTCAGATGAGGCGATAACTGCCGCCCTCGGCCGGTCTTCTCAAGTTACAAGCCTGAAAGGTGGGTTACTTCGGTGTCACATTACACGGCGTCCATGTTGGTGGACTTCCCGACGCCTGTGGATAAACTGATGAATGCGCTGTTAAGACTTGGTCTGATCTGAAAGTCCTGTGGGCGCGGGCGGGGACACGCCCTAGCGGCGTGTCCCCAGACGATCAAGGGCGGCGCTTGAACCCGCGCGCGGCGTCTTCGGCTAAGGTCTGCTCGCGGAGGCGCAGGATCCTCAACTTGATCGCCCGCCCCAGCACGTCGCTCGTCGCCTCCAGCCGCGCTTCGATCTCCGCGTCGGTGAGGCTGTCAAGGTCGTCGGTCTTGCCGAAGGCGGCCAGGTGGTCGTTGGCGGGGGTGGGGGGCTTTGCTCTGCTCATGGATGTCTCCTTCTAGGCTGGGGTTGGAACTGGCGCCGGCGCGCGTCCTCCGCCCCCTCGGGGGGCGGACAGACCGCGAAGCGGTCAGGTGGGGGCAAGTGTTCGCGGGCACGGCTTCGCCGGCTCACGCGGAAACCCGCTGAGGGATGGGGAGGCGGCGGAGCGTCCGGGCCATGCCCGGTGAGAGTATTAGGAGTGTACCGTTTCGACAGGGTCTGGACGCTCCGCGCGGCCGGTGGACGAGAGCCTTCGGATCGCGGATTTTTAACCCGCTCCGATGGAGGCCCCCGGCGGGCGGAGGGGCGACGTACCCCGTCCGGACCGCGCGGGCGATTTCAGCCCGCGCCTGCCGCGCCCGCCGATCCTCCGCCGCCCGGGCTTCGTCCCATGTTTCAGGGAACCTGCCCGGGACCGCCGCGAAGGCGTCCCCGAAAGGACACCGACGAGCGCTTCCCGCTCGACCGCCCCCGCCACCCGCCAGGTCGCCAGCTGGACGGCCTCCCCGGTGGTGGGGCGAGGGTTATTATGCGGGCGGCGTGGACGCCGAGGATAAGTTCGGGTCGAGATTTTTTAGAGCGTTGATTGGGCTGGGGTTTGGGGCGGATGGCTTAAGGATGGAGGTGGGTCTATCCCCGCGAACGGCCACAGCTCGGCCCCTTCATCCACCCACCTCTCAACCGTCATTCCCGCCCTTGTGGCGGGAACCCCTCGTTCAGCCCGCAAGTGAGCCGCCATGGCGCGCTGGCGCGCCACCCCACTGCACCTGCGGCGGACAGAGGGCTTCCCGCCACAAGGGCGGGAATGACGGAGCTTTAAAAGCCAAACCCCCTGCCCCGCCCGACCTCCCGAGGTCGGAGCGCCCCTTACATCTCTTGGAGGCTGCAGCGTGCAGGACGGTACGGGTT
>JAGIBE010000228.1 GCA_017744495.1 Caulobacter sp. | reverse complement strand
ATCTTGGCGATGTGGCCGCCATTCTCTTCCAGGAGGGTCTTCAGTTGCTCGTTCAGAGCTTCGGCCTGTTGCGGCGAGATGTCCTGCCGCGCGATGACCACGTGTTCGTAGAACGCCATGTTTTCCTTCTTCCGGCTTGGATGGCGGCGCGACCGACGGCGGAAGTCCGTCGATCACGATGGATCCTGCATGCCGAGCGGGAAATCCCGACCCAAAGGGCTGCGCGCAAGACCGCCATCCGTGAGAGCGCGCGCTATTACAGGAAAGGGCGGGCTAACACAAGTCGGCGGTCGGGCTTGCAGCCTTAGGTCGTTGCGGGCAAGGAAGCTTGGCCTAATCGTCGGGGATCACCATGAAACGTCTCGCTCTCGTCGCCGCCGTCGCCCTCTGCATGACGGGAGGCGCGGCCCAGGCCCGTCAAGCCGCGTCGCCGCCCGCCGCCGCCTCGACCGCCACACCCGAAACCCGCGCCCTGGCCGAGCGCTATTTCGACGCGATCCACTACGACAAGCTCCTGGATCAGATGATGGGCCAGATGGTGCCGATGATGATGCAGACCATGCGCAAGCAGGCGCCGAACGTGACAGACGAACAGAGCCAACTGATCAGCGACATCGTGCTCGATTCCACGCGAGAGATGACCCACAAGATGAAGGCGCCGATGATCGACGCCATGGCCGAGGTCTTCACCGAGCAGGAGCTGCGCGACCTGGTCACGTTCTATGAAGGCCCCTCTGGCCAGGCCCTCATCGTCAAGACGCCCGAACTCACCCAGCGCATGATGGGCCAGGTGCCCGCGCTCGCGGCCGAAATGCAGTCCAAGATGATGCAGAAGCTCTGCGCCAAGATTTCTTGCGCGACCCCGGCGGCGGCCGCCGCCGGCAAGGCGACGAAGTCCTGATCCTGCCTGGAAAACGGGCCATCAAACAACTGTCATATAAATCAGGCGGCGAGAGGCTTCTGCCGCCCGCCGCTCTGTGATATCCGGCGACCATGGGGCTCAGGACGCTTTCCCGGATCGCGCTCTTGCTGACCGTCGTCGCTTCGCCGGCGGCGGCGCGAGAGGTGATGCGCAAGCCTGACCTGTCGGTCTGGGGTTCGGACGGCCATTTCCAGGGCTATTCGGCGGCCCAGACCCTGGACCTATCCAGTGACGCCGAGAACGCCACCCTCACCGCCAAGGTGGCCGGTTCTATCGACGACCCGACCTACAATTTCGAACTGAATCTGAACCAGAAACCCGACGACCAGGCCGCGGCCAACCGCGCGCTGGGCGTCGGAGCCTCCTGGAACGCCCGCGAAGCGGCGATTCGCTCGTCCTTGGCGCGCTCGTTCGGTTTCGGCCTTCTGCCCAAGGCCAACTATGTCCGTCTGTCGATGGACATGAACGCGACCCAGCCGGTCTATGTACGCGGCCGGATGCCGGAGACCCGGGCCAATGTGCGGTCGGAGCTGACCCTGGACGGCCGTCCGGTCGCCTCGATCGCGGTCGGCGGCGGCACCACGGGCCAGGAGGGCGTCGACGTCAGCCTGACCCGGCCGTTCGACATCCCCGCCGAGTTCACCGTCAGCCTGCGCGCCGCCGATGAGCGGGTCCAAGACGGCCGGCTGATGGTCAAGCTGGTCCGCGCCACCTGGTAGGCCTCGGGCGGCTTCGGCCGCCGCCCGCGCCGTTTCCGAAAAGGCTGGCCGAAACCTACTTCGCTTTGCCGCCGCCGGCCTTGTAGGCCTTCACGGCGTCCATCGTCTTGGTCACGTGGCCCTGGAAGTTGCCGTCGGTGTAGGCCATCAGAATCTTGCCGTTGGGCGCGATCACGTACGAGGTGCGGTTCGACCAGCCGCCGGGCATCGGCACGCCCGCCGCCGTCAGGCCGACGTCGTAGGTCTTGACCAGACCCTCGGGGGCGGCGGCCACGGCGAACTTGTCGCGGCAGTGCTCGCTGGAGAAGGCCTTGATCTTGTCGGTGTTGCCCGCCGTCACGCCGATCACCGTCGCGCCCAGCTTCTCGAACTCAGGCGTGGCCTCGGCGAACTCGTGGGCCTCGGCCGTGCAGCCCGAGGTGTAGGCGGCGGGGAAGAAGTACAGCACCACCGGCCCTTTCTTCAGGGCCTTTGACAGGGTGAAACTGAAGTCCTTGCCGGCCAGGGCGGCCGGAGCGGTGAAATCGGGAGCCTTGTCGCCCACCTTGAGGGCGGCCAGGGCGGGCGAGGCGGTCAGCAGGGCGCCGCAGAGCGCGAGGCCGGTGAGCAGGCGTTGCATGGGTAGCTCCGACAAAGGGCGGGCGCGGTTTGGCGCTCCGGTCTTGAATACCGCCATTTCCGCGACCGCCAAACCAGATCCGAGCGGTTGGCGGCGCCTCGCTCTGCAGTAATGGTGACGAAATCGATTGAAACTTCGCCGGTACCGCCGCAATCTCCGCATAGTGGTATTCTCATACGGAAAACCGGAGATCGCATGATGCGCGGCGTGATGTTCAGTGTGGTGATCCTGGCGACGGGCGTCGCTTCCGCGGCCGTGGCGGGGCCAGGCGGTCAGAACTCCGGCGGTTCGAGCGGCATGCAGACATACGCCTCTTCGGCGTCGCGGATCCAATATACGGATCGGGTCAGCGAACCGGTCCGCGAGGCGGGCGTCACGGGCGGCAGGTACCGCGATGAATACATGAGCCGGTGCTCGCCGACCTGGGGCGAGGCCAGGCTGCGCCGCAAAGGCTGTCTCGACGCCAACGGCGCGCTCGTTCGCCCCCAACCCCAGGCTCCGGACTCGGCGCGGGGTGGTGAAGGTCCTGTCGGCCAAAACTGATCCTTGCCCGTAACGCGGTGATCCCATAACCCTCCGCCCTTCGGATTTACCAACGAAGGAGCGGGCCTGTGAGCATCGCCTTCATCTTCCCGGGACAGGGCAGCCAGACCGTCGGCATGGGCGCCGATCTCGCCCAGGCCTTCGCCGCCGCGCGCGAGGTCTTCCAGGAAGTCGACGACGCCCTGAACCAGAAGCTGTTCCAGCTGATGACCGAAGGGCCCGACGGCGACCTGACCCTGACCGAGAACGCCCAGCCGGCCCTGATGGCCGTCAGCCTGGCCGTGACCCGCACGCTGGAAAAGGAGTTCGGCGTCGGAATCGACAAGGCCGCCTTCGTAGCCGGCCACAGCCTCGGCGAATACAGCGCTCTGGCGGCCGCCGGCGCCATCACCTTGGCCGACACCGCGCGCCTGCTGAAGCTGCGCGGCCAGGCCATGCAACGCGCCGTGCCGGTGGGCGATGGCGCCATGGCCTCGCTGATCGGCCCCAAGACCGACTTGGCCCTGGCCGAAGCCGCCGCCGCGGCCGGCTCGGAGGTCGGCGTCTGCGTCGTGGCCAACGACAACAACAACGGCAACGTCGTGATCTCCGGCGCCAGGGCCGCCGTGGACAAGGCCATCGAGAAGGCCAAGGAGCTGGGCGCGCGGGCGATTCCGCTGAACGTCTCGGCCCCGTTCCACTGCCCGCTGATGCAACCAGCCGCCGACGAGATGGAGGCCGCTCTGGCCAAGACCACCATCGTCTCGCCCCGCGCCCCGCTGGTGGCCAACGTCACCGCCGCCCCGGTCCACGATCCCGACGTCATCCGCAAGTTGCTGGTCGAGCAAGTCACGGGCCGTGTCCGCTGGCGCGAGAGCATGACCTGGCTGGCGGGCGAGGGCGGCGTGACCCGCTTCGCCGAGGCCGGCGCCGGCAAGGTGCTGTCGGGCATGGCCAAGCGGATCGCTCCGGACGCCGAAGCCGTTCCGCTGAACAGCCCGGCCGACCTCGAAGCCTTCGCCAAGTCGCTCTAAATTCCAGAAGTCCAGGAACCTAGGATCATGTTCGATCTCACCGGCAAGACCGCCCTCGTCACCGGCGCCACGGGCGGCATCGGCGGGGCCATCGCCAAGGCCCTGCACGAGCAGGGCGCTCATGTCGTCCTGTCCGGCACCCGCGAATCGGCCCTGGCCGAACTGAAGGCCCAGTTCGGCGAGCGCGTCTCGACCGTGGCGGCGAATCTGTCCGACGCCGAACAGGTCGACGGCCTGGTCGCCAAGGCCGAGGAAGCCGCCGGCGCGCCGCTGGACATCGTGATCGCCAACGCGGGCATCACCCGCGACGGCCTGATCGTCCGCATGAAGGACGAAGACTGGGACACCGTGATCAAGGTGAACCTGGAAGGCTATTTCCGCCTGGCCCGCGCGGCCGCCAAGGGCATGATGAAGCGCCGTTCGGGGCGGATCATCGGCATCACCTCGATCGTCGGCGTCACCGGCAATCCCGGCCAGACCAACTACGCGGCCTCCAAGGCCGGGATGATCGGCTTCTCCAAGGCCCTGGCCCAGGAACTGGCCAGCCGCAATGTCACCGTCAATTGCGTGGCGCCCGGCTTCATCGCCAGCCCGATGACCGACGCCCTGAACGAGCAGCAGCGCGCGGGCATCCTGGCCACGATCCCGGCCGGGCGTCTGGGCGAAGGGAGCGATATCGCCGCGGCGTGCGTTTACCTCGCCAGTGACCAGGGCGGCTATGTCACGGGTCAGACCTTGCACGTCAACGGCGGCATGGCCATGATCTGACGGGTCGTCTTTTCCTGGGCCGATAGCCTTTCTGCTTGGAAAGACGAAAGCCCACATTTCTAATCGGACGTGCCGCTAGTCACTCGAAAAGGAACGTGATAGGCGGTGGCCGACAATTCCCGTGGGGGTGCGGTTCGTCCGGGCTTTCGCGGCACTGCAAGATTCAAAACGAGGGACTAACAGAATGTCCGACATTCTCGAGCGCGTGCGTAAGATCGTCATCGAGCACCTGGACGCCGATCCGGAAAAGGTCACCGAAAAGGCCAGCTTCATCGACGACCTGGGCGCCGACAGCCTCGACAACGTCGAGCTGGTCATGGCGTTCGAAGAAGAATTCGACATCGAAATTCCGGATGACGCCGCCGAGCACATCCAGACCGTCGGTGACGCCGTGAAGTTCATCACGGAAAAGACCGGCGCCTAAGGCGCAGGGTTCGCGTATTTCCGCGAACAGGACTATCAACCGCCGCGTCGCACGGGCTCTTGCCATCGTGCGCGCGGCGGTTTTCGTATGTGGCCGAGATTCGCGTGGCCGGGGGGCGTGTCGGATTCGTCAGCGTCCCCATATGTCCGCGATGCGAAGGTTGGGAGTGATCCATGCGTAGAGTTGTCGTCACCGGGCTTGGCCTTCTGACCCCCCTGGGCCAGGGCGTCGATGTGACCTGGAAGAACATCCTGGCCGGCAAGTCCGGCGCGAACCGGATCTCGGCCTTCGATCCGACCGAATACGCCTGTCAGGTCGCCTGCGAAGTGCCGCGCGTCGACGGCCGCGGCGGCGGCGGTCCGGACGTCGAGGGCAGCTTCAACCCCGACCTGACCATGAGCCCGCGCGACCAGAAGCGGGTCGACGACTTCATCCTGTACGGCATCGCCGCCGCGGACGAAGCGGTGAAGGATTCGGGCTGGGTCCCGGAAACCGAGGAAGACAAGTACCGCACCGGCGTGATCCTGGGTTCGGGCATCGGCGGCCTGTCGACGATCGCCGACACGGCCCTGGAGCTGGAAGCCAAGGGCCCGCGCCGCGTCAGCCCGTTCTTCATCTCCTCGGCCCTGATCAATCTCATCTCGGGCCAGGTCTCGATCCGCTACGGCTTCAAGGGTCCCAACCACGCCGTGGTCACCGCCTGCGCCACCGGCGCCCACGCCATCGGCGACGCCACACGCCTGATCAAGTACGGCGACGCCGACGTAATGATCGCCGGCGGCGCCGAAGCGGCCGTCTGCAAGGTCGGCATGGCCGGCTTCATCGCCTGCCGCGCCGTGGCCACCGCCTTCAACGACACCCCGGAAAAGGCCTCGCGCCCCTATGACAAGGACCGCGACGGCTTCGTGATGGGCGAGGGCGCCGGCGTCGTGGTGCTGGAGGAGTACGAGCACGCCAAGGCGCGCGGGGCCAAGATCTACGCCGAAGTCATCGGCTACGGCCTGTCGGGCGACGCCTATCACATCACCGCCCCGTCGGAAGACGGCGACGGCGGCTTCCGGGCCCTGTCGGCCGCGGTCAAGGACGCCGGCCTGTCGCCGTCGGACATCGACTACGTCAACGCCCACGGCACCTCGACCATGGCCGACGGCATCGAGGCCGGCGCCGTCGAGCACTTCCTGGGCGATCACGCCAAGAACGTGGTGATGTCCTCGACTAAGTCGATGACCGGCCACCTTCTGGGCGCGGCCGGCGCGATCGAGGCGATCTTCTCGGTCCTGGCGATCCGCGACCAGGTCGCCCCGCCGACCATCAACCTGGACAATCCGGACGTGAACGTCGCCATGAACCTGGCGCCGAACAAGGCCGTACCCCATAAGATCGACGTGGCGGTGTCCAACAGCTTCGGCTTCGGCGGCACCAACGCCTCGGTCGTGTTCCGCAAAGTCTCGTGACCCGGAAGTCCCCGCCCCAACGCCGCGCGCCTCGCCCGGCTTCGAAGACGGGGGCTCCCCGCAAGACCAACCCGCGCCGGCGTGAAACCGTGCCGGTCGGACGCCGCATCGCCGCCACGGGCATGGGCTTGCTGACCATGCTGGGTTTGGCCGCCATGGTGGTGGTGCTGGCCGCGGTGTGGATCTACCAGGGCCCGGGCCCGGCGGCGCGGTCAGGCGACGTCACCAATGTGGTCCTCCGCAAAGGCGCCAGCCTGCCCGAGATCGCCTCGACCCTGGAACAAGCGGGCGTGATCCGCTCGTCCTCGCTGTTCCTGACCGCCGCCCAGACTACCGGCGCGGCCCGCAAGCTGAAGGCCGGGGAATACGAGTTCGCCAGCCACGCCTCGCTGCGCCAGGTGCTGGCCAAGATCCGCGACGGCAAGATCGTCCGCCACCAGGTGACCATAGCCGAGGGCCTGACTTCGGACATGGTGGTCGACATCCTGATGCGCGCCCCTGAGCTGACCGGCACCGTCCCGACCCCGCCGGAGGGTTCGATCCTGCCCGAGACCTATCAAGTCCAGCGCGGCGAGGACCGCGCGGCGGTGCTGCAACGGATGATGGACGACCGTGACGCGCTGCTGGACAAGCTGTGGGCCGCGCGCCAGCCGGGCCTGCCGTTCGAGACCAAGGAACAGGCCGTGACCCTGGCCTCGATCGTCGAGAAAGAGACCGGCCTGGCCAGCGAACGCCCGCATGTGGCGGCGGTGTTCATCAACCGCCTGCGCCAGGGCATCCGCCTGGGCAGCGACCCGACGATCATCTACGGCCTGACCCGCGGCCGCCCGCTGGGCCGGGGCATCCTGCAGTCGGAACTGCAGCGCGAGACGCCGTACAACACCTATCTGATCACCGGCCTGCCGCCGACCCCGATCGCCAATCCGGGCAAGGCCGCGCTCGCAGCCGTGCTCAACCCGATGAAGAGCGACGACCTCTATTTCGTCGCCGACGGCACGGGCGGCCACGTCTTCGCCTCGACCTACGAGGAACACGAGCGCAATGTCGCCAAGTGGCGGCAGATCGAGCGCTCCAAGGCGGCCGGTCCCGTCACGTCCAAGACCCCGCTCGCCGGAGGGTAGGATGGCGCTTTCAGGCATGACCGGCTTCGCCCGCGTCGAGGGCTCGCACGGGGCCTGGACATGGGCGGTGGAGGCGCGCAGCGTCAACGGCCGCAACCTCGAGACCCGCTTTCGCGGCCCGCCCGGCTTCGAGAGCCTGGACCGCGCGGCCCGCGACGGCGCCCAGGCCCGATTTCAACGCGGCCAGCTGACCGTCAACCTGCAGGCCAAGCGCGCCGAGACCCAAGGCGCCGTGCAGATCAATGTCGAGGTGCTGGAGCGCTATCTGAAGGCCGGTGCGCCCTATGTGGCCACCGGCATGGTCGCCAAGCCCGCCCTGGACGGCCTTCTGGCCCTGCGCGGCGTGATCGAGGCCCGAGACGAGGACGACGAGGCCGAGGACCGCGCCGAGGTCGAGGCCGCCATGGTCGCCACCATCGGCCAGGCCCTGGACGGCCTGAAAGCCGCGCGGCTGGAGGAGGGGACCGCCCTGGCCCCGATCCTGACCGGCGCCATCGACCGCATTGAGACCCTGACCGCTCAGGCCGCCCAGGAGGCCGCCGGCCAGCCGGCCGTGCTCAAGGACCGCTACGCCCGCAAGCTGACTGAGCTGATCGGCGAGGCGGCCTCGGAGGAGCGCATCGTCCAGGAAGCCGCCGCCATGGCCGTGAAGGCCGATGTGCGCGAGGAACTGGACCGACTGACCAGCCACGTCGCCGCCGCCCGCGCCCTGCTGGCCGCCGACGCGGCCGCCGGCCGTCGCCTGGATTTCCTGTCCCAGGAGTTCATGCGCGAGGCCAACACCCTCTGCAGCAAGTCGGCCCTGACCGCCTTGACCGCCCACGGCCTGGATCTGAAGGCCACGATCGAGCAATTCCGGGAACAGGTTCAGAATGTCGAATAACCCGCACGGACGCACGCGCGGCCTGCTGATGATGGTCGTGGCCCCCTCGGGCGTGGGCAAGACCTCGCTGACCCGCCGCCTGGTGGCCGATCACAACGACCTGCACCTGTCGATCAGCGCCACCACCCGCGACCCACGCCCGGGCGAGCACGACGGCCGCGACTATCACTTCGTCAGCCACGACAAGTTCCAGACCATGATCCAGGACGACGCCTTCCTTGAATGGGCCGAGGTCTATGGCAACCACTACGGCAGCCCCCGCGGGCCTGTCGTCGAGGCGCTGGAGCGCGGCGAGAGCGTGCTGTTCGACATCGATTTCCAGGGCGCGATGAAGGTCCACGCCCAGCTTCCGGACGACTCGGTGCTGATCTATGTCCTGCCGCCGTCCTTGGCCGAGATGAGCCGCCGCCTGCACGCCCGCAGCCAGGACAGCGAGGAAGTCATCGCGCGCCGCCTGTCGCGCGCCAAGGACGAGGTCGCCGCCTGGGAGCGGTTCGACTACGTCATCCTCAACGACGACTTCGACAAGGCCTATTCGGACCTCGCCCACATCTACCACGCGGAACGCCAGCGTCGGGCCCGCAACCCCTGGATCGGCAACCTGGTGGCCGACCTGCTGCAGGAAGAAGTCTAGGGCGAGCGATGCTCCCCTCTGGCGACGATGTCCGCCGAAGGGAGTTGATGAAGTCATCAGCACCGACGCTCGGGCATGCAGAATCGCCGCAACCCGAGCTGAGCTATAGCGTTAGCAATTCAGGGCTCGTTCAGACGCCACCATTCGCCGCCACCGGATCGTTCGCGATATGACGCAAGTGAGTTATCCCATCGCCGCCAGCGGCGATGTGGCCGGAAGGCTGGTGAAGGGCGCTTGGTTCGACAGCCATCTGGGGCCGCCTCCGTCGTGGCCTGGCGCGCTTCGCCAGCTCGCCGAAGTCGTTTTGAACGCGGCGTTCCCGATGTTCCTCGTCTGGGGTCCCGCGCGCGCCTTGATCTACAACGACGCCTATCGTGCGATCCTGGGCGACAAGCATCCGTCCGCCCTGGGCCGGTCCTTCTGGGAAGTCTGGCCCGAAGTGCGCGCACAGATCGAGCCCGTGATCGAGAAGGCGTTCTCGGGCGAGGCGAGCTTTTTCGAGGATCTGCAGGTGACGCTGCACCGGGGCGGTCGCGCCGAACCGGCCTGGTTCACCTTCTCCTACAGCCCGATCCCCGCCGACGGCGTCATTCCTGGAGTCCTGTGCGTCTGCGTCGAAACGACCATGGGCGCGCGCGAACGCGCCACCAGGCAAGAAAGCGAGGAGACGCTTCTCTTTCTCGATCGCCTGACACGCAGCGTCACCGGCCTAGGCGGCGCGGACGCCGTGATGGCCGCCACCACACGGCTGCTCGGCGAACACATGGGCGTGGCGATCTGCGCCTATGCCGACATGGACGAGGATCAGGACGGCTTCACCATTCGCGGAGACTGGTCTGCCCCGGGCTCGCCCTCGATCGTCGGTCGCTACAGCCTCGCCGACTTCGGGCGTATGGCCGTGGACAACCTGTCGCGCGGCGAACCGCTGGTCATCAACGATAATCGGATCGAGATCGCGCCGCACGAGGCGGCCACCTTCCAGGCGATCGGCATCGGATCGACGATCTGCATGCCGCTGGTGCGTGAGGGGAAGCTCCGGGCGCTGATGGCGGTCCATCATGTCGGACCGCATGTCTGGACCGATCGCGAACTGGCGCTGGTTCGCGAGGTCACCGAGCGGTCATGGGCCGTCGTCGAACGCGTCGGCGCCGAGGCCGAGCTGAGAAGGAGCGAGGCGGAGCTCAGGCGCATCACCGACGCCGCGCCGTTGCTGATTTCCTATGTCGACGCCGACCAACGCTATTGCTTCGTCAATCGCGCCTATGAGGCCTGGTTTGGCCAGTCGCGCGATGCGATCCTCGGACAGACCGTGCTGGAAGTGCTCGGCCCGTCGGCTTACGACGACTTTCAGACGCGCCTTGAGCGCGCCCTGGCGGGCGAGCGCGTCTCTTTCGAGAGCCGCATGGCGTATCCGGACGGCCGTGCTCGCGACGTCCAAGTCGACTATGTTCCGCGGCGCGAGGCGTCGGGTGAGGTTCTCGGCGTCTACGCCATCGTCACCGACATCACCACGCGTCTCGCCGCCGAACGAGCGCTGCTGGAGAGCGAGACACGCCTGCGCCTAGCGACCGAGAACGCCGAGGTGGGCCTCTGGGACGTCGAGGGCGGTGAGGGCGCCCTTTATTGGGACGACCGCGTGCGCGCGATGTTCGGCGTGCCCGCGGGCTCGCCCGTGTCCATGCGCGATTTCTACGAGGGCCTGCACCCAGACGACCGGGAAGCGACGACCAGAGCCTACGCGGCCGCGTCCGACCCGAACCAGCGAGCGCTTTACGATGTGGAGTATCGCACGATCGGCGCCAGCGACGGCGTCGAACGCTGGGTGGCGGCCAAGGGGCGCGGGTTGTTCGACGCAGCGGGACGCTGCGTAAGGGTCACCGGCACGGCCATCGACATCAGCACCCGCAAGCACGCGGAGGAGGCGCGCGACCTCCTGATGCGCGAGGTCGACCATCGGGCGCGCAACTCGCTGGCTGTGATCCAGTCCGTCGTCAAGCTGACGGACGCGTCAGATCCGAAGGCCTTCAAGCAGGCGCTTCACGGGCGGATCGAATCCATGGCGCGCGCTCAGAGCACCTTGGCCGAAAACCGCTGGAGGGCCGGCCTGATCGGCGAGGTCGTCCGCAACGAGCTGTTGTCATCGGTGGCGTCGGCCTCTCGGCTGCGCCTGTCCGGCGACTCCATTCTGATCGCAGCCGACAAGGTGCAGCCGGTCAGCATGATCCTGCACGAATTGGCGACCAACGCCACCAAGTACGGGGCCCTGTCGGCGCCCAATGGCGTCGTCGACATTCGCTGGTTCGCGATGCCGGCAGGATGGTCGCTCAGCTGGCAGGAACGGGGCGGGCCGCCCGTGGTCGCGCCTCAGCACAAAGGCTTTGGATCACGCCTGATGCACAGTCTCGCGCGCCAGCTGAACGGAACAATCGTTTTCGACTGGGCGCACCCGGGGCTGACCATGGAGCTGCGCGTCGACGAGCGGTCGTCCAGCGCGGCCAGCAACCCTCATCCGGCGCTGTCACCAATCTCATAGCCTGTCGCAGCTGAGCCTTAGCCACCTTAAGGCGGCATCTCACGCGGCCCGCCATCCTAGGTCAGTGCCCGGGCCAGGGCCTGGAAACCGGCCACGTCGATGGTCTCGGCGCGGGCGTCGGGGTTGATACCGGCCTTGTCGCACAAGGCCGCGCCGCCCAGGGCCTTGAGGCTGGAGCGCAGCATCTTGCGGCGCTGGCCGAAGGCGGCGGCTGTGACCTTTTCCAGGGCCGCGATCAGAGCCTTGTCCGGCGCCGGCTCCAGCGGGACCAGCCGCACCACGGCCGAGGCCACCTTAGGCGGCGGGGTGAAGGCGCGGGCGGGCAGGTCCATGACCACCTTGGCCGAGCAGACGGTCTGGGACACCACGGCCAGGCGGCCGTAGGCGTCGTCGTCCGTGTCGGCGGCGATGCGGTCGGCGACCTCCTTCTGGAACATCAGGGTCATCGATAGCGGGCGGTAGGGCCCCGTCAGCCAGTTGATCAGCAGCGGCGTGCCGACGTTGTAGGGAAGGTTGGAGACCATGTGGGCCGGGCCGCCGGCCAGGGCGGCCATGTCGGCCTTCATCGCGTCGCCCTGAATGACCGTCAGGCGGCCTTCAGCGGCGGCGCCCAGCTCTTCCAGCAGCGGGATGAACCGCTTGTCCATCTCGACCGCCACGACCCGCGCGCCGGTCTCCAGCAGGGCGCGGGTCAGGCCGCCAGGGCCGGGACCGACCTCGATCACCACATCGCCTTCGCCCACCTCGGACAGGCGGGCGATCTTACGGGTGATGTTCAGGTCCAGCAGGAAGTGCTGGCCGAAGCTCTTGTTGGCCAGCAGGTCGTGCTCGGCGAGGACCTCGCGGAGCGGCGGCAGATCGGCGAGGCTCATGGTCTCTCGGAAATACTTCAGGCGATGGCGCGGCGGTCGGCGATCTCGGCCGCCAGCCGGATGGCGGCGACCAGGCTGTCGGCCCGGGCCAGGCCGCGGCCGGCGATATCGAAACCCGTACCATGATCGGGCGAGGTGCGCACGATCGGCAGGCCCAGGGTAACGTTCACGCCGGCCCAGAAGTCCAGCATCTTGACCGGGATCAGGGCCTGGTCGTGGTACATGCACAGCACCGCGTCGTAGGTGGCGCGAGCCTCGGCGTGGAACAGGGTGTCAGCGGGAGCGGGGCCCTTGACCTGAACGCCCTGAGCGCGAAGGGCCTGGACGGCGGGCTCGATGATCGCTGCTTCTTCGCCGCCCAGGGCCCCGCCTTCGCCGGCGTGTGGGTTCAGGGCGGCCACGGCCAGACGCGGGACGGCGATTCCGAAGTCCTTGCGGAGGGCCTCGACGGTCACCAGGCCGGCGTTGACGATGGCCTCGACCGATAGGGCGGCGGGCACGGCGGCCAGCGGCGTGTGGATGGTCACCAGGGTGGCGCGCAGGTCGCGGGCCGCCAGCATCATGATCGGACCGTGCGGCGGCTGCCGCTCGCCCACATGGGTCAGCTCGGCCAGGAACTCGGTATGGCCGGGGAAGGCGAAGCCGGCGTCATAGAGCGGGGCCTTGGCGATCGGCGCGGTGACCAGCCCGGCCACGGCGCCTGACAAGGCCAGACCCGCGCCGGTCTCGATCCAGCGGATCACTTGGGGCGCGTGGGCGCTGGACGGCTGCCCGGCCACCACGGGGGCCTGCAGCGGGATGTCGAGGACGGGCAGGGCCTCGCCGAACACCTTGATCGCCTCGACCGGCCCGGTGACGGCGCGGACCTTCACCCCGCCGCCGGCCGAAGCCAGCAGCTGGGCGTCGCCCACCACCATGAAGGGCGGCCCTTCGGCGCGCAGGTTCGTCCAGGCTTTGGCGATGATCTCCGGCCCGATGCCGGCGGGATCGCCTGCGCTCAGGGCGAGGGCGGTCGTCTTCACCGGGTCTCGATGGTCGCCGAGTTGCGCAGGTCTCGCAGATAACGTTTGGAGATCAGCGCAAGCTGTTGGCCGCGCAGGCGATTTTCGATCTGATCGTGCGTCGGGGCCTGGGCGCCGGACTGGCGCTTGCCGCAGACCGCGATCAGATGCAGGCCCGCATCGGTGCGGATCGGGTCGGAGACCTGGCCGACCTTGAGCGTGTTGGCCGCTTCCTGGAAGGCCGGCGCCAGATCGGTGATCTCGGCCTCGCCCAGATCCCCGGCGACCACGCCGTCGACCTTGCCGGCCGTGGCTTCCAAGGTGTCGCAGCTGGTGATTTTCGGCTTCAGATCGACCAGCAGCTTGTTGGCGGCGTCGACCTGGGCCTGGGGCGCGTCCTTGGGCAGGGCCACGGCGACCTGCTTGAGGTCGACCAGGGCCGTCTTCGCGCCCGAACGCTTGTCGCGCAGATAGAGGATGTAGACGCCGTCGCGCACCGGGACCGGGGCCGACAGCTGGCCGGGACGCAGCTGTTCGAGCACCGCGTCGACCTCGGGCGGCATTTCGCCGGGGCTGATCCAGCCGGCGTCGCCGCCGTTGGCCGCCGTCGGTGAGGCCGAAAACTGGCGGGCCACGGCCGGGAAGGGCGCGCCCTGCTGCATCTGGGTGATCAGTTGCTTGGCGCCGTTCTCGGCCACTTCCATGCCGCCGACGCGCTGGGCGTCGATGAACACTTCGCTGACCTGGTACTGCGGCTTGCTGGCCGCTTCGGCCTGGCGGCGCTCGAAGGCCTTGATCTGGTCGTCGCCGATCCGCAGGCGCGAACCGTAGCGGCCGCTGATCCAGGCCTGCCAGCTCGAGTCGGCGCGGATCTGCGCCTTCCAGGTGTCGATACCCACGCCCTGAGCCGCGAGCTGCTGGGTCAGCTGCTCGGCCGTCATGTTGTTGCCCTTGGCGATGTCCTGGATCTGCTCCTGGACCTCCTGGTCGGTGGAGATGATCGTGATCTTCTGGGCTTTCTCGACCCGACGCAGCTCCTGCATCTGGACGTGCTCGTCGATCAGCGAACGGAGGGCTTCCTGCTCCAGCTGGGGCAGGTTCTCCTGGGTCGGCTGCATGCCCGAGGTGACCATCAGCAGGCGCATGCGCTGCATCAGATCGTAGCTGGAGATGATGTCGTCGTTGACGACCGCCGCGACGCTTTCCGACAGCGGATTGGCGCGCGACGCGGGCGCGGGCGCGGCGGAGGCGTCGGCCGCCGGAGCGGCGTCCTGGGCCAGGGCCACCGAACCAAGGCTCGCCACGGTCAGGGCGAGGATGGAAGCGGTGCAGGCCGCCAGTTTCGTCACGCTACGCGCAGACCGCATCGGTATTGTCGTTCCTCTAGACGCGTCCAAAGGAAGGCGCGCGCTTAATCGCGCGTCCCCCGACGCGGTGACTTCTAATCGGTGTACAGTGTGTCGCCCAATGTGGCGAGCGTTAGGCGCATCACCACGGACTGGTCGGACCGCAACTTCAGGCCGTTGGTGGTCTGGGTGTAGCGATCTTCGTTCTGGTAGATCACGTCCAGCCGGATGCAATCATCCTTGTAATAGACGCCCAGATCCCGCCGCGTCCATGACCAGTCGCTGTCCTTCGCGGGAAGGCCGAAGGCGCGGGCGTCCTGATAGGCCAGCCGCCCCAAGGCGGTCACGCCCCAGTGCTTGCTGACCATATAGTCGCCGATGAAGTCCAGGTTCTCCTGGCGCAGGCCCGAGGTGTCACGGTTGTCTTTCAGGTAGCGCAGAGAGCCAAAGCCGCGCGAATTGGACGCGTCCAGACCAGCCTCCAGACGGTTGAGCTTGCTGGTGTCGTCGTCGAAACGGGCGCGCGTGAAGGCGGTGACGCCGCGGATCGGCGTGACCGTGGCCGCCACGATCCAGTCGGACGCCTTCTGATCCAGCCCGGCCCGGGTGGGCATCAGCGGATCGACCTTGGTGCGCAGGCTGCGGCCCAGCAGGACGCTGCCGCCGCGGCCGTCGGCGAACTTCAGCGTGGCGCGACCGCCGACGTTCATCCGCGTACCGCCTTCGTAGAGGTCGAAACCGGGCGACTTGTTGACGTCGAACAGGTTGGTTTCGTCGAGTTCGAAGTTGGTGCTGTCTTCGTTGAAGTAGATCGGATTGCCGGACGGATCGCGCGCCACCACGATCGGCACGCGCGAGCTGTCGGAACCGGCGGCCAGCTGGACCAGCGGCTCCAGCACCACGCTGCCGCCGTTCTTCAGCGGCTTGAACATCGGCAGGCTGAGATCGACGCCGGCCACGCCCAGGCCGCGCGAATAGTTGATGTTCGTCGTGGAGTCGCCGGCGGCCATGGCGCTGGGCGGCAGGAAGACGTCGCTGACGCGGTAGGCGTCGCCGCGCGCCTGGGCGAACGGCTCGACGCGCAGGCCGGGGCCCACGATCAGGTTTCCGCGCCAGTCGCCTTCGAGGGTGCCGCGGACGGAATCGACGCCATCCTTGCCCTTGTAGGCGGCGTAGGCGTAGGGCGGCTCGCCGAACTGCGATTCCGAGCGGGTCAGCATCACGCCGGAACCCTGAAGGCGGAGCCTGCCGCCCAGGATATGCCCTTCCGGCTCCCAGCGCCCTTCGATCAACGGGCCGATCACGGGGAACGCGCCGCTGTTCTCGAACTGGTTGGCGATGCCGTTGCCGGGATTGACCTGCACCACGCGCAAGCCCTGCACCGAGACCACCGAGGCCGAGAAGTAGGATCTGTCCGACTGGCGGGTCGCATAGATTTGCGACATCAGGCGGTGATCGTCAGGCGAGAACATGCCGCGCTGTTGGTAGACGTCGCCGATGTCGTAATCGTCGAAGATCAGCGCCTGCGAGGCCCGCTCGGCGGTGAAGCCCCACTTCCAGTTCTTGTCGATGTCGAACAGCCCCTTGGCCAGGATATAGCTCTTGGCCGTGGCCTCGCCGAAGCGGTCGCCGTGGTTGTCGAAATCCTTGTCGTAGGTCCCGCCGACCCGTGCCTCGAGGTAGCCCGAATAGAAGCGCTTGCGATACGTAGCGTTCAGGAACGGGTTAACTTTCGTGTTGATTTGGGGACTTACGACCAAATCCTGAGACGGCGAGATCACGAACAGATAGGGCTGTTGGTAGACCAGGCCGCGCTTCTTGGAGATGCCGATCTTAGGCACCAGGAAGCCGGAGCGACGCTCGGTTTCCGGATCCGGATGCCAGAACACCGGCAGGTACATCAGGGGCGCGCCCCACATGCGGATCGTCGCGCCGTGGTAATAGACAAGGTGCTTGGTCTTGTCCTGGACCACCTTGTCGGCCTGAATGCTCCAAGTCGGCTTGGGCTTCTCAGCGCAGACCTCGCAGGGCGTGTAGATCGCCTTGTTCAGCTCGGTGATCTGGTCGTTGCGGCGCACGGCGCTGTCGGCGGCGATCTTGATGTTCTTGTCCATGCGCGCCGACACGTGACGGGCGAAACCCGCCTTCATGTCCTTGTCCATGGTCATGTCATCGGCGAACTGGGCGGTGCCGTCGGCGTTGATCAGCGTCACATGGCCGTGGGCGGTGATCACCTCGGTCTTGGTGTCGTAGACCACCTCATCGGCGCGCAATGTCCGGCCCTGATAGCGAGCCTCGACATCGCCGCGCGCGATCATCTTCTGATTGGCGTCGTCGCGGATCAGAAGGTCCGATTCCAGGTAGTAGCCGTTGTCGCCCAGGCCGTCGTCCACGGCCGGAGCCGGGGCGGGCGCGGCTGGAATCGTGGCGAGCGGCTGCTGCGCCTGCGCCGAGCCGCACAGGGCGAGCCAGGCCGCCCCGGCCAGCAGGACCGCGCGGCCCCTGTCTGCGGCCTTCAAGCCTTTCGCCCCCCAGCGAAGCTCCAACATCAACGACCTCGATCCCGACACAGACTCAACCATCCTCGGTATAGCAAAGCAGAGTCAGACCCGCCAAAAGCGCCACGATCGGCGGCGTCCACGCCGCCATGGCCGGCGTCAGCACGTCGGCCTTGCCCAGTGCGCCACACAGCTCGTTAAAGAAGAAGAAACCAAAGCCCAGCGTCACGCCAGCCCCGGCCAGTCCCGCCAGCCCGCCCAGCCGCATCAGACGCAGCGAGAAGGCGGCCGCCAGCACCGACATCGCGGCGAACAGCAGCGGCGTGGCCAAGACCTGCTGCAGACGCAGACGGAACGGGATCGACGAGAAACCCGCCGCTTCGGTGCGCTTGATAGTGTCGGGCAACCGCCAGACCGCGATGGCTTGCGGGTTGTTGAACCGTTCGGACGCCGTGCGGTCGTCCAGATTGGACGGCACGGTGTAGGAATCGGACCGGATCGCTCCGGCGCCGGGCATGGCCACCCGCACGCCCGACAGCCGCCAGAAGCCCGGCTCCAGCCGCGCGTCGTCGGCCTCGATGCGCTGCGAGAACTGCAGGGAACCGTTGGGCTGCACAGCGTAGACGAACAGCGACACGCCACGCAGGCGCACCGAGCCGTCCACCTGGTCTCGGGCTCGCGCGCGGATCACCACCTGGGTCTTCTCGTCGCCCTGGCGCAGCCACAGCCCCTTGGGCGCGGCCTTCAGATAGGTCTCCATGAGCGCGTCGCGCGAGGCTTCGAACTGGGCGCTCATCGCCGAGGTCAGCGGGTTGAGCAGGGTCAGGGTCACCAGGCCCATCACGAAGGCGGCGACAGCGGCCGGCATGATGAAGCGCCAGGCTGAAACGCCGGCGGCTCGCATGGCGATCAGCTCGCTGCGCCGGTTCAGCCCGACGAAGGCGCCCAGGGTCCCGAACAAGAAGATGAAGGGCGTCAACACCAGGATCGTGGCCGGCGCCTGCAGCACGGTCAGGAACAGCAGCTGGGCGAAGCCGACCTCGGCGCGGGTGCCGACGTTCTTGGAGATGTCGACGAAGGCGATCAGCATGACCAGCACGCTGACGACCGCCAGGGCGGCGACCAGCCCCCCCAGGGTCTTCCTGAGCACATAGCGCTCGATCATGCCGATGCCGATCATGCGGCCCCCAACGGCCGGAGGTCGTCATAGGCGCCGATGGCGATGTAACGCTTGACCTTCTGGCGGAAGATCTGGGCCAAGCCCCACCAGATCGCCGCCAGAGGCACGATGTACTGCAGCGGGTTGAGCCAGACGTCGTTGTCGCAGGCGGCCTTCACGCCGAACCCCAGGATCTGGACCATGGCGGCCGCCGCGCCGACCAGGGCGATCCGTTTGCCGTAGCCCATCCGGCTGAATGAGCCGCCGATCACCGCCGCCACCGCCATCGACATCATGGCCAGGTTGTAGAGCGGGCTGGCCAGACGCCAGTGGCCTTCGGAGAGCAGCTTCTCGCGGTTCTGCTGCTCCCATTCCTGCGTCAGGTCGGGGAAGAACAGCTCGTGCGGATAGCGGTCGCCGATCTTGTAATGCAGCAGCTCGTCGCTCTGGAACAGCGAGCTGAGGTCGAAGGTGTATTCGTCCCAGGACAGGTACTGCAGCACGCCCGAGCTGGAGAACTCCTGGTTGGAGCCCTTGCGCAGGACCAGCACCGGCAGCCCCTTGCGCTCGGCGATCACGCCTTCGCGGGCGGTGTAGGTGACGGCGCCGCCGTTGGCCTTTTCCTGGTGGATGAAGAGGTTGTGGATGACCTGGTCGCGGTCGATCGTCTGGGCGTAGACCGTCAGGCCCGGGCCCGGCTCGGTGAACTCGCCCGGACGCACCAGGGTCGAGGCCAGGTCGGACTTGATGTCGAAGAAGGTCTCGCGAATCGCCCGCGAGCTCCACGGCGCCGCCCACAGGCTCATGACCAGCGAAATCAGGGTCGCGAACACGGCCAGGCGCATGGCCGGCGAGATCACCCGCCAGCGGCTCATGCCGCCCGCGAAACAGACCACGATCTCCTGCTCGGTGTGCAGCCGATTCAGGGCCACCAGCGTGGCCACGAACAGCGCGATCGGCAGAATCATCGCCAGCAGCTGGGGCAGGGCCAGGGCGATGATCTTCAGGAAGACCATGGCGCTCTGGCGCTGCTCGATCAGGACGTCGAATTCCGACAGGCTGCGCGCCAGCAGGGCGAGCGCCACCAGGGCCAGGGTCGCCAACAGCGTCGGGCCCAGAAGCTGGCGGAAAAGATAGCGTTCGATCAGGCGCATCGACGTTGGGGCAGGGGACCGGCTTGGAGGGGAAGAGCGGGGGCGGGGAGACAGACGGAGTCGCGCGGCGCGCCCCCAGGGAAGGTCTCCTTCTACACGGCGTGTTCGCGTGCGCACAACCGCTCAAGTCAGGCGAGAAAGCGGCGTTCGTTTCCGTTCGGCGCCCGCCGCGTCGGCGAGCCCGACGATTGGTGCTTTTCTTCGGTTCGGGTTTGCGTCAATCCAACGGCTGAAGGTCCCGTCAGGGCTCCATCGGTTTTCAGGAGCGCGCCATGCGTATCGAGTTCGTCCCCGCCGACGCCCAAGCCGGCGCCAACGCCGCCCTGGCGGTCCTGGCCTATGAGGCCGCCGCCCTGTCGCCGGAGGCCAAGGCTGTCAACGAGGCGACCGGCGGAGCCCTGGCGCGCGCGGTGGCCGGCGGACGGTTCACCGGCGCCAAGGGCCAAACCTTGGACTTGATCGCTCCCGCCGGCCTGGAAGCCGCCCGCGTCCTGCTGGTCGGCGTCGACGGCCAGGGCGCGGTCGAGCCCGAGACGATCGAGATCGCCGCCGGCCACGCCTTTCAGGCCCTGAAGGCCTCGGGCGTCACCGAACTGGTGCTGAAGCTGGGCGGCGACGCCGAGACGGCGGCCCGCGCGGCCTTCGGCGTCAAGCTGGCCGCCTATCGCTTCGACAAGTACCGCACCACCGAGAAGGCCGAGAAGAAGCCCTCGGTCGGGGTGGTCAAGATCGCCGCCGCCGATCCGGCCAAGGCCCAGAAGGCGTTCGCCGGCCTGGAGGCCGTGGCCGACGCCGTTCTGTTCAGCCGCGATCTGGTCTCCGAGCCGGCCAACGTCCTCTATCCCGAAGAGTTCGCCACCCGCGTGAAGGGCCTGGAGAAGCTCGGCCTGGAGGTCGAGGTCCTGGGCGAGGCCGAGATGGCCAAGCTGGGCATGGGCTCTCTGCTGGGCGTGGGGCAGGGCAGCCGCCGCGAGAGCCAGCTGGTGGTGATCAAGTGGCTGGGCGCCGCCGACAAGTCGGCCCAGCCGGTGGCTTTCGTCGGCAAGGGCGTCACCTTCGACACCGGCGGCATCTCGATCAAGCCGGCCGACGGCATGGAGGACATGAAGTGGGACATGGGCGGCGCGGCCGCCGTGGCCGGCGTCATGCACGCCCTGGCCGGCCGCAAGGCCAAGGTCAACGCCATCGGCATCCTGGGCCTGGTCGAGAACATGCCCGACGGCAACGCCCAGCGTCCCGGCGACGTGGTCACCTCGATGTCGGGCCAGACCATCGAGGTCATCAACACCGACGCCGAAGGCCGCCTCGTGCTGGCCGACGCCCTCTGGTACTGCCAGGACCGCTTCAAGCCCAAGTTCATGATCGATCTGGCCACCCTGACCGGCGCGATCATCATCTCGCTGGGTCATGACCTGGGCGGTTTGTTCAGTAATAACGACGGCTTGTCGGAAAAACTTCTCGCCGCCGGCAAGGCCGAGCGCGAGCCGCTGTGGCGTATGCCCATGCCGGCCGCCTACGAGAAGCAGATCGAGAGCCCGATCGCCGACATGAAGAACATCGGCGGCCGCCCGGCCGGCTCGATCACCGCCGCGCTGTTCCTGCAGAAGTTCGTCAACGGCCTGCCGTGGGCGCACCTCGACATCGCCTCGGTGGCCTGGAAGAAGCCATCGACCGATCCGACCGTTCCGGACGGCGCGGTCGGCTTCGGCGTTCGCCTGCTGAACCGCCTGGTGGCGGACGCCTACGAAGGCTGACCTTGACCGACGCGTCCTGCGACATCTGGTTCTACCATCTCGAGCGCAGCCCTCTGGAAGAGGTGCTGCCCGGGCTGCTGGAAAAGACCCTGGGGCGCGGCTGGCGGGCCTTGGTGCGCGGCGGCGATCCCGCCCGCCTGCGCGCCCTGGACGTCCACCTGTGGACGTTCCGGGACGACAGCTTCCTGCCGCACGGCCTGGACGACGAGCCGATGGCGGATCGCCAGCCGGTCCTGCTGACCGACAAGCTGGACAACCCGAACGGCGGTCAGGCGTTGTTCCTGCTCCACGGGGCCGAGCCGGGCGATCTTTCGGCGTTCGAACGCTGCATCCTGTTGTTCGACGGCCGCGACGAAGAGGCCCTGCGCCTGGCGCGGGGACGATGGAAGGCCTTCAAGGGCGCGGGCCACCCCGTGTCCTACTGGCGCCAGGGCGCCGAGCGCGGATGGGAGAAGCAGGCATGAAGCGTTTCGTGATCGGCGGCGTGGCCCTGGTGCTGGCCTCGTGCTCCAGCGCCCCGCCGCCGCCCGCGCCGATGCCGCCGCCGACCACCCCGACCGCGCCGCCGGCCATCGCCTTGCCGACCAAGCCGACGACGGAGCCCGAGAAGGACCAGTGCGGCCTGAAGGACGCCCAGGCCTTCGTCGGCAAGAACCGCACCGAACTGCCCGCGCCGGTCGATCCCTCGCGCTGGCGCGTGGCCTGCACGACCTGCCCGGTGACCATGGACTATCGCCCCGACCGGCTGAACATCCTGTTCAATCCCGACACCGGCGTCGTCCAGCAGGTGAAGTGCGGCTAGGACGCGCGGGACCGGAATACAGGCCCCGTCCGTGGGCGACCGCCCTAGCGTCGCCTGGGTGTTTCCCCTGATGGCCCGGCTCTGGGCGAAGTGGCAGCGTGGCCGTCATGGGCACGGTGTTGGGTCATGGCTGGTGGTTGACGATGCTGGCGCTCGCCGGCTCGACCCCCGCGTCCGCCCAGCTGGCTAATGAGGTTCTGACGGTCTCGACCACCGTGCCGGCCCAGTGCCGGGTCCAGGCCGACGACCTGGATCTGGGATTCTACACCTCCTCCAGCCCCTCGCGCGCCACCTCGACCATCAATCTGCAATGCTCGCCCGGCGTCGTGGCCAGCATCGCCCTCAGCGGCGGCCAGTCCGGCGATCCGACGAACCGGACGATGCGCGCCGGGGGCGACCTTCACTACCAGCTTTATCAGGACGAGGCGCGAACCCGGCTGTTCGCCGACCGCAACCCCTCCGAATTCAAGGTGGTGCAAGCCACGGGTCTGTCCCAACGCATCCTCGTCTACGGCGAAGCGCCAGCCGGCCAGCAGGCGCCGGAAGGCCTGTACGTCGATGTGGTCGTGGTCACGGTCACCTACTGAAGAAGGATCCTCTCCCATGCGCGCCCTGATCCTCCTGACCTTCGCGGCCACGGCGCTGCCTTTGCTGATCACCGCGAGCGGCGCGACCGCCCAGACCGCTACCGACACCTTCGAGGTCCGCGCCCGCGTGACCAAGACCTGTACGGTGGTGGCCAACGACATCGACTTCGGCGTCTACAACTCGTCCACAGCCAGCCGGTCCTCGAACACCATGTCGGTGACCTGCACGCCGGGCACCTCGTTCCAGATCCAGGTGGGTTCGGGCGGGTCGGGTAACCGCGGCGACCGCTACATGAGTGGTCCAGGCACGCTGAGGTACGGCCTGTTCAAGGACGGCGGCTACACCCAGCCGACCGAGACCTCAGGCAACGACTTCACCGGGACCAGCGATCCCCAGGGCACGCCGGTGACGTTCCAGCTCTACGGTCAGATCCTCGCCAGCCAGACTGTCCCCGCCGGCAATTATCTCGACACCGTCACCGTCACCGTCACCTACTAGCGGAGAACAGCGATGAAACGTCTGCTTGCTCGCATCGCCGCGGCCGCGCTTATGGCGTCCACCTTCGGGCTCGGCTCAGCCCTGGCCGGGTCGATCGAACTCTCCCCGGTCAGCCTGCAGATGGTCGGCAAGGAACGCACCACCACCCTGCGGGTGCGCAACACCGAAGCGCAGCCAATCACCCTTCAGCTACGGTCCGTCGACTGGACCCAGCAGAACGGCGAGGACGTCTACACCCCGTCCAAGACCCTGGCCGTCAGCCCGCCGGTCTTCACACTCCAGCCCGGCGAGACCCAGACCGTGCGGGTGGTGGTCGAGAAGGTCGATGCGTTCAAGGTCGAAAAGGCCTATCGTCTGATCCTCGACCAAATCCCCGCCAGCAGCCTCCACGGTCAGGCCGGGGTGGTGGTGCCGATCCGTGTGCTGCTGCCGGTCTTCCTGACCCCGTCCTCCGCCTCGCGTCCGCGCCTGTCCTGGGCCCTGGCGTCCTCACCTTCGGGACGGGCCCTGACCGCCAGCAACTCGGGCGACGCCCGCGAGCGCCTGGTTTCACTGAAGGTCACCAGCGGGACGACCCAGGTGGCCGGGGAGGAAGGCCTCAGCGGCTACGTCCTGGCCGGCTCGACCCGGTCCTTTCCCCTGAAAGGCTCGATCGCCCCCTCGGCCAAGATCTCGGTCAGCGGCGAAGGGATCTTCACACCCATCAAGGCCGACCTCGCTCCCTAAGTCCGGCCATGGCGTCCCGGCGGCGACTGGGAATCCTCATCCCGGCGCTCTTCTGGCCGGCGCTCTTCTGGGCGATCGCCACAGCCGGCCGGGCCCAGGAGGCGCAGCCAACAACGTCCGGCGGCCAAACGCCCCCACCGGCTTCGGCGGGGGCGACGACGCTCTATCTCGAGGTCACGATCAACAGTTGGCCGACGCAGCTGGTGGCGCGGGTCCGCGACGATCACGGGCGGCTATCGTTGCCGGGCGACCAGTTCGAAGGCCTGGGGTTCCTGCTCGACGAGGCCTGGGTCACGCACGAGGGCGACGCGCTCTGGGTCGATCTCGACGCGGTGCCCGATCTGACGTGGCGGATCGACCGGCAGGCGCAGACCCTGGCCCTGACCGCGCCTTTCGCCCGCCTGAACCCGACCCGGATCGCGGTGGCCCCGGGCCCCGAATATGTGAAGGCGGCGTCGGGGCGAGGCCTGCTGCTCAGCTACGACCTGTTCGGCGAATGGGCGCAGGATCCGGAGGCGGGCAGCTACGGCCGCAGCGTGAGCACGGTCCTGGACGCCCGCCTGTTCACTCCGCGCTACACCCTGGCTTCGACGGGCAGCGTCAGCCATTCGCTGGGCGTTAATCGGGGCATCCGGTACGAGACTTTCCTGGCCAATGACAACCAGGAAAAAGCTCGGACCTGGCGGTTCGGCGACAGCGTGACGCGGGGCTTGATCTGGAGCCGGAACCTGCGGTTCGCCGGCGTTCAGTACCAGCGCAACTTCTCCCTGCGCCCCGACATCGTCACCGCGCCCTTGCCCGAATACGCCGACGGAGTGACCACGCCCTCGGTTCTGGACCTCTACGTAAACGGGGTGAAGCGCTATTCGCAGGGCGTGCAGCCTGGCGCCTTCGTCCTGGGTCAGCTGCCGACCTTGACCGGCGCCAACCAGATGACCGTCGTCGTCACCGATGTCGACGGCCGGGAGCGGACGGTGACCCTGCCGTTTTATGTGACCACCCGGTTGCTGGGCGAAGGCGTCACCGACTTCAGCGTCGAGGCCGGCGCGATGCGCGAGAACTATGGCGTGCACAGCAACGACTATGGTCCTCAGTTCGCCTCGGCGACCTGGCGGCGCGGGATATCGGACGCCGTGACGCTGGAGGCCCATGGCGAGGCCGCCAAGGGGTTGTGGCTGGCCGGTGTATCGGGCGCGTTCGCCGTGCGCTCGCTGTTCGCCTTCAGCGTCGCGGCGGCGGTCAGCGACAGTCCGAGCGGGCAGGGAAGCCTGTGGTCCCTGGGCTTCGACCGCACGACCCAGCGCCTCAGCCTGACCGCGCGCCGCGAAATGGCCAGCGATGACTTCCGTGACGTCCCGACCTTGGCCGACCAGTCTCATCCGAAGACCCGCGACGTGGCCGCCGTCGGCCTGAACATGGGCAAGGCCGGGACGCTGAACCTGGCCTACGTGTCGGAGGTGCGCTCGGACGCGGTCGGCGCTCCGGTGGCCACGGCCAGCTACGGCGTGGACCTGTTCAATCACCGGGCGCGCCTCTCGGCCACGGCCTACAACGTGCTCAACGAGGAGGACCAGTGGGGTGTCGGGATCAGCATCTCCGTGCCGCTGGGCGGTCGCGGCCTGGTGTCAGCCGGCCTCCAGAAGCGCAAGGACGCGCAGTACCATGAGCTGGACGTCCGTGGTTCCGCCCTGGACGATCGGCTGACCTGGGAAGTGCGGGACGTGGAGAGCCCCATCCCGGTGCGATCGGCGGAACTGCGCTGGGACGGATCGACGATCGACGGACGCGCGCGACTGCTGAACGACGGCGCCACCTCGGCGGTGCAGGTCGAAGCCGCCCAATCGTTCGTGATCTTCGACCGGCGCTTCTACGTGGCCGATCGGGTCGACGAGGCCTTCGCCGTCGTCCAGGTGGGGACCACGCCTGGTGTGGAGGTCTTCCGCGAGAACCAACCCGTCGGCCGGACCGACAGGAACGGCCGGCTGTTCGTCAATCACCTGCGGGCCTATGAAAGCAACGGTCTGTCGGTGGATCCCACGGCCCTGCCGCTGGACGCGGCGCTGGAGACCACGGCCAAGACCGTCGCGCCGCGCCGCGGAGCGGGCGCGGCGGTGAACTTCAGCGTCGTCGAGGAGCGCTCGGCCCTGGTCACCCTGATGACCGCCCAAGGCGCCAGTCCGCCGGCCGGGGCCGAGGTCCATCTGGGCGACCGGGTGTTCCCTCTGGGCTACGGCGGCGAGGTCTACTTGCGGGGCTTGACGCCGGGGCGCAATGTCATCACGGTGCTGTGGCGCGACCATGCCTGCGAGGTTGTCGTCACCGTGCCGGCCAAGCTCGGCGGCATTCCAAAGCTGGGGCCCTATTCATGCACCCCTTGACCGCTGGTCTTCCGACCCTGGTCCTGCTGACCTCGGCGTTGGCGTTCACGACACCGGCACCGGCCCAGTCTCCGGGAAGCTGCACGCTGCAGGTCCCCGGCTTGATGTTCGGCGATTACGACGCCTTCGACCACAGCCCGACCCGCGCGACCACCCGCATCTCGGTGCGCTGCGGCGGCGACACCAGCAAGATCCGGCTCCGCATCGAACTCAGCACGGGGTCCTCCCAGACCTTCACCGCCCGGACCCAGATGTCGGGCTCCAACGCCCTGACCTACAACATCTACGCCGACCACGCCCTGACCCAGGTCGCGGGGGACGGCTCGGGCGGCACGACGGCGTTGTTCCCAGAAGGGTCGGAGACCGACCCCGAAATGAGGGCCGACCTCTACGGCGCGATCACGCCAGGGCAGGCCGTCCCGCCGGGCTCGTACTTCGACACCGTATACGTGACGCTAATCTTTTGAGGGGCTTGGTCGGATCATGTCCACGATGCTGGTCTTCGCCGTCGCGCTCGCCGCCCAGACCCCACCGGCCGGGCTGGTCGCCATGTCGCCGCCCGGCGGCCTGATCAGCACCGCTCAGTTCAGCGTTCGGGTGGTCGTGGTCGATCGCTGCGTGGTCGGCCAGACCGGAGCTGCCTGCGACGGCGCCGCGTCCATCAAGCCGCTGCCGGTGCTGCGCGCCTCGCGGATCGAAATCACCTTCTGAGCTGATAGACAACGTTGTCATTTCCAACGTAAAGTGGCCTGACCAGTTCGCCCGCAGAGGCGACGTCGGGAGGTCCGCCAGATGAAGATCCTGCTCGCCGCCGCCGTGGCGGTCGCCCTCGTATCCGCTACCCCGGTCCTGGCCGACGGCTATCTGCACGCCCAGGACAAGCGGATCGTCGATGAGACGGGCCGACCCGTGATCCTGCGCGGCATGGGCCTAGGCGGTTGGATGCTCCAGGAGGGCTACATGCTGCGCCTGGGCGATCTGGGCAAAGGCCAGGAACACGTGATCCGCGCCGAGACCGCCAAGCTGGTCGGCGCCGAGCGCGAAGCCGCCATTCACCAGGCTTGGCTCGACAATCACACCACCAAGGCCGACATCGACGCCATGGCCGCCATGGGCTTCAACTCGGTGCGCCTGCCCATGCACTACGGGCTGCTGACCCTGGCCGCCGACCAGGAGCCGGTCCCCGGCCAGGACACCTGGAAGGAAGACGGCTTCAAGCGCATCGACGATCTCCTGGCCTGGACCAAGGCCAACGGCATGTACCTGATCCTGGACCTGCACGCCGCGCCGGGCGGGCAGGGCAATGACCTGCCGATCGCCGACCGCGATCCCTCCAAGCCCTCGCTGTGGCAGAGCCCCGAGAACCGCCGCAAGGTGGTGGCCCTGTGGCGCAAGCTGGCCGTCCGCTACAAGGACGAGCCGGCGATCGGGGCCTACGACCTGCTGAACGAGCCCAACTGGGACTTCGACGGGCCCGGCGGCGATCACGGGTGCAAGGACGAGAAGCAGGCGGCGCTCTGGGACTTCTACAAGGAGCTCACCACGGCGATCCGCGAGATCGACACGCGCCACATGGTCATCATCGAAGGCAACTGCTGGGGCAACAACTACAAGGGCCTACCAGGGGCCTGGGACCCGAACATGGCCTTGTCGTTCCACAAGTACTGGAACGTCAACGACGAGGCCTCGATCGCGACGGTTTTGAAGCTGCGCGAGGATACGGGCCTGCCGCTGTGGCTGGGCGAAAGCGGCGAGAACTCCAACGCCTGGTTCCGTGACGCCATCGCCCTGGTCGAGAAGCACGAGATCGGCTGGGCCTTCTGGCCGCTGAAGAAGATCGGCTTCAACCAGCCGCTCGAAGTGACGCCCAATCCCGGCTACCAGAAGGTGGTCGACTACTGGACCAGGAAGGGCCCGGCGCCGACCGCCGACGAGGCCTATGCGGCCCTGATCACCCTGGCGTCCAAGGACGTCCGCTTCGAGAACAACATCCAGCATCCGGACGTGGTCGACGCCATGATCCGCCAGCCGCACGACGAGACGACGCGGCCGCTCAGGGACCATCGGATCGGCGCCAAGGGCGGGAGCTTCGCCGCCGTCGACTACGACCTGGGCGCCCTGGGCCAGGCCTATGCCGACAAGGACACGGCCAACTACCACGTCTCGACCGGCGGCCAGCGCACGCTCTGGAACAACGGCCGGACCTACCGCAACGACGGCGTCGACATCGCCCGCGAGGCGGACGGCTCGCCCTATGTCGAGGACTTCACCGACGGCGAGTGGCTGAAGTTCACGGTCGTGGCCGACAAGTCCGGAACCTACGACCTGACCGCCTCGGCGCGTGGCGAGGGCGGCAAGCTGTCGGCGACGGTGAACGGCGAGGCGGGGGACACGCCGATCGCGACCCCGGCCGGCGCGGCTTGGACCACGGTTCGGCTGTCGAAAGTCGCGCTGCTGGCCGGGCGGAATACGATCGTGCTGCGCTCGAACGGCGCGGCGGTGCAGGTGAAGACGCTGAGCCTGAAGCCCTAGCGGCCGCCCACGCCTGGGTACAGGGCCGGTTCACCGTCGAACACGCCAAGATAGCCCAGCTCGCCAAGCAGCGGGGTCATGGTGTCGGCGTAGTCGTCCGCGTGCTTGAGCATCGGCGCGGGGCGGCCGGTCTGGTCCTGCAGGCGATAGACGGTCCACATCTTGCCGCGCGGAGCCGGGGCGCCAGGCTGCAGATAGCGGTGCTCCCAGCCGACCAGGGCCGGGCTGCGGCCGATCTCGACATCGAACGGGCGGTCGCGGAAGGCCAGGTCCATGTCCAGCCGCGTGGCCTCGGCCAGGCGGTGATCCAGCCATTCGCCGAACGCCGCCAGCACCGAGGCGGCCGACAGGCCTTCCGGATTGGCGACGATGTGGTTTCGGGACGCGGTTCCTGAACTCATGCGAGCAGGGTGCGCCGACGGGTCTCACGTTTTGGCTAAAAGACGTGGTTCACGGCCATTAACCAAGGGTTGTGCAGAATCCGCCCGAGCGATTTTACCCAAGCTGGGCAATAAACGCCGGCCGTCGCGTCGGCCCCGTGCAACGCTGCGTTGATTTGCCGAGGGTTTTCCGTCTGGCGCCCCGATTGCTCTCTTCTGCCGGCGAAACCGGAGATCGAACGATGACGATCAGCGCGACAACGAGCGCGACGGGCGGCCTGGCCCGAATCCGGGCCGCGGCGCCGACCGTCCCCCAGGGCGGCATCCCGGTCGGTGAGCTGAAGCGTGTTGATCCGTCGATGATCTGGCGACTGTCCGGCACGTCCATGGCGCCCGTTCTGGCCGCGCCCCGGCTGATCGATCCCAGCAGCATGCTGGACACCATGAAGGACGCGGGCGTCACCCCGGACAACGATCCCTCAAGGCTGTTCGCCGAGGTCTACAAGGATGGCAAGCTCGTGGCCCAGCTCTATAACGGCGGCTCGTCCACCACCTATGGCCAAGCCGAGGGGATCATCACCGGCGAGAACGAGCCCTACGACAGCGGCCCGCAACTGGCCCAGTGGCGCGCCAACAAGATCGCCGCCGCGTTGGGTGGGACCGTCAAGATGGCCGGCACCGCCCAGACCCAGTCGCAGTGGCAAGTCACCCACGCCGCCGAGCAGGCCAAGCGCGACCAGGCCATGGCGCCGTACCGCGCGGCCATGGACGCCTTCCAGGCTCAGATGGACGCTTGGCGGGCCTCCGCCCAGACCTCGGCGACCGCCTAGCTCTCGGCCTCCGCCAGCTCCTCGGCCAGGGTCATCCAGGTCGCCTCGGCCTCGTCCAGCTTGGCCTTGGCGTTGTCCCGGCGCTTGGTCAGCTCGGCGACCTTGCCCGGGTTCTTGTAGAGCTCCGGATCGGCCAACTGGGCGTCCAGTTCCGCGACTTGGCGGGTTTGGCGGTTCACGACCTGCTCGGCGGCCTCGATCTTGCGCTTCAGCGGCTCGACCGCGGCTTTCCTTGGCGCACCGGAAGTCGAGGGCGCCGCTTCGGCCTTTGCCGGCTCGCGGTCGACCTGCGTCGGCTTCACGGCCTGCTTCGCGCGGTCCAGGAC
>JAGIBE010000227.1:30559-44923 GCA_017744495.1 Caulobacter sp. | reverse complement strand
GGATCAAAACCCCGCCAACGCGCGTTTTGAAGGCCTGTACACATCGGAGAGGGCCTTCTCGCCATGACCGCGTTCGGGTCGGTCGTTCGGCATGCGCCGAGCGATCTGCCGCCACCACCAGTCGCCTTGCCGCCGCGCGCGGCGTTGTTTCTCGATCTTGACGGTACCCTGGCCCCCATCATGCCGCGACCCGAACAGGTCGGGCCCGACGCGCGCCGTGCGGCGCTGCTGGATGACCTGACACAGGCTCTCGAAGGGCGGGTGGCGGTCGTCAGCGGCCGTGCGCTCGAAGACCTGGACCGCATCCTGGAAGGCCGCGTGACCTCGCTGGCCGCCGTGCACGGCCTGGTCCGTCGCGGCGCCCACGGCGTCGATCGCGCCAAGCCCCATCCCGATCTCGACCACGCTCGCGACGTGCTGCGTGACCTGGCGCGCAGCGAGAAGGGACTGCTGCTGGAAGACAAGGGGCTGAGTCTGGCCTTCCACTATCGCAACGTGCCCTCGGCCGCCGACGCGGTGATCGAGGCGGTCGAGCGCCTGGCGCAGTCCTCCGACCTAGTGCTTCAGCTGGGCGACATGGTCGCCGAACTGCGCACCCCAGGCCAGGACAAGGGCAAGTCGGTGGCGGCCTTCCTGCGTGAGCCGCCGTTCTCCGGCGCGACGCCCGTGTTCGTCGGCGACGACCTGACCGACGAAGACGGCTTCGCCGCCGCTGCCCGCCTGGGCGGCTACGGCGTGCTCGTCGGCCCCGAACGGCCCACCCAGGCGACCTATCGCCTGGACGACTGCGATGCGGTGTTCGGCTGGCTGGGCGCGGGCCTCGACGCCCTGGGGAGGAGCGCTGCATGAGCCGCCTGATCGTCGTTTCCAATCGCGTCAATCCGCCCACCGGCAAGGGCGACGAGAGCGTCGGCGGCCTCGCCATGGCCCTGGCCGCGGCCCTGCGCGAATATTCCGGCATCTGGTTCGGCTGGAGCGGCCAGACCACCGACAAGTTCACCGGCCAGCTGAACATGCAGAAGGCCGACGGCGTCACCGTGGCCACGGTCGATCTCGAGGAGGGCGACTATCAGGAGTACTACAACGGCTATGCCAACAAGACGCTGTGGCCGCTGTTCCACTTCCGCGTCGACTTGACCGCCTACGACCGCTCGTTCGGCGAGGGCTATGACCGGGTCAACAAGCGTTTCGCCGAGACCCTGCTGCCGCTGATCGAGCCGGACGACATCATCTGGGTCCACGATTACCACCTGATCCCGATGGCGCGGGAGCTGCGGCGGCTGGGCGTGACCAACCGCATCGGCTTTTTCCTGCACATCCCCTGGCCGGCTCATCAGCTGGTGGTGACCCTGCCGCGCCACCGGCCGCTGGTGGAGGCGCTGTTCCACTACGACCTGGTCGGTTTCCAAACCGAGGAGAGCGTCCAGGCCTTCGAGGGCTACGTCTTCAACGAGGTGGGCGGCGAGCGCACCGAGGACGGGCGTCTGACGGCCTTCGGCCAGACGACCAGGGTAGGCGCTTTCCCGATCGGCATCGACGCCGAAGACTTCGCGCGCATCAAGGAAAGCCCACGCGCCATCCGCGTCTATGACCGGCTGATGGCCCACAGCGTGTTCCGCAAGATGGTCGTGGGCGTGGACCGCCTGGACTATTCCAAGGGGCTGGAGGAGCGGCTGATCGGCTTCGAGCGGTTCCTGCACGACAACCCCGAGGCTCGTCGGGAGGTGATGCTGCTGCAGATCGCCCCGCTGTCGCGCGACGAGGTCGAGGCCTATCAGGATCTGCGCGGGCGCATGGACGGCCTGATCGGCCGGATCAACGGCGCCTATGCGGACATGGACTACAACCCGATCCGCTATCTGAACCGCAGCTACCGCCGCGACGAGCTGGCCGGGGTGTATCGCGCCTCGAAAGCCGCCCTGGTCACGCCGCTGCGCGACGGCATGAACCTGGTGGCCAAGGAATACGTCGCCTCGCAGACGCCGGACGATCCGGGCGTGCTGATCCTGTCGCGCTTCGCCGGCGCCGCCCGGCAGCTGAAGGACGCGCTGATCATCAATCCCAACAGCCCCGAGGAAATCTCGGACGCCCTGACCCGGGCGCTGAGCATGGATCTGGACGAGCGCAAGCGGCGGTTCGAGAGCCTGATGGACAACGTCACCCGCCAGGACGTCACCGCCTGGCGCGACGACTTCGTGGCCCAGCTGCGCGATCCGGCTCCGGCCCAAGTCAAGCCGGACGGGGCCAAGTTCGCCCTGACCGCGCCTGCGCCGCCGTCCCTGTCCGTGCGGGTCGGGGGGAGGGCTTAGCATGGCGCCCAGACCCACCTGGCAGGGGCATCTGCGGCTGTCGCTCGTCACCTGTCCGGTGGCGCTGTACACGGCCACCAGTCCGGGCGGCGAGGTGCGGTTCAACCTGCTGCATCCCAAGACCCACAACCGGATCAAGATGATCGCCACCGATCCGGACCTGGGGCCGGTGGACCGCTCCGAACTGGTCAAGGGCTATGAGTACGAGAAGGACCACTATGTGATCCTGACGCCCGAGGAGATCGAAAGCGTGCGACTGGAGAGCACCCGCACCATCGACATCGAGCGCTTCGTCGACGCTGACGACATCGACCGGCTCTACTGGGACAATCCGTACTTCCTGGTGCCGGACGGCAAGCTGGCGGTCGACGCCTACACCGTGATCCGCGACGCCATGGCCGGGGCGGGCAAGATCGCCCTGGGACGGGTGGTGATGCACACGCGCGAGCGGCTGCTGGCCATCGAACCGCGCGACAACGGCCTAGTGGCCTATACCCTGCGCAGCCACGACGAGGTGCGAGACTCGGCCGACCTGTTCGATGACATCCCCGACCGCAAGGCCGATCCGCAGATGGTGGCCATCGCCGAAAAGATCATCGAACAGCAGGAAGGCCCGTTCGATCCCAGCCAGTTCAAGGACCGCTACGAAGACGCGCTGCGGGCCCTGATCAAGCAGAAGGAAAAGGGCGGCAAGGCCAAGGTGACGGTCGAGGAGCCGGACAACACCAACGTCGTCGACCTGATGGAGGCGCTGCGCAAGAGTCTGGGCCAGAAGCCTGGCGCGGCAGCCAAACCCGCCGCCAAGAAGGCGACGGCCCACAAGACCGCCGCCAAGAAGCCGGCGGCGCGCAAGAAGGCGTCCTAGGCGGCCTTGGTGCAAGGCCAGATGTCGCACAGGGCGAGCGGGGCGCCGGCGCGCGGCCAATAAGCCGCACCCATGGGAGGCCCCGGCCGGCCAATTTCGCTTGTCAGGCGATAACCCGATCGGCGACATGCCGGCGGTTACAGTTGCCGGGCCAGCATGAAACGGATTCTTGTCGCGCTCGCATGCCTGACCCTGCTGGGCTGCGCGAGCTTCGTGCGTCCGCCGCCGACGCCCACCGGCGATCTGGAATGCCTAGGCGCGCCGGGCGCCCGCCCGACGGTGGTGCTGGAAGCCGGGGCGTTCGGCGGCGCGGCGGACTGGTCGCTGGTCGCCGAGAGCCTGGTCGAGAAGGGTTACCAGGCCTGCGCCTACGACCGCGACGGCCTGGGCCTGGCCGACCGGCACGAGGTCGATCGCTCGCCCACGGCCATCGCGGCCCGTCTGCACGATCTGCTGGAGCGCCACGGCATGACCGCGCCGGTGATCCTGGCGGGCCATTCGAACGGAGGGCTCTATATCGAGGCCTTCGCGCGGATGTGGCCCGAGCGGACGGCGGGGCTGGTGCTGGTCGACGCGGTCGGGACCGACGTCAGGAACCATCCCCTGGCCTTGGGAGATCTGGAGCATGAGGCGCGCCTGGCCGCCTTCACGCCCGCCGCCCGGGCGCTGGGCCTGACCCGCCTGGTCCCTCTGATGGACGACATCTCGCCGGCGGCCGAGGCAGCGGCCCGACGGCGTTCGGCCTGGACGCGCCGGGCCAGCATCCAGGCGGGGTTGGAGGAGGTCCGGGCCTTCGTGCCGGGTTTACCGGCCGTCGATGCGTTGCCGCCGCTGCGGCCGACCATCCCCGTGGCGGTGATCGTCGCCAGCCGGTCGCCGGGCGCGCCTCTGGCCCGAGACTGGCGCGCCGCCGAGGTCGCCCCCGCGGACCGCGCGTGCCGGGCGGTGGTGATCGACGCCCATGCCAGCCACACCTCGATCCTCGACGCCCAGCGCGACCATGTGGTCGATGCCGTGGACTGGCTGAACGGCGCGCGGCCGGGGGCGGGGGTCTCGCGGTGTTAGGCTAGGGAGCGGGGCGCAGCCACCGCCGCACCGGCGCGTCGTAGAACCGGAAGGCGATCCAGGCCACGACCGGGGCCACGATCACGGCCAGGGCGGGGAACCACACCGGCAGCAGCGGCTTCCAGCCGTCGGCATAGAGCCGCAGCATCACCGCCCAGGTCGCCCAGTGCAGGGCGTAGAGCGGATAGGAGAGATCGCCCGTCGTCCGGCAGACCGCGCCCGCCGCGCCCTGGGGGTCATGCGCTCCGGCCAGCACCACGAGCGGGAACAGCACGGCCACGCAGGCGTAGTCGTAGATTCCGTTCCAGGGCGCTGGGCCGCGCGGGAAAAGCGGCAGGACCAGCGCGGCCAACAGCACGATCGCCGGCAGCCACAAGCGTGGCCGGGGCGCCAGCTCGCGATAGCGCCAACACAGCCAGCCCAGGCTGAAGCTGAAGGTCGCGCGCACCAAGCCTAGCCAGAAGGTCGCCTGATCCCAGCCGGTCTCGACCCCGTTCAGACCCAGGGCCACCCACAGCATGACCCCGCCGCTCACGAGGACGGTCGCCGCCAGCAACATGTCGGGCGCGCGGCGCAGGGGGAACCACAGGGCGCTGACGACCACCTCCAGGCACAGCGACCAGGCCGGCGGGTTGAACGGGAAGAGGGTGGGGAAGGTGTACTCGACCGGATGGCCGAGGCGGGGGACCAGCAGCAGGCCCCGAACCAGGTTCGGCCAGAATGGCGGGCTGTGGCGCGAGGTCAGGACCGCGCCGATCAGGGTCGACAGCACCAGCAGCGGCCAGATCCGCACGATGCGGATGCGTAGATAGGCCGGCCAGCCGATGTCGCGCCGCTCGAAGGCGTGGGCCAGGACGAAGCCGCTGAGGCAGAAGAAGAAGTCGACCGCCAGATAGCCGTGGGCGAACCGCCCCGGCCGTCCCGACCAGTCGGCGACGTGGTAGAGCAGCACTCCCAGCGCCGCCACGGCTCGCAGGCCGTCCAGGGCCGCGAGGCGTTGTGTCCCGTGTTCCCTCACGCCTCGGTTCTTGAGGATCACGCAGCGTTGCGCAAGAGGGGGCCTGGCGTCACCTCATGGATGGGCCCGCAGATAGGCGATCAAGTCGGCGCGGTCCTGGGGCGAGGCGACCTTGGCGCCCATCGAGGTCCCGGCGACGAAGCGCTTGGGATCGGCCAGCCAGGCGTCCAGCGTCTGGTCGTTCCAGGTGAAGGTCCTGGCCGCCAGGGCCTTGCTGTAGCGGAAGTCCGGCACGGCGGCGACGCGGCGGCCGTAGACCCCGCGATGGCGCGGCCCGAAACGGTTGCCGTCCAGGCTGTGGCAGAAGCCGCACCGGCTTCCATACAGCCGCTCGCCCCGCGCGGCGTCGCCCGCCAAGGGAGCGGCCAGGGCGGAGGTGGCGGTCGTCAGCAGCATCGCGCTCAAGAGCAAGGCTTTCGTCGGTCGCGCGTACATGTCTGGCCTCCATCTCAAGGATGGGGCGGTCGTAGACCGATGGTTTCTGAGCCATAAGTACGCACTATTTTTATACCGCCCCTTTCCTCGAACGGTCGTTCGGAGCGCCCCGATGTCCAAACAAGCCGCGCCCTGGTGCCCGGTCGCCGCCACGGTCGACGTGATCGGCGGCAAGTGGAAGCCGACCATCCTGTTCCACCTGAAGGACCAGCCGCGCCGTTTCAACGCCTTGCGCCGGCTGATGCCCGACATCACCCAGCGCATGCTGACCCTGCAGCTGCGGGCGGAGGATGACGGCGTCATCCTGCGCACGGTGCACGAGACCGTCCCGCCCTGGGTGGAGTACCAATTCACCGAGCGCGGTTTGACCCTGGGCCCGCTGCTGGACGCGATGGAGGACTGGGGCCATGCCTACGGCAGGGCTCCGACTACCGCACCGACGTCCACGGCCGGCTGAGCAGCACCGCACAGTTGATCAGTCCGACCAGGGAGTAGGTCTGGGGGTAGTTGCCCCACAGCTCACCGTCCGAGAAGCCGATGTCCTCGGACAGCAGGCCGGCGGTGGTGCGGCGGGCCAGCATCTCCTCGAACAGCTCGCGGGCCTCGTCGATGCGGCCGGCCAGGTACAGGGCCTCCACCAGCCAGAAAGTACAGATGTTGAACGCCGTCTGCGGGGCGCCGAAATCGTCGGGGATGGCGTAGCGCAGCAGGTACGAGCCCTTGCGCAGGCCCGCTTCGACGGCGGCGACGGTGGCGACGTTGCGCGGGTCGTTGGCTTCGATGAAGCGCAGATCGACCAGCTGCAGCAGGCTGGCGTCCAGTTCGTCGCCCTCGAAGGTGGCGGCGAAGCGGCCGAGATCGGCGTTCCAGGCGCGCTCGTCGATCGTCTGGCGCACCTTGGCCGCCCGCGTGTTCCAGAAGTCGGCCCGATCGGCTAGGCCCAGCTGCGCCGCGGCGTTGCCCAGCCGGTCGCAGGCCGCCCAGCACATCACCGCCGAATAGGTGTGGACATTGGCCCGGCCACGAAACTCCCACAGGCTGGCGTCGGGCTGGTCGTGCAGCTGGAAGGCCCGCTCGCCCACGGGCTCCAGGTTCTGGAAGTCCTCGATCGTGCCGGGACGCAGCAGGCGTTCGTCGAAGAAGGCCTGGACGGTCGACAGGATGATCTGGCCGTAGACATCGTGCTGCTGGTGCTCGAAGGCCTGGTTGCCGATCCGCACCGGCCCCATGCCGCGATAGCCGGGCAGGTCGGGGGCGAAGCGCTCGGTCAGTTGCGGCTCGAACCCCACCCCGAACAGCGGCTGGATGTGGCCCCCGGCCGCTCGATCGACGATGTTGCGCAGATAGCCGAGATAGTTCTCCAGGATATCGACCGCGCCCAGCCGGTTCAGGGCCTGGACCACATAATAGGCGTCGCGCAGCCAGCAGTAGCGGTAATCCCAGTTGCGGCCGCTGTCGGCGTGTTCGGGGATCGAGGTGGTCATGGCCGCCACGATCGCGCCGGTCTCCTCGTGCATGCAGAGCTTCAGGGTGATGGCCGCGCGAATCACGGCGCTCTGGTAGTCCAACGGCACGGCCAGGCCCCGCACCCAGTCCATCCAGTATTCCTGGGTCTGCTGCAGCATGCGATTGCAGGTGGCCCCGATATCGGCGTTGAAGCCTTCGTCCGCGCCCAGGAACATGGCGATCGGCTTCTCCAGCCGGAAGGTGCGTTCTTCCAGGACATGCGACACCGGCCCGTCGGTCGACAGCCGCAGGGTCATGTCCGAGCATAGATAGCGGATGTGGTTGGAGCCGTGGGTGGTCTCGGCCAGGCGCGCGCCCCAGCTGGCCGTCGGCCGCAGGCGGATGGTGATACGGGCCACGCTGGTCAGGGGGCGGACCAGGCGGATGAAGGCGGTGGGCCGGAAGCTGCGGCCGAACTGCTGGTAGCGGGGAGCGAAGTCGATGATCTCGATGCTGGCCCCGTCGGCGTCGGTGATCACGGTGCGCAGGATCGGGGTGTTGCGCAGGTATTCCTGCTCGACCCTCCTGGCCCCATCGACCGCGATCTCCCAGGTCCCTTTAGCGCTTGGATCGCCGGGCTCCAGCCCGCCCAGCAGCGCGCTGAAGACCGGGTCGGAATCGATGCGCGGGGCGCAGGCCCAGACGAACCGTCCGCTGCGATCAATCAGGGCGCTGACCGCGCAGTTGCCGATAGGGAACAGGTCGAGGTTCTGGGGCATGGCTTGCGCTTGCTTCTCCTGGCTTGGGACGGGCTCAGCGCCGGATCAGGATCGGTATGGTGGAATGCTTGCTGGTGTGCGCGGCCACGTGCGCGCCGACGTGCTCGAAGGTGATGTCGGTCGCCGCCGCGCCGATCGCCAGGCCGCTGATCTGCAGGTTGTCGATGCCGATCGGCAGGCGCGGATCGGTCAGGTGGACCTCGCCCCGCCAGCCGTCGATGGTGATCCCCAGGCAGGCCTGCAACATCATGAAGGCCGAGCCGGCGGCCCAGGCCTGGGGCAGGCAGGCCACCGGATAGGCTACCGGCGGCTCGCCAGGCTGGCGCGGAAAGCCGCAGAACAGCTCCGGCAGGCGCATCTCGTAATGGGCGGCGGTCTCGAACAGGCCCGACGTCATCTCCACCACGCCGTCGCGCTGCCCGTAGCGGGCCAGACCCATGGCGCAGATCGCCGTATCGTGCGGCCACACCGAACCGTTATGATAGCTCATCGGATTGTAGCGCGGCTCGCCCTGAGCCAGGGTCCGGACCCCGAAGCCGTTGTGGAACGCGGCCGAGAGCAGGGCGTCGGCCACCTTTTTGGCCCGGTCCGGCGAGGGCAGGCCGCAGAACAGCAGGTGGCCGGGATTGGAGCCGCGCACGCGGCAGGGCTTGCCGTGGCCGTCGATGGCCATGGCGTAGAAGCCCTTGTCCTCCATCCAGAACCGGGTTTCGACCTCCTGGCGCAGATGCTCGGCCTTGGCCCGCCAGCGCTTGGCCTTGTCGATCTCGCCGCGCCGTTCAGCGAGATCCGCCATGCCCTTGAACGCGGCGAAGGCGTAGCCCTGGACCTCGACCACGGCGATCGGGCCGTCGGGGAACTTGCCGTCCTCGTGGAAGACGCTGTCCTCGCTGTCCTTCCAGTTCTGGTTCGACAGGCCGGACTCCAGGCCCCGAGCGTAATCGATCAGGCCGTCGCCGTCGCTATCGCCGAAATGCTCGATCCAGGCCACGGCCGCCATCAGCGGCTCCCACAGGCCGTCTATGAAGTCCAGGTCGCCGGTGCGCTCGGCATAGGCGCAGGCCAGGGCCACGAACAGCGGCGTGGTGTCGACCCCGCCGTAGTAGCGGCCGAACGGCAGCTCGCCCAGCGAGGTCATCTCGCCCTTGCGGGTCTCGTGCATGATCTTGCCGGGGGCGCTGTCGCGGAAGGCGTTGACCTCCTCGGCCTGGTGCTCCGCCAGATAGCTCAGCACGCCCTTGGCCAGGCCGGGCTCGATCCACAGCACCTGCCAGGCGGTGATGATCGCGTCGCGGCCGAACGGGGTCGAGAACCAGGGGATGCCGGCATAGGGATAGGGGCCCGTGGCGAACTGGGTGGTCAGCAGGGCCAGGTCCGCGCGGGACTTCTCCAGCCAGTCGTTGAACAGCCGGCCGGAGGTATGCAGCCGCGCGCCCCGCCGCCGGCGACGACGCATGTCGATCCGGGCCCGCGCCGCCGCCGCCCGCCAGCGCTCGCGCGTGGGCGGATGGGCCGGCTCGACCCCGACCTCGACATAGAGGTCGAAATGGGTCTCGGGCGTCAGCATGAACATGAAGTCCGCGCGTTGCGGGGTCAGGCGTCCAGGCGGCTCCGAGAACGAGATGATGCTGGTGCGCCGCACCCCGTCCAGGCCGTCATAGGCGTAGGTGACCGAGCGGCCGTTCATCTGGCCGCCCAGAACGTGACCCCGCGCCGGCCGCTTGGAGCCGCGCACCTCGAACATGTCGTGGAAGTCGGCGTCGTATTCCAGACTGACCGGCAGGATGACCATGTCGCGGCTGTAGTTGACGAACCGCAGGCGCTCGTAGAGCCGCTGATCCCACAGGAACCGCTTGCGCTCGACGTGGATCGCGCCGTGCGGCGCCGCGGCGCCGCCCAGGGCGGGCAGGGGCTCGTTGGTCGAGTGCGAGGTGAAGAACACATTGTCCTGCGACACCGCCGCGCTCAGCAGGGCGGGCGAGCGGCCGCCCAGTAGCAGCCGCAGGCGCGAAAGCAGGCGCGTGTCGTCGTGGAACAGGCCGTCGGCCGCGCCCAGCACGTCGCCGAACGCGTCGGCGACCAGGAAGGTGTCCTTGTCCTTCAGGGCGAACAGTCGATAGGGGACGCGCGGTTCGCCCGTCTCGCCTTGCTCGACCCCCGCGGGCGTCGGACCTGGTGTGAGATCGTCCATTTCTATCGGCCCCTTTGCGCTGAGGTCCCTCGAAAACCCGCCGCGCCGCGCGGTCGCGGCGGGCGGGTTCCAGATTCCTAAAACCTGATCGTGTTCGCCACGCGGCGGGCGCGTGGCGCGGGATCAGGCGCTTTGGGCGAGCGCCAGGCGCGGCGGCGCGGACGCTTCCTCCAGCCGATCATAGAGCTCCAGGTAACGGCGAGCCATGGCGGTGGCCGAGAACCGGGTCTCGAAGCGGCGGCGGATTTCGAAACGGTTGAGCTGGTCCAGACGGGCGGCGGCGGCGACAGCCTGGTCCTCGTTCTGGACTATGAAGCCGGTCAGGCCGTCCTCGATCACCTCGGGCACCGAGCCGCAGTCATAGGCGATCACCGGCGTGCCGCAGGCCATGGCCTCGATCATCACCAGACCGAACGGTTCGGGCCAGGCGATGGGGAACAGCAGGGCGTCCGCGCCGCCCAGGAAATCGGACTTCTGATGATCGCCGATCTCGCCCACGAACTCGATCAGCGGATGATTCATCAGGTGCTCGATCTCGTCGTGAAAATAGGCGCGGTCGGCCGCGTCGATCTTGGCGGCGATCTTCAGCTTCTTGCCCAGGCGCTTGGCGATGGCGATCGCCCGATCGGGACCTTTCTCGGGCGAGATGCGGCCGAGGAAAGCCAAATAACCTTCTGATTTGGGGCGGAAATCATAGATTTCCTCAGCCATGCCGTGCAGCACCGTGCCGGCCCAGTTGGCGAAGGGCAGGGGCTTTCGCTGGTCGTCCGAGATCGAGACCAGGGGGAACTGCGGCCAGCGCCGGTAGACGCCCGGCAAATCCTTTAGATCCAGCCGTCCGTGCAGGGTGGTCAGGGTCCGGCCCGGCATGTCCTCGAACATCGGGAAGTGGACCATGTCGGTGTGGAAGTGGATCACGTCGAAGCGGTGCGCCTGGCGACGGACCTCGGCCAGCATGGCCATGTGGGCGGCCAAGTCCGACTTCAGCAGTGCCGGGTCCAGACGGATCGACTGGTCACGCACGACGACCAGTTCGGCCTTGGTGCGGGCGTCGCCCGAGGCGAACAGGGTGACCTCGTGGCCCAGATCGACCAGGGCGTCGGTGAGGTGGGCCACCACTCGTTCGGTGCCGCCGTAAAAGCGCGGCGGTACAGCTTCGTACAGGGGCGGAACCTGGGCGATCCTCATCGACGAAATCCTGACGCTGGAAGGGCGCGACCGCGCGCCCCGACGTCGGATCAAACCGCTGGTGTGGCGTTAAGGTTCCGCATCGAAAATAAAGAACCATAAGCGTGCAGAACCGTTCGCCTCTGACGATACGGACGTTGACGCGGCTTGACCGCAACGGCCATTTGAAGGTGCGCGGACTGGCCGCGTACGAGCGTGCGGCGAGACCTTTCGACGGTGATGAAGTCCTGGACCAAACGTGACGCACTGCTTGGCGGCGCGCTTTCCTTCCTGACCCTGTCGTCGGCGGCCGCGCAGATCCAGAATCCGCCCGTGGTGAGGGCTCCGCAGCGGGCGCCGCAACAGCCGGTCCCCGCGCCGACTTCGCCGACCAGCGTGGTTCTGCGACCCGACCAGGTCGACCTGCTGATCAGGACGCTGGGCCAGGCCTACAGCCACGGCTTCGAGCCTTCGGCCTTCGCGCCCGATCCGCTGGTGCCGCTGCTGAGCGCGCGCGACGCTCTGACCCGCCAGGGCGCCCAGGCCCAGCTGATCGACCTGACCCTCCGCTACGCCCGCGCCGTGCATACTGGCCGTCTGCCGGCCGACGCCTTCCTTGAGGACTGGGGCCTGCGTCCCATGCCCTATGATCCCGGTCCCGACTTCGTGCTGGCCGTCCAGCAGGACCGACTGGGCCCGTGGCTGGACAGCCTGCCGCCGCCCTATACGGGCTACCAGACCCTGCGGAAGGGCCTGGCGACCTATCGCGACATCGCCGCCAAGGGCGGCTGGAAGCCGATCGCCTCGGGCGAGCCGTTGAAACTGGGCGCAACGAACGATCCGCGCATCGTCGCCCTGGAGGCCCGCCTGGCGGTTGAGGACGCGACGGTGGCCGTCGACAAGGCCCCGGTCTTTGACGAGGCCCTGCAGCGGGCCCTGATGCGCGCCCAGAAGCGCTTCGGCCTCAATCCCGACGGCGGCCTGGGCCCGGCCACCCTGGCGGCCCTGAACGTCCCCGTGGAGCATCGGATCGACCAGATCCTGGCCAATATGGAGCGCTGGCGCTGGCTGCCGCAGCAGTTGCCGGCCGACCGCATCCAGGTCAACATCGCCGCCGCGGTGATGAGCGTCTTCCACGACGACGCCCCGAACCTGACCATGCGGGCGGTGACCGGCCGACCGGGCGACGAGACGCCCATGCTGCAGTCGATGATCCACTCGATCGTGCTCAATCCGCCGTGGAACGTGCCCTCCTCGATCGCCGCCAAGGAGCTGTGGCCCAAGGAGCGGGCCAATCCCGGCTATCTGAAGCGCAACGACTTCATCGTCATCCCCACCGGCGACGGCGGCTCGCGCCTGCAGCAGAAGGCGGGCGACAAGGCGGCGCTGGGCCTGGTGAAGTTCGACTTCGACAACCGCTACGGCGTCTATCTGCACGACACGCCCAGCCGCTCGAGGTTCGCCAGCTTCAGCCGCCTGGCCAGCCACGGTTGCGTGCGCCTGGAAAAGCCGATCCCGCTGGCCAAGCAGCTCCTGGCCACCAATCCGGACTGGCAGCCGGACGTGGTCGACGCCACCATCGCCTCGGGCAAGACGGTCCGCGCGCAACTGGGGCAGCCCATCGCCGTATTTCTGCTCTACTGGACGGCCTACATGACCCCCGACGGGCAGATGAACTTCCGCGACGACCCGTATGGTTGGGACAAGGTGCTGGTGCAGCGTATCGCCGCAGCGACCCCTGGCTCAGCTTGACCCACGGGCCCGTGTGATGCCTCTTCCCGGGGCAGCAGCCTTTCTTATCGACCCGCCTTCGCGCCGAAGGCTGGTCAATTCGTAAAGACTCTGGCGTTTTAGTGCTCGCGTGAGGGCCGTCAGTGCGACGGTCCGGCCTTCCGGCGTCTCGCGAGGTCAGTCCGGGGAAAGCGTAACCATGATCGAACGACGCAAGCTGCTGGGGCTGGGCCTCGGCGTGCTCGGTGCGAGCGCGGTCGGGCCGATGGCGGCCTTCGCCCAATCCAAGCTGGGCCTGTCCGATCCGATCGCGGATCTGCTGCAGCAGCAGAATGACCTGCCCGATGGCATGCCCGCCGAGGGGCTCCCCCTCCAGGCCGCGCCGGTATCAACCCCCGTGGCGCCCGTTCGTTCCGCCGGCCACGAGCCGCGCTGGCTGAAGCTGCACAACATCCACACCCAGGAAAAGATCGAAGCCGTCTATTTCGAGAAGGGCGAATATGTGCCCGACGCCGTCCAGGCGCTCGACAAGGTGCTGCGCGACTACCGCACCGGCGACGTCTATTCGATGCATCCCGAACTGTTCGACACCTTGTCGACCCTGCACCAGAAGACCGGCTCCTCGTCGCACTTTCAGGTGATCTCCGGTTACCGCTCGCCCAAGACCAACGCCATGTTGCATGAACGCAGCGGTCAGGTCGCCAAGCGCAGCTTGCACATGGACGGCAAGGCCATGGATGTCTATCTGGAGGACGTCGCTCTGGATCGTCTGCGGGCCGCCGCGTTGGATCTCGGACGCGGCGGCGTGGGTTATTACCCCGTCAGCAATTTCGTCCACGTCGACGTCGGCCCCGTCCGGCGTTGGGTCGGCTCCTAAGAGGGCCGCACACCAGAGGAAAGCCCCGGATGGCCAAGGCCGAACGTCACAGCAACCCGTTCGGATGGATTCTCCTGGGAGCCCTGGTCGGCGCCATCGCCACGGCCGGCGTGCTGCTGATGGCCTCTTCGATGAATGTCGATCGCGGCTACGAAGAAGGCCCGACCGAGATCCGCACCGCCGCCGACGACGCGGCCGCCGCGGCCGCGGCCCGGCCGACCCCGGTGGCGACCGCGCCCAAGCCCGAAACGCCCGCTCCGGCCGCCGTCGCCCCGGCGCCCACCGTCGAACAGCCCCCGGTCGACGCCCAGATGGCCGACGACGCCGCCGCCGCCGGCATGACCTCGCGGGCCCAGCCCCAGTCGGACCAGCCGACCAACTAGGCCGCGTCGCTCTCGGGCTTCTTAAAGTTCGCCAGCAGGTTTCGGCCCGCCATGTGGCGCATCACCGTCAGCGCTTCCTCCAGCGCCTCGATACGCTC
>JAGIBE010000227.1:0-30528 GCA_017744495.1 Caulobacter sp. | reverse complement strand
GCCACGACCGGTCGCCGAGTCCGACACGAATTCGGCGATGAACTCCTTCAGGCCCGGGGTCACGCCGACCTGGTCCTTCTTGACGTAGATGTAGAGCGAGCGCGACAGCGGGTACTGGCCGCTGGCGATCGTCTGGGCCGTGGGCTTCACGCCGTTGACGCTGGCGCCCTTGATGCGGTTGGCGTTCTCTTCGAGGAAGCTGTAGCCGAACACGCCCAGGGCGCCCGGGGTCTTCTCGATGGTGCCGACGATGGCGTTGTCGTTCTCGCCGGCGTCGACCCAGGCGCCGTCGGTGCGCAGGGGATCGACCTTGGCCTTGAAGGCCTTCTCGTCGCTCTCCGCCAGCGACTTGGCGGTCGGGAACTTCTTGGCGCCGCCCTCGATGGCCAGTTCGACGAAGGCGTCGCGGGTGCCCGAGGTCGGCGGCGGGCCGTAGACCAGGATGCGGTTGGCCGGCAGGCCGGCGCCGACGTCCTTCCAGGTCTTGTACGGATTGGCCACGAACTGGCCGCCGCGCAGGACGTTCTGGCCCAGGCCGAGGAACAGGTGCTCGACCTTGAAATTGTAGTCGGGCGAAGACTTGTCCATGGCCACGACGATGCCGTCGAAGCCGACCTTCAGCTCGACGATGTTGTTGACGCCCTTGGCTTTGCAGGCCTCGAACTCGGACTTCTTCATCGGTCGCGAGGCGTTGGCGATGTCGGGGAACTTCTCGCCCATGCCGCCGCAGAACATCTTGATGCCGCCGCCGGTGCCCAGGCTCTCGACCTTGGGCGACTTCTTGCCGGTCTTCTTGGCGAAGTTCTCGGCGGTGCGGGTGGCGAACGGGAACACGGTCGACGAGCCCGCGGCCCAGACATAGTCACGGGCGGCGTGGGCGTTGGACGCGCCGGCCAGCAGGCCGAGCGCGGCGGTGGCTCCGAGCAGGGTCTTCATTTGGGGCATTCCTACTTTCGAGGGGCGAGAAGGAGGGAACGAACAAACTGTACGTCCTATGCCGCCGTCATTTGTCACAGTTTGGCGACAGATTTGCGACAGCGTCCGTTCACGGACTATCCCGCCCGCCGCCTAGAGCAAGTCCAGCACAAGTTCCTTCGGGCGGCACAGCCGCACGCCCTTGGGGGTGACCACGATCGGGCGCTCGACCAGGATCGGTTCGTCGACCATGGCGTCCAGGATCTGGCCGTCGGTGACGCCCGGCGCGGTCAGGCCCAGTTCCTCGGCCGGCGTGCCGCGCGCCCGCAGCCATTCGTGCGGCCGCACGCCTGCCTGGGCCATCAGTTCGGACAGCTGCTGGCGGGTCCAGGGTCGCTTCAGGTACTCGATGATCGACGGCTCGCGGCCGGCGTCGCGTATCATCTGCAGGACATTGCGCGAGGTCCCGCAGTTGGGGTTGTGGAAGATGGTGATGGGAAAGTCGGTCATGGCGCCGGTGAACCAGCCCCCGAGCAGCCTGTAAAGGGCCGACCGCGTCACCGCGCCGCGCGGCGGGGCGCGGTCAAGTCAACCAACCGGCAACTCTCTCAGGCGATCCTTCGCGCCAGTACGCGTAGAGGACTCCCCGCCATGACCGCCTTCGCCGCCCTGCGGGGCCTAGCCTTCGCCGCCCTGATCACCTGCGCCGCCATGACCGCCGCCTGGAGCGGCATGCGCCACGCTGTCTGGCCGCAGGACCAGGATCGTGGCGACGTGATCTGGATCAAGACGGCCAGCCACTAAGGGCAGCCGCTACAATGCTGGCCGCCTGATCGAGCCGCCTAGTTCTTCTCGCCCTGCACCCCGGCGGCGTCGCTGACCCGCTCGGCCAGGGCCGTCGCGCCGGCGTCGTCGGCGGCGATGTCGCCCTGGTCCTTCAGGTCGGGCTCGGGTTGCTTCTTCAGCGCGTCTTCCAGGGCTTCTTCGGCCTTCTGCTCGGTCATCGCGTCCTCCTGTCAGGCAGGAGTCAGCGTCCGGCCGGGCGATGGGTTGCAGCCTATCTGGCGATCCCGAACCGGAACTCGGTGGTCTGCCTGAACACCTGGCCCGGCCGCAGGACGGTCGAGGGGAAGTTCGGGTGGTTGGGGCTGTCGGCGAAGTGCTGGGTCTCGATGGCCAGGCCCGCGCCCTTATCCAGTGGACGCCCGTCGGGCGTCTTGAGGGTTCCATTGAAACTGTTGGCGGTGAACAGCTGGACGCCCGGCTGGGTGGTGGCGACCTCCAGGGTGCGGCCGCTGGCGGGGTCGGCCAGACGCACGGCCGGGACCAGCCGGCCGCGCCCGCCGCTGTCGACGACGAAGTTGTGGTCCAAGCCGTTGGCGAACTTGATCTGCGGATCGTCCGCGCTCACCCGGCCCCCCAGGCGGGTCGGCTTACGCAGGTCCAGGGCCGTGCCGGTCACGGGCGCGATCTCGCCGGTCGGCAGCTTGCGGGCGTTGATCGGGGTGTAGGTCTTGGCCAGCACCTGGACCGTCTGCTCGTAGACGTTCCCGTCGCCCGCCAGGTTGAAATAGGCGTGGTGGCTGAGATTGATCACGGTCGGCTTGTCGGTCGTGGCGCGGTAGTCGATGCGCAGGGTGTTCTTGCGGGTGACCGTGTAGGTCACCGTGGCCTTCAGGGTTCCGGGATAGCCGCCTTCGCCGTCGACGGCGGTGTAGGCTAGGGTCACCCCGGCCTCGCCGTGACGCTGGAAGGTCGTGCCGGTCCATAGTCGGGTGGCGAAGCCTGTCGGGCCGCCGTGCGAGGAGACGCCTTCGGCGCTGCTGGGCAGGTCGGTGCGGACGCCGTCGATCGTGAAGCCGCCGTTCGAGATGCGGTTGGCGTAACGGCCAAGCAGCGAACTGAAATTCGCCCGGGTCTCGTAGGCCTTCAGGTCGGCCAGCTCCAGGGCGACGTTCTGCACCCGGCCCTGGCGGTCTGGGACGTTCACCTGGGTGATGACGCCGCCGTAGGACAGCACCTTCACGCTCATGCCGTGGTCGTTCTTCAGCGTGAAGACCTCGACCGGGGCGCCGGCGGCGGTGACGCCGTAGGGCGCGCGAGTGGCCTCGGCGGCGACGGCGGGGGCCGCCGCGAGCAGCACGGCGGTGAGGGTCAGGGTCCTGTACGCGGCGACAGCCATGGCTTCCTTCCCGGGATCCGCTTGGGCGGAGCTTGTTGTGGAAACCGGTGTCAGCCAATCCGCGACACAGATCAAGAGGCCGTTTCCGACGGATCGGAAACGGCCTCCCGATTTCAGCCTAGAACTGCCAATCGAAGCCCAGGCGGATCGAGCGCGGCGTCTGGTAGGCCCGGACCTGGCCGTAGGTGGCGCTCGGTAAGCCGCCGCCCGTCTCGCCGAACTCGTCGTAGTCGGTGCCGCCCTGCAGGTTGAACAGGTTGAAGACATCGGCCCGCAGGACGAGGTTGCTGTCGGCCTTGCTGCCCACCACCGGCATGACGGGAACGTACTTGGCCGGCACCGTGTAACGCAGCGAGACGTCGAACCGGGTGATCCAGTCGCTGTCGAACGACGTCCCGCGGTTGACCAGCTTGCCGCCGCAGAAGCGCGCGTTGGCGCCGTTGGCGTTGGCGTCCGAGGCGTCGGGCGCCGATCCGGGAGGAGCCAGGCCGATACAGCCGTACTTGCGCGGCGACAGGACCGACAGGTTGCCGCCGATCATCAGATCCTCGATCACCGCGTAGGATCCGAACAGCTTGATCTGATGCCCCCGGTGGTTGGGCAGCAGGCCGTAGGTGCCGGGCACATAGGCCAGGCGATCGAAATCGACAGTGATGCCGGCGTCGGTCTGGCCGTTGTCCGAACGGGCCGCGCCCTCGAAGTTGCCCTTCGATTCCGACAGCACGTACGAGCCGCGCAGGCCCCACTTGCCGTCGAACTCGCGGTCGAAGTTGAACTCCACTCCCAGATACTCGCGCTTGGCCTTGGGGAAAGCCATCTGTTCGGCGGAGAGGGTGATCGTTCGCGCGGTTGTCTCGCCCGGGAGGTTGCCGGCCAGCTTGATCTTCACGTCGCTGCCGGGGTTGATGATCAGGAACTGATGGCTGCCGCTCCAGATGTCCGTGCAGCCGGTCCTGGAGGCGTTGGTCTGGGCGTAGCCGTTGGCCGAGCACCAGGCGCGAACCGCGTAGTCCATCACGGCGTCTTCGCTGACCCGGCCGAGATTGCGGTAGGTCAGGTTCACGCCGGCCTTCCACAGCGCATTGAAGCGGTGCTCGTAGCCGACGATGTACTCGTCCTGATAGGTGGACTTCAGGTTCAGGGCCGAGACCTCGTCGGGCTGCGGCGAGATGCCGTCGTTACGAATGAAGCAGGCGATCGTGCCCGGCGCCGCGATGCTTTTGAGCGCGGGGGTGCAGGGGTCGAGGTTGGTGTCCGTGTTGGGCCACGTGACCTGGGGGCCCAAGCCGCCGATCGGCTTGCCCGTGAGGGGGTCATAGGTGAAGGTCGCGCCCGCTCCGCCCTTCGGCAGGAAGAACTCGGACACGTCGATCGCCGCCGAAGCCGCGCGGAAGGCGGTGTTGGAGGCCACGGGCAGGTAGGTCCGCCCGTAGGAACCGTACAGCTTGTCGGTGCGCGCGCCGAACAGGTCGTAGGCGAAGCCTAAACGGAGGGCGATCTCGTTGTCGAACGACGCGAACACCACGCCGCTCGGGTTGGAGACCGCGAACTGGTCCTTGCGGACGCCCAGGTTCAGGGTCAGGCGATCCGTCACGTCCCAGGCGTCCTGGATGTAGAACGCCCTGTTCTTGCCGTTGTAGCCGCCCCCGGTCTCGAAGCGGCGAAGTTCGAGATATTCCTGGTTGGGTGCGATCGCCCCGCCCTGGGCCCCGCTGGATCCGGACTTGCGATAGATCCAGTTGCGCTCGCCGTTGCGGACGGTGAACTGGGTCAGCAGGGTTTTCTCCTCGTCGAAGCCGGCGCGGATGTGATGGTCGCCCACCAGCTTGAAATAGAGGTCGACATCGGCGCGGTAGAACTCGCGCTCGGCCAGGGACGGCACGGTGGCCGAGCTGGAGGCCTGGCGGCTGACCGTCACCGCCGTGCCTGTGCGGGCGTCTTGCACGAGGGACTCGTTCGGCAGATCGCCCACGGACTTGTTGTCGACCTCGCTGCGTCCGTAGGCGGCCGAGACGGTCAGCCAATCGGTGAAGGTGCCGGTGTAGCGCGCCACATAGTTTTCGCCGCCCTGGTAGAGGCTGTCGGCGCTGGCGCGCTGCGGCAGGATCTGGTCGTTGGCGAGGAGGTACTGATAGCTGTCGCGCTTACGTTTGCGGCTGGTGTCGAAGTAGGTGAACTCCAGGTGCTGGCGGTCGGTGACGTAGGCGTCGAGCTTGAAGGCGTAGAAGGGATCGGCGGTGCGGTCCTGGGTCACGCCGCTGCGCACCGCCCCGGGCGCGGTGTTGTTGGTGGCGTTCTGCACCTCGAGGTTCTGGAATGTGGCCAGGCCGTAGAAGAACAGCCGATCGGGAATGATCGGGCCGCCCGCCTCGACCGTGAAATTGTTGTCCGTTCGCTTGGCCAGCGAATTGCGGGCGATCGTGGTGTTGGGCATCTCCTCGCGCCAGGCGTTCGGCTCGTAGTTGCCATGGATCGCGAAGGTGAAGTCGTTGGAGCCCGACTTCGTCACGGCGTTGATCATCGCGCCGGTGCCGCGGCCGAACTCGGCGGGATAGCCGCCGGTCTTGACCTCGACCGATTTGTAGAACTCGAACGGCACCACGGCCGCGCCGATGCCGTTGACGAAGTTGGTGATGTTCAGGCCGTTGATATAGAAGACATTTTCGCCGACGGAGGCGCCGCCCACCGCCGGCTGCGACTGGCCTTGGACGACGAAGTTGTTGCTGGAGTCGCCCGGCACGGCCGAGGGGGCCAGCAGCACGAGCGATGTCACGTTGCGGGCGATCGGCACCTGTTTGGTCAGGTTCTCGACGTCGACCACCAGGCCGGTGGTGGTGCCGGCGAAGTCCAGCTGCGGGTTGGCCGCGCCGGTGACCACCACCTCTGAAACGCTGGCGCCTAGCTCGTTGATCGTGAAGCCGAAATTGGCTGTCGAACCGACCGTGACCCGGACGTTGGAGTCGTTGATCGGCTGGTAGCCGGCCTTGCTGATCGAGACCGCATAGCCGCCCGACGGGATCAGGGCGATGCGGAAGCGGCCGTCGGCGTCGGTGACGAGGTCGCGCTGGAAGCCCTGGGCCAGCGACTTGACCTTGACCGCCGCGCCGCCCACCGGCGACCCGCCGGCGTCGGTGACCGTGCCCGCCAAGGCCCCCGAGCTGTAATCCTGGGCCAGGGCCTGTTGCGGCGTCAGGCCGGCCAAGACGGCCAGCGCCGTGGGCATGGCCATCGAGGCAAGGCCGGCGGCCATGGTCGTGGCCAGCAGCGTCAGGCGTCGGGACGTCGCGGATCGTCGGTCGGACGGGTTGGAATGGATCGACATGGAACCCCCAATTTAAGTGACGGCGAAAGATTTCGCCTTGTCACCAAACAGCGAATTGCGGGGCGTTGGGTCAATCAAAGTCTTGGTAATTATTCAAATACTAGAAAATTGTCACAGTGTTGACACGCTGAAATATGAGTACTGAATGGTAAGTATATTTTGGTATATTGGTGCGTGTTGGGATATTTGCAGCCATATCGTGAAAAAGCTCTCGCCGACGATGCGGCGAGAGCTGAAGTGACGCGGGGTAGAAGGCGGATGGTTCAGGCGGCCGGCTGGGCCGTGGAGGCCACGCCGGCCAAGCCCAGCGACGGCGCCGCGCGCGCCGCGAACAGAGCGATCGGCAGGCCTACCCCGAACATATGGATGGCGACGCCGCCCAGCAGGACCTCGAGGTGCGGCGGCGGCCTGGGGCCGAACCTCAGCAGCAGCACGACGTAGTTCATCACGATGTAGCAGCCGATCCCGTACAGCGGCCCCCACAGCCAGGGGCGGCGGTTCAGGGCGGGCAGGTTTCGGCTGGCGGTGACGTAGACAAGGGCCATGACCAGGGCGATGCCGACGTGCAGCGTCCCGCCCAGGGCGGCGGCGAGCGCCCCGCCCGCATAGGCGGCCTTGCCCAGCACGCCGCTGGCGATCGAGTGCAGGATCTTCTCGGGGCTGGTCCCGCGGGTCAGGCCGAAGAAGGTGAAGGCGTAGGTGATGTCCAGCAGCGCGGCGGTCAGGCCGCCGGCCAGGACGGCCAGGGTGGGGCTCAGCGCGGTGTGGGAACGGGAAAGGGCCATGGTTCGCCTCAGTGGGACCGCGTGGCGCGGAGAGGGGCGGCTTCGTCCTCGGAAAGGACGGGGAGGGTGATCGGCGTCCGAGCGGCGATCAGCTGCTCGATGTGTTCGACTAGGCCCTGGCCACGCGCCGACAACCACAGCAGCCGTTCGCGCGGATCGTCGGCGCTGACCACGCACTCCAACAGGTCGAGCGACGGCGGCAGCGCTCGGTCGATACCCGGGCCGGCCAGGGCGCGGGCCACGCGCGAGGCTCCGGCGTCGGTCAGGCCGCACGCCAGACCCAGTTCGGTGACGTTGATGCCCGGGTTCTCGGCGACATAGAGGAAGGCCCGCACGCTGGTCAGGCTGATGGCGGGATGGATCCGCCGGAAGGTTTCCAGCGCGGCCAGAACCGCGTCGCGGCGGCGGATGCGGACGACGTCAGCCGTCATGATAGACCGCCAGTACGCGAGGGCGGGTCTTGTAGCGGCGCGGCGGGGCGCCGGTCTCGCCGGCCTTGGTTCCGCTGTTCAGCCTGGGCCGCAGGTGATGGAAGGTGAAGTCGGCCGTGGCGTATTCGGCGCGGACCACTTCCAGCAGGGCCTGCGCCCGCCGCTGGTGCTCGGCCGCCTCGACATAGTCCAGCGCGGAGACCTCGATGGTGATCTGCGCCCGCAGGGTCAGCATCGGGATGTCCTTGGAGCGCGCGGTCATCTGGCTCTCTCCGTGAGCATCGAGTCTTGCCCGTCGATCTTGCCCGCGGGAGCCGTCGTGTCAGGCGTCGGGATACCAACGGTCGGCGTCCTGCTGCGAGCGGCGGGATCGTCTGCCAACGGCGCCGCTCCGTCTGCGAACGGCGCTTTGCGCGCGGCCGTCCTGCGGCGACAATGGACCATGACGTCGACGCCGGCCGCGCAGCAGCAGTCCCGGACCATCCTGATCGCCACGGCGGGGGTCTGGCTGCTGGCCTATGCGGCCCTGACCCTCAGCTGGGTCACCGCCAAGGCCCCGCATTTCTGGGACGGGTCGGTGCGGCGGGCGATCATCTGCGTGTTCGGCGCGCTGCTGTGCCTGGCCATGCGGCCTCTGCTGGTGCGCTCGACCCCCTGGCCGTTCAGCCTGCGACTGGCTCTGATCGCGGGGCTGTCGCTGGTCGGCGCGCTGGTGTTCGGCGTGGTCGATTACGTGATCTATTGCGAGATCCTGCCACGCTGGCCGGAGTCGACGTTCTGGGGCGTGATGCTGATCGGCCGGACGGTGTTCTGGTTCTTCGCGGCCTGGGCGGCGATCTTCACGGCCGTGCACGCCGACCTGGCGGCGCGCGAGGCGCGGTTCAAGCTGGAGGCCGCGCGCGTGCTGGCCACCGAGACCCAGAACCGCATGCTGCGCTACCAGATCAGCCCGCACTTCCTGTTCAACACCCTCAACGCCCTGGCCACCCTGGTGATGGAGCGCCAGAACGACCGGGCCGAGCAGATGATCCTGGGCCTGTCGGGCTTCCTGCGCCGTTCGCTGGAGCGCGACGTACGCGAGATGGTCACCCTGGCCGAGGAGCTGGACGGCGAGCGGCAATACGTGGCCATCGAACAGATCCGCTTCGGTGACCGCCTGCGCTATGTCGAGCGGACGCCGAAGGCCCTGGCCGACGCCCTGGTCCCGAACCTGATCCTGCAGCCGATCATCGAGAACGCGGTCAAGCACGGCTTGGCGCGCAGCAGCGAGCCGCTGGTCATCGAGGTGGTCGTGGCCGCCGAGCGCGACGGCATGATGTCGATCATCGTCAACGACGACGGCGTCGGCGGTGTCGGAGCGCCGCCGGGGCTAGGTGTGGGACTGGAGAACGTCCGCCGTCGCCTGGAAACGCGCTATGGCGAGCGCGCGCGCCTGACCTGCGGCGCTCGTGAGCCCAGGGGGTTCCAGGTTCGTCTGGACCTGCCCATTGAGCGGGCCCGAGGGGAACGCGCATGAGCGACGAGGTCCTCACAGTCCTGCTGGCCGACGACGAACCCTTGGCGCTGCGTCGCCTGCGCCGGCTGACGGGCGACATCGAGGGCGTGCGGATCGTGGCGACGGCGACCGACGGCGATGAGGCCCTGGCCCTGGCGCGGGAAACCGCAGCCCAGGTGGTGATCATCGACATCAAGATGCCCGGCCGCGACGGGGTCAGCGTGGCGCGGGCGCTGGCGGGGCCTGATGCGCCCGTGGTGATCTTCGCCACCGCCTTCGACCGCTACGCTATACAGGCCTTCGACCTGGCGGCCGTGGACTATCTGCTGAAACCGTTCGACGGCGCCCGGGTCGCCGAGGCCTTGGCCCGGGCCCGGGCTCAGGTGCGGGCGCGCGACGCCGAACAGCGGATCGGCGAGCTGCGGGCCATCGTCCGGGACCTGCGGGCCGAGGGACGAGGCGCGGCGGGCGGCTTCGAGACCGAGCTGTGGATCGAGGGACGGGGCGGGGCCCAGCGGGTGCTGGTGCGCGATCTCGACTGGATCGAGGCTGAGCGCGACTATGTCCGCCTGCATGTGGGCGCGCGAAGCTTCCTGGTCCGGGATTCGATCCGCAGCCTCGTCGAGCGGTTGGACCCCGAGGCCTTCGTGCGCATCCATCGCTCGGCGGTCGTGCAGCGCGACCGGGTGGCCCAATTGGCGCCGCGTCCGGGCGGCGGGCTGACGGCGGTGCTGTCGACGGGCGCGCGGCCGGCCGTGGGCCGCAGTCATGCGGCGGCGGTGCGACGGCTGTTCAGGCGGTCGTCGGGACGGACGCGATCCTCCGAGCCGTTGTAGATTTCAAAGTCAGGAAAGGGAGCGGGGCAGGGCCTCCGCGAGGACGCTCTAGAGGCGTCCGAAAGACCGCGTCCGAAGACGGGCTGGGCGTTTCAGGTCAAAGACTCTGAAGGCCGGATGAGCGGTCGGCTCGAGGCCGACCGCTCGCCGAGGGATTAGCCGTTGACGGCGTCCTTCAGTTGCTTGGCCGGCGTGAAGGCGACCTTCTTGCTGGCGGCGATTTCGATCGCGGCGCCGGTCGAGGGGTTGCGGCCGGTGCGGGCCGGCTTGGCCTGGACCTTGAACTTGCCGAAGCCCGGGATCGAGACTTCTTCGCCCTTCACGGCGGCGGTCGTCAGCGACTTGAAGACGCCGTCGATGATGGCCTTGGCTTGAGCCTTGGTCAGCTTGTCGTCGGCGGCCACGGCGGCGTCGACCAGATCCGAAACGTTCATAAATCAGCTCATCTGCTGGGAATCAAAAGAGAGCCAACCCTGCCGGGCGAAACGCGCTTTGTCACCTCGTCTTGATAACGAAGGTTAACGCGCTCGTCCGGCGATGGCGGGCAGGCGTGAGCTTGCGGAAAATCTCCGTCATATCAACCCACTACCGGAGGTTCGCGTGGGCGTTACCCACAGGGAATCGACCTTTCACGCAGATGCGAACCCATTGTGCGCCCGCGAAGAGGCGCGGCGAATCTCTGGAATCGGCCGCCGCGGACGTCTCGGAAGATGCGCCCGCCGCACTCGACCGCGTCACGCCGCCAGCGACATCAGCCGCTCGTAGCGCTGCAGGATCCGGTCTAGCGTCGAGCGCTTGATGGGCTTGCCGTCGCGCAGCTTGGTCCAGGTGGTCTCGCTGATGGCGTAGCAGTCGAACAGGTGCTCGCGGGTCACGGCGGGCAGCCGGGCGCGCAGGCGTTGGACGAGGTCGTTGGGTACGGTGAGGGTTTCGGCCATGGTCAATGCAACGCCCGAGCACGCGCGCTCTGGGTCTCCAGGTTAGATCAGTGGACGATGACGGTGCTGTTAAGCTGGGGGCTTTCGGCGTGGCGGCCGGATGAGACCGGCGCAGGCGAAGATCCGCAGGCTCGGTCGACGGCGTCGCCCTCGAGACTCTCTACTCTGCGCGTCACTCGCCCCTCCCTGGACCGCTCATGCCCAGTCTTGCTCTTGGAAACCGGTGTCATTCAAGGCGACGCTAGGGGCAAGACATTGCAACTTTGTTTCAAGCCGCTGCGGCATGCTGTCCATGACGGCCCGTCGCGGCTCAATGCGAGAACAACTCCAGCGGCACGGCGTCGGCCATGGCCTTGTAGCCGGCCAGGGACGGGTGCAGGCCGTCGCCGGAGTCCAGAGTGGGAGCCAGTTTGGACGGGTTGGCTGGGTCGCGCATAATCTTGTCGAAGTCGATGACCGCGTCGAAGCGGCCGGGCGTGCGGATCCAGGCGTTGATCGCCTGGCGGTCCTGCTCGTTGCTGGCGTCCGGGTGGTAGTAGCCCGAGCCGCCGAACGGCATGACGGTGGCGCCGTAGATCTTGATGCCCCGCTCGTGGGCCTTACGGATCATCTGGTCGTAGGCGGCGGTCATCCGGGCCACCAGCGCGGCGTGGGCTTCTGGGCTGGCCGGCTGTTCGCGAGTGAGGGTGCCCAGGTCGTTCACGCCCTCAAGCAGGATCAGGTACTTCACACCGGGCTGGTTCAGCACGTCGCGATCGAAGCGAGCCATGGCGTTGGGACCCAGGCCGTCCAACACCATACGGTTGCCGCCGATGCCGGCGTTGAGCACGCCCACGCCCGTCGTGCGCGGATCGGCCTGCAGGCGGGCGGCCAGGATGTCGGGCCAGCGGTTGTTGCCGTTGGTGGTGACGCCATAGCCGTCGGTGATCGAGTCGCCGAAGGTCACCAAGCTCGCGCCCGCCGGTCGCTGGACGTCGACGCCCGCGATCACGAACCACCGATCCAGCGACTTGGCGTTGGTCAACTCGGCGGCCGTCAGCTGGTCGCCGGAGACGAACCACGAGGTGGTGCGCGAGCCCGGATGGCTGGTCTGCTGGGCGGGCGGCGCGCCGTCGAAGCGGATCGTGATCGCCAGGTTGGTCAGCGGCGCGGCCGGAAAGTCGATCGGATCGGACAGGTATTCGGCCCCGGCCGGGATCGTCGTCTCAGGCCGGCCGGAGAAGGTCAGGGCCCGGTCGCTGGCCGGATCGATGCGCGCTGAGCCGGGGGCGGCGGCCAGGGCGACATTAACGCCCGCCAGCTTCAGCGGCTCGGTCCCGAAGGCGTTGGACAGCTTGACGCGGATCTTGCCGCCGCCGGTGCTGAGCCGCAGCGTCTGGCGCAGCGTGCCGTCGGTGACGTCGGCGGCGGGCAGGGCGTCCTTGGCGGCGGGAATCATCTGGGACGTGGCCCAGGAGGCGACCCATCGTTCGCTCTTCGTCGGCTTGGCCGCAGCGGCTTGAACCGAGGAGAGAGGCGCGGCGCCGACCGACAGCGCCATCGCCAGCCCGAGCAGGGCGCGTCTACCGAAATCCATGCTTCCTCCAGCCCTTCCGACGGGGGGGTCTTTTTACGCTTCGCTCAATTCTAGGCCCGACAATGAGACCGGTACCATAAAAAACTTGAGTGGTCAGACCTCACCTTCCATACTGGCCTCCAACGTCGGCGAGCAACGCCGCCACCGTCCGTTCGGCGGTCCGTTCCATCGTTGGGGGAAGCGAAAGAGATCATGAGCCAGACCATCACCCGCCGCACGCTGGGCGTCAGCCTGGCCGCCCTGGCCGCCGCGACCTCGTCGATGGCCCGCGCCGCAGCGCCAAAGGGTGGCGACAAGCCGCTCTACAAGGACCCGGCCCAGCCGGTCGAACTGCGCGTCCGCGACCTGCTCTCGCGCATGACGCTGGAGGAGAAGGCCGCCCAGCTGGTCGGCATCTGGCTGACCAAGAACAAGATCCAGACCGAGGCCGGCGAGTTCTCGCCGGAGGCGGCCAGCAAGAACTTCCCCAACGGCCTGGGCCAGATCTCGCGCCCGACCGACCGCAAGGGCCTCAAGCCTGCCGCGGTGGTCGACGCCGCCGCCGGCGCCGACGACGGCTCGGTCAACCGTAACGCCAAGGAAACCGCCCGCTACATCAACGCCGCCCAGAAGTGGGCGGTGGAGAAGACCCGCCTGGGCATTCCGCTGCTGATGCACGACGAGGCCCTGCACGGCTATGTCGCGCGCGACGCCACCAGCTTCCCGCAGGCCATCGCCCTGGCCTCGACCTTCGACACCGAGACGACCGAGAAGGTCTTCGCCGTCGCCGCCCGCGAGATGCGCGCGCGAGGCTCGAACCTGGCCTTGGCCCCGGTGGTCGACGTGGCCCGCGACCCGCGCTGGGGCCGCATCGAGGAGACCTATGGCGAGGACCCGCACCTGTGCGCCGAGATCGGCCTGGCGGCGATCCGCGGCTTCCAGGGCAAGACCCTGCCGCTGGCCAAGGACAAGGTGTTCGTCACCCTCAAGCACATGACCGGCCATGGCCAGCCCGAGAACGGCACCAATGTCGGCCCGGCCCAGATCGCCGAGCGCACCCTGCGCGAGAACTTCTTCCCGCCGTTCGAACGGGCGGTGAAGGAGCTGCCGGTCCGTTCGGTCATGCCGTCTTATAACGAAATCGACGGGGTGCCCTCGCACGCCAACCGCTGGCTGCTGACCGATATCCTGCGCAAGGAGTGGGGCTACAAGGGCTCGGTCCAGTCCGACTACTTCGCCATCAAGGAGCTGATGGCCCGTCACAAGCTGACCGACAACCTGGCCGACACGGCCGTGATGGCCATGAACGCCGGTGTCGACGTCGAGCTGCCGGACGGCGAGGCCTACGCCATGCTGCCCGAACTGGTGAAGTCCGGCCGCGTTCCCCAGGCCGCCGTCGACCAGGCCGTCGAGCGCGTCCTGACCATGAAGTTCGAAGGCGGCCTGTTCGAGAACCCCTACGCCGACGAGAAGACGGCCGACGCCAAGACCGCCGCGCCCGACGCCATCGCCCTGGCCCGCGAGGCCGCCCGCAAGGCCGTCGTGCTGCTGAAGAACGACAAGGGCCTGCTGCCGCTGGACCCGTCCAAGTTCAAGCGCATGGCGCTCCTGGGCACGCACGCCAAGGACACCCCGATCGGCGGCTACAGCGACATCCCGCGCAACGTGGTGTCGATCCTGGACGGCCTGCAAGCCGAGGCCAAGAAGAGCGGCTTCGCCCTGGACTACGCCGAGGCCGTGCGGATCACCGAGCAGCGCATCTGGGCGCAGGACGAGGTCAAGTTCACCGACCCCGCCGTGAACGCCAAGCTGATCGCCGAGGCCGTCGAGGTGGCCAAGAAGGCCGACATCGTCGTCATGGTGTTGGGCGACAACGAGCAGACCAGCCGCGAGGCCTGGGCCGACAATCACCTGGGCGACCGCGACAGCTTGGACCTGATCGGCCAGCAGAACGACCTGGCCAAGGCGATCTTCGACCTGGGCAAGCCCACCGTGGTGTTCCTGCTGAACGGCCGCCCGCTGTCGGTGAACCTGCTGGCCGAGCGCGCCGACGCCCTGGTCGAGGGCTGGTACCTGGGCCAGGAGACCGGCAACGCCGCCGCCGACATCCTGTTCGGCCGGGCCAATCCGGGCGGCAAGCTGCCGGTCAGCATCGCCCGCGACGTCGGCCAACTGCCGATCTACTACAACCGCAAGCCCACGGCCCGCCGCGGCTATCTGGCGGGCGATACGACGCCGCTCTATCCGTTCGGCTTCGGCCTCTCGTACACCACCTTCGACATCTCGGCCCCGCGTCCGGCCAAGGCCAGCATCGGGACCAACGAGAGCGTCAAGGTCGAGATCGACGTGACGAACACCGGCAAGGTGGCCGGCGACGAGGTGGTCCAGCTCTACATCCATGACGAGGCCGCCTCGGTGACCCGTCCGCTGCTGGAGCTGAAACACTTCAAGCGCGTGACGCTGGCGCCGGGCGCCAAGCAGACCGTGACCTTCGAGGTCTCGCCGCTGGATCTGTCGCTGTGGAACCTGGACATGAAGCGCGTGGTCGAGCCCGGCAAGTTCACCCTGCTGTCGGGCCCGAACTCGGCCCAGCTGAAGCCGGCGACGCTGACGGTCGTCTAGCGCCTCTTTCGGGGATAGGCGCATGCGCCTGTCCCCGACAAACGGCGCCGGCCTGACACCTCCCCCTCGACGCGCCGTCCAGCGTGACGGGCGTCAGCGAGCCGGTAGCGTCAGTCGATACACCAGGATGATGCTGTCGTTGTCGCCGGCCCCCGCGCCCTTGTCGTTGGTCAGGCCGGCGTCGAAGGCCTGGCCGTTGACCTGGCCCTTCGCCGTGGCGAAGTCGTTGTCGTTGCCGACCAGCAGGAAGACATCGTTCGGCGCGGCCGGGTCGAGGACCGGGGCCAGGGCCATGGCCTCCCACTTCTCCGACAGGCTGAATTGATCCGACGGGGCGGTCGACAGGTTCATGCCGAACCGGCCCAGTTGAATCGGATTGAGCAGATTCACCAGCTCGGCCTGCTTGACCGGCGTGACGCCCGCCACCAGCGCGCCATCCTTGGCGACGGGTTCCACGCCCTGTTCATAGGGCGTGCCGGCCAGATTGGTCGCGCCGTCGGTGTCGACCAGCAGGATCGACTTGAACACCGGCGCCTTGGTCGTGCCCTTGCCCCGGCCGTTCGAGTCGCGGGCCAGCACCAGGAACTGGTGGTCGGTCAGGGCCAGCATCTCGGACTGGGCGGCGGTGGCGTCGGCGGGCTTGCCGTCGCCGCTCTCGCGCACCGTGGGCAGCTGCAGCACGTAGTGGCCGGTCGGGACCTTAGGCGTGCGGGTCTTGCCGATGTCATAGACCAGGACGCGTGTGTTGTTGCGGGTGGCGGCTTCGCCACCGGCGGTGTCCTGGATCGTGGCGCTCTGCAGGATGGCGATCAGGCGCTTGCCGTCAGGCGAGACCGACAGGGCCTCCAGGCCCTGGTTGTTGCGCCGCCCGGTGGTGGGCGGGGTCTCGGCGGTGAAGTTCAGTTGGCCCTTGGCCATCGGCAGCAGGGCAGGCGGGGCCTGGATCGCGCCGATCTGGCGGCCGGTCTTGTCGAACAGATAGATGCCCGCCGCGTACTCGTCGGAAATGTAGAACGACCCGTCCGGCAGGTAGGCGACGGCCTCGGAATCCAGGCTGATCTTGCCCGCGCCTTCGCCGGCGGCCGGGGAGGGGTAGCGCACGCCGTCGCGGGTCAGGACGTTGGCGCCCGGGTCCTTGCCGGTGAAGTTCCGGCCCGTGGCGTCCTTCAGCAGGAAGCCGCCCGTGGGCGTGATCGTCAGCTTGCCGCCGGCCAGGGTCAGGCGATGGGCGTGCAGGCGGTTGGCGTAGTCGACCGTGCCGGCCACCGAGCCGACGCCGTTGGGACCCCGGTCGGGCAGGGTCAGCAGTTCGCCTGTGTAGGTCCCGTCGGGCAGGCGGCGCCAGGACCGCAGGGCCATGCTCGAGAACGAGCCCAGGGTGTCGCCTTGGAAATCCCGCGTGGCGGCGTCCAGGCGGCCCACGGCGACCAGGCCGTGATTGACGAAGGTCTTGCCCTGGAAGGTCACCGTCTGCTCGCCGGCCGCCTCGCCCCAGTGCTTGGTCAGGTAGGCCTGGGATTGGGCGTGGGCGGCGCCGGCGAGGGTCGTGGCGGCCAGGGCCAGCAGGATCGAACGGCGCATCGGGAAACTCCTGGTGCTCAACGAAGATCGGCGGACGACCGCTGGGGGCGCCCGCCGGGGGAGGTGCTTCGGAACGCGGCCACCGCCTAGAAGTCGACGCCGACCGTGGCGAAGACCTGCCGCGGGGCAGATGCGTGGAACACCAGGATGCTCCCTGTCGCGTCGTCCGGCGCGAACACGCTGCTGTCGAAGTTGGCCGCGTGGCGCTCGTTGGTCAGGTTGGTGACGTTCAGGCTGGCCTTCACGCCTTTCGCCGGACCCACGGCGCCGAAGTCGTAACCCAGGCCCAGGTCGAAGGTAGCGTAGCCGCCGAAGCTCTGGTCGTTGGTATAGGTGTAGTAGCGGCGGCCGGTGTACTTGCCCTGCAGCGAGGCCCAGAAGCCGTCACGCTTCACCGTCAGCACGCTGGCCAGCATCTCCTTGGGCGTGTCGACCTGCTGCTTGCCGGCGGTGTTCTTGATCACGCAGGTGGTGGTGCACCAGTTCAGGTTCTCGTCGTAGGTCGACTTGTTGTACGAGGCTGAGTTGTACCAGGTCAGCCACGACAGCGGCTTCCACAGCGCGCCCAGCTCGACGCCCTTGCTGGTGACGCCGCCGGCGTTGTGGAAGGAGTTGCCGCAGCCTGGGTTCTGCTGCTGGTTGGTGGGGCAGGGGTTGTACTGCAGCAGGCGGTTGTCGAACTTCACCTGATAGGCGGCCAGCGAGACCTGCAGGGTGTCGCCCACATAGCGGTAGCCGGCGTCGAAGCTCTTGGAGGTCTCGGGCTCCAGGTACTTGCCCTGGGCGTCCCAGACGGCCTGGGAGACCGACTGCGGGCCCAGTTTGAAGCCGCCCTGGAACATGGCCATGTTCTCGGCGTAGCTGGCGTACAGCTCGTGGCCCGGCGCGACCTGCCAGTGCGCGCCCACTTCCGGCAGGAAGTTGTCGGAGGCCTTCAGCGCGCCGCTGGCGAACTGGGTGGAGGCCGGCGGCGCGGCCTGGGCGTCGCCCGAGATGGCGCGGGCGTCCGACTTGGCGACGGTGCTCTTGAAGCCGAAGTCGATGCTGACCGCGTCGTTCAGCAGCTTCACGGTGTCCTGGACGTAGAACTGCTGGGTCGACCAGTCGGTCTTCTGCACCCACTGGGCGGTGTTCGGGCGGCCTTCCAGGAACCGGCCCAGGTCGAACGGGCCGGTGACGTTGGTCCAGATGTAGCGGGCGGCGCTGCTGGTGTTGCCTTCCAGCCAAAGGCCGGCCTCGACCCGGTTGAAGCCGACGTTCCAGACCAGGTTGGCCAGCACGCCCTCGCGGTCGATGGTGTAGCGCGTGTCGCGGACCTGAACCGGCAGGTCGTCGGCGGTGGACGCCGTGCCCTGGGTGGACCAGCCGGTGATGAAGTTGTTCCCGGCGCCCTTGTCGGTGTGCTTGTAGACCTGGCTGTGGACCTTCAGGTTGGACGTCAGGTCATAGTCGCCGGCGATGTAGTAGAGCTCGTCGTTGCGCAGAATCTGGCCGTTGGTGAAGGTCACGTCGGCGTTCTTCTGCGGGGAGGGCGCGGCGACGCACTTGGTCGGCGCGGTCGGGGCGGTTACCGAGCAGTAGGCCACGCCGACATAGCGGTCCCAGTTCGGCGCATAGCCGCCCCAGTCCCAGCCCAGGCGGGTCAGCATGTCCTTGGACAGGTACGCGTCGTCGGCCTGGTTTGTGCGCGAAACGTCGGCGAAGGCGGTCAGCACGCCGCGGTCGAAGCGGTATTGGGCCTTGCCGTTGAACTGCTTGCCGGTCGATTGGGTGTAGTCGCCCTGGTTCACGAACAGGTCCTGCTGGGCGTAGTGGCCCGACACATAGGCCGAGAAGCCGTTGTGCTCGCCGGTGTCGAAGCGGAGGAAGGTGCGGGCCGAGTCCTCGCTGCCGAAGGTCTGGCCGGCCGAGAAGCCCATCTCCTTGTCCGGGTCGCTGGATTGATAGATCAGCGCGCCGCCCAGGTTGCTGGTCGAGGCGACGCCCAGGCCCGCGATGCCGGTCGCCAGGTCCGCGCGGCCCAGGTTCTCGGAGATCAGGGCGCGGCTGATGGTCAGGCCGTTGTAGTTGTTGTAGGCGCCGTCGCCGAGCGGCATGCCGTCCAGGGTATAGCCTAGGTGGGTGGTGTTGAAGCCGCGCACCTGCAGGGACAGCGACTGTTCGTTGACGCCCAGAGCGTCGATCGATTGGGCGCTGACGCCGGGCAGGAAGTTCAGGGCCTTCTGGATGCTGGAGCCCGGCGGCAGGACTTCCAGGCTTTCCGGCAGCAGGGTCGAGACCGAGCGGGTCTGGCCGCTGCCGACGACGACCAACTGATCGACTTCGGTGCTGTCGGCGGCGTCGGCGGGCGGCGCATCGGCGGCCTGCGCCTGGGCGGCGACCATGAGGCCGGCGGCGATCGCCACCACGCTAGCGGACCTGAGCAGCATTGAAATGTCCCCGACGCCTGGGCGCCGCGGAGATTCGGTCACGGCGCAGTTTGTTCTTGAGCGCCGCGTCTATTCCACACGTTCATGACAGTTTTGCCGCAGTCCTGGGCTGTTGAGCGCCAGATGCAATCTGTGGGCGATTTCTGTCCGGGCTCGCCGGAGATACGCTTACACAGACGTCCCGGACATCGTCAGATGGCCACGCGCTTGGCGATGGCGCTGCGCCGCGCGCCGGTCTCCTGCCTGGCCCGTTCGACGGCTTCCGTCTCGGTGGCGTGCAGCAGGTGGTCGATGACGCGCTCCAGATGATCGCGCATCGCTTGCCGCGCGGCGGCGGGATCGCGAGCCTTCAGGGCCTCGAGCACCCGGCGGTGCTCGACGATGCGCGGCTCCAGCCCCATGCCGCGGGCGCGGGCCAGGATGTTGCGGGCCAAGGGCGAGCGATTGCGCCAGTCCCACAGGTTCTCGATCGTGGCGATGATCGCGCCGTTCCCCGAGGCTCGGGCGATGACCATGTGGAACTCGCGGTCGGCGTCCTCGCCCTGGATCTCCTCCTCGCGGGCCATGCGCTGCATCAGCGCCTCGAGATCCTGGATCTGATCATCGGTGATGGCGGTGGCGGCCAGGGCCGCGGCCTCGCCCTCGAACAGACGGCGGGCCTCGATCAGCTCGAAAGCGCCGATCTCGAAGGCCGGCTCGGCGCTGGCCGGGGTGACGGGACGCACGTCGCCGGTGACATAGATGCCCAGGCCGTGACGGGCCTCGATCATGCCCAGCATTTCCAGCGCGATCATGGCTTCGCGCAGGGTGGGGCGGCTGACGCCGAACTGCTCGGCCAGTTCGCGTTCGGTGGGCAAGCGGTCGCCAAGCTTGTACTGGCCGCCCTCGATGGCGTCGGCGATCGAGTCGGCGATACGGCGGTACAGCTTGACGTTCTCGGCCATGTGCTTTCGTCGGTTCTTCGGCCCTGGGGCCCCCTCAGACTTGCGATAGCATAACCGACCTGACCCGCGCGGGCTATTTTCGACCCGGCCGCCAAAGCCGGACTTTTCGCCCAAAGCTCCGGCGGAAACGGCGTCGCGACAGCCTTACCAGTCGTGCATGGAACCGTCCTCGCGGCGGGCGATGGGCAGGTAGGCGCGCTTGTACGGATACTTGGCGGCTTCGGCCTCGTCGATGTCCACGCCCAGGCCGATGGCCTCGCCCGGATGCAGCATGCCGTCGGCGAAGCTGTAGGCGTGCGGGAACACCGCGTCGGTCGCCTCGGTGTGGCGCATGTATTCCTGGATGCCGAAATTGGGGATCGACAGGTCGAAGTGCAGGGCCGAGGCCATGCAGACCGGCGACAGGTCGGTGGCGCCGTGGCAGCCGGTGCGCACATGGTGCAGGTCGGCGAAGCTGGCGATCTTGCGCAGGTGGGTGATGCCGCCGGCATGGACCACGGTGGCGCGGATATAGTCGATCAGCTGTTCCTCGATCAGCTGCTTGCAGTCCCAGATCGAGTTGAAGATCTCGCCCACGGCCAGCGGCGTGGTGGTGTGCTGGCGGATCAGGCGGAAGCTGGCCTGGTTCTCGGCGGGGACGGCGTCCTCCATCCAGAACGGGCGGTAGGGCTCCAGGTCCTTGCCCAGACGCCCGGCCTCGATGGGCGTCAGGCGATGGTGGACGTCGTGCAGCAGGTGGACGTCCCAGCCCAGCTTCTCCCGGGCCGCCTCGAACAGGGCGGGAGCGCTGCGCAGGTATTTCTCGGTCGACCACAGGCTCTCGGTCGGCAGGTCGCTGTCGGCCGGCTCGTAGAAGAACCTGTCCTTGGAGACGCCGTAGACGCCCTTCAGGCCGGGCACGCCCGACTGCAGGCGGATGGCCTTGTAGCCCTGCTCGGCATAGATCTGGGCGTTGTCGAGGGTCTCCTCGACCGTCGCGCCGTTGGCGTGGCCGTAGACCATGACGCCGGTGCGGCAGGCGCCGCCCAGGAGCTGGTACAGCGGCAGGCCGGCGATCTTGGCCTTGATGTCCCACAGGGCCATGTCGACCGCGGCGATGGCGGCCATGGTCACCGGTCCGCGACGCCAGTAGGCGCCCCTGTACAGGTACTGCCAGATGTCCTCGATCTGATGGGCGTCGCGCCCGATCAGGCAGGGAATCACGTGATCGGTCAGATAGCTCGCGACAGCCAGCTCGCGGCCGTTCAGCGTGGCGTCGCCGACGCCATGGACGCCGTCGCTGGTCTCGATCTTCAGGGTGACGAAATTGCGCCCCGGTGAGGTGACGATGACGCGGGCGGCGGTGATTTTCGGCATGGGACGCTTTCGTTGACCCGACGTTGACGCAATCGGCAAAAATCGGATGGTAGCGGTATCGGTCTAAATCAGACGCGGCAGTTGTCAACCTATTGGTCTGACCAATCGGCTCATAGTGTCTCGACCTTTGCTGAAGGTAGCGGTATCACAAGATCAAGACCGTCGCGCCCCTTCGCGTCGCACGGCATGCTGTCGCCAGGGAGAAAACATGCGTTTTGTGTCTTTGGTGCGGGGCCTTTGCCTCGCGGCCGGCCTGGTTTCGGCGACCCTAGGAGCATCGGCGGCCCGGGCGGAGGACGGCTATGATCTGTGGCTGCGCTACCGACCGCTGCCGGCGGCCCAGCGCCCCGCGCCTCGGACGATCGCCCCCAGCGCCGACACGCCCACCCTGAAGGTCGCGCGCGCCGAGCTGCAGCGCGGCCTGGACGGCCTGGTCGGAGGCGCGCCGGCCTCGGACGCCCCTTCGATCCTGCTGGGCACGCCCGCGAGCTCGCCCGCCGTGGCGGCGCTGAACCTGCCGCTGAAGGGCGCGGGTGATGAGGGCTATCTCATTCGTACGGTGGGCAAGACCACCGTGATCGCCGCCAACAGCGACTTCGGCGTGCTGTACGGCGTCTTCGCCTATCTGCGGCTGGTGCAGACGGGCCAGGGCGTCGACAAGCTGGACATCCTGTCGGCCCCCAAGGTCAATCACCGCCTGCTGAACCACTGGGACAACCTGGACGGCCACGTGGAGCGCGGCTACGCCGGCGCCTCGCTGTGGGACTGGTGGAAGCTGCCGGACTACAAGGATCCGCGCTACGTCGACTACGCCCGCGCCAACGCCTCGATCGGCATCAACGGCACGGTGCTGAACAACGTCAACGCCAAGGCCGACAGCTTGACCGCGCCGTATATCGCCAAGGCCGCGGCCCTGGCCGACGTGTTCCGGCCGTACGGCATCAAGGTCTATCTGTCGGCCCGGTTCTCGGCCCCGATCGAGATCGGCGGGCTGAAGACCGCCGATCCGCTGGACCCCGCCGTGAAGGCGTTCTGGAAGGCCAAGTCCGACGAGATCTACAAGGCCATCCCCGACTTCGGCGGTTTCCTGGTCAAGGCCAATTCGGAAGGCCAGCCGGGCCCGCAGGACTACGGCCGCACCCATGCCGACGGCGCCAACATGCTGGCCGACGCGGTGGGACCGCACGGCGGCATCGTGATGTGGCGGGCCTTCGTCTATTCGCACGAGCAGCCGGACGACCGCGCCAAGCAGGGTTACAGCGAGTTCAAGCCGTTCGACGGCCAGTTCCGCGACAACGTCATCGTCCAGGTCAAGAACGGGGCCATCGACTTCCAGCCGCGCGAGCCGTTCCACCCGCTGTTCGGCGCCATGCCCAAGACCAACCTGGGCATGGAGTTCCAGATCACCAAGGAATACCTCGGCTTCGCCACACACTTGGTCTATCTGGGCCCGCTCTACGAAGAGACCCTGAAGTCGGACACCTATGCCAAAGGCGCGGGCTCGACCGTGGCCAAGGTGGTGGATGGCCAGCTCGATAGCCGCCCCCTGACCCTGATGGCCGGGGTGTCCAACATCGGCCGTGACCGCAACTGGTCGGGCTCGCAGTTCGACCAGGCCAACTGGTACGTCTTCGGCCGCCTGGCGTGGGATCCCGAGGCCTCGACCCAGGACATCGCCGCTGACTGGGCCAAGATGACCTTCTCGACCGACCCGCGCTTCGTGACCCCCGTGGTGGCGATGATGATGGGCTCGCGCGAGGCCGCCGTCGATTACATGACCCCGCTGGGCCTGCACCACCAGATGGGCAACAGCCATCACTATGGGCCGGGGCCCTGGGTCTCGGGCGGGCCGCGCGCCGACTGGACCAGCGTCTACTACAACAAGGCCGGCAAGGACGGCCTCGGCTTCGACCGCACCGCCACCGGCAGCAACGCGGTCGCCCAGTACGCCCCCGTCGTCGCCAAGCGTTTCTCGGACCTGAAGACGGTCGACGAGAAGAACCTGCTGTGGTTCCACCACGTGCCGTGGACCTACAGGCTGAAGTCCGGCGAGACCCTGTGGGACGGCATGGTCACCCACTATTCGCGCGGCGTTTCCTATGTGGACGGCATGGGCAAGACCTGGGCGGGCCTGGCCCCTTATGTCGACGCCGAACGTCACGCCCAGGTCGCCGACTTCCTGGCCATCCAGCGCAATGAGGCCCAGTGGTGGCGCGACGCCTCGATCGCCTATTTCCAGACCTTCTCGGGCCTGCCGCTGCCGGCCGGCGAAACGCCTCCGGCCCACTCGCTGGAATACTACGAAAGCCTGAAATTCCCGTACGCCCCCGGCGGCGGCTGATCGCTCAGCCGGCCGCGCAGTTGTCGGCGATGAAGGCCATGTGGTCGGGCATGACCTGGGCCGACTTGGCGATGACGGCGCGGATGTTGTCCATCCGGGCGCGGAGTTCATCGCCGGACATTACGTCAGCCATCGGATCGTGGCCGCGCGGCTCCACGCCCTGGCCGATCATCACCGCGAACCAGCTGGTGTCGTTGAACAGCTCTTCGTTCTCGCGGAACACCCGGCCGTAGCTTTTGAACACCGCCATCTTGTCGGCCAGATAGTCCGGGATCGGCATTTCCCGCAGATAGTCCCAGTAGGCCGTGTCGTTGCGCCGGGTGGCGTGGAAGTGGAGGATGAGGAAGTCGCGGATCTTCTCGTATTCGAACCGCATCACGCGATTGTAGCGGTCGATGTCGGGCTGCTCGAAGCGCAGATCGGGGAACATGGCCAGCAGGCGTGATATGCCCACCTGGATCAGGTGGATGCTCTGACTCTCCAGCGGCTCCATGAACCCGGCCGACAGGCCGATAGCCACCACGTTCTTGTTCCAGCTCGTGTTTCGGACGCCGGCCTTGAATTTCAAGGTGAAGGGGTCGCGCAACGGAGCCCCGTCCAGATTGGCCAGCAGATCGGCCGTCGCCTCGTCCTCGCTGATGTGGGCGCTGGCATAGGCGTAGCCGTTGCCCAGGCGATGCTGCAGCGGGATGCGCCATTGCCAGCCGGCGGGACGAGCCGTGGCGCGGGTCACCGGCTGGCGGGATCCGGCCAGCTCGCACGGCACGGCCACGGCGCGGTCGTTGAGCAGCCAGTGCGACCAGTCCTCGAAGCCGGTCTTCAGCGTTTGCTCGATCAACAGGCCGCGGAATCCCGAGCAGTCGATGAAAAGGTCGCCCTCCACCCGTTGGCCGCTTTCCAGCGTTACAGCCTCGACGAACCCGTCCTCGGCGCGCTGGTGAACCTGGACGATCTTGCCTTCCTGGCGGCGGATTCCGCGCGCCTCGGCGTATTCGCGCAGGTACAGGGCGTAGAGACCGGCGTCGATATGATACGCGTGGGACAGCGTGCCTAGCGGCGAGTTGCGTTGGCCGTTCGCGCGCATGAAGCGGCTCTGGTCCGCCGCCAGGGCCTGCAGCGAATAGTCCGTCAGGTCGGCGGCCTCGCCCATGGCCTTGAGTCGCAGCCAGTAGGCGTGGAACGACACCCCCTCCATGTCCAGGCCGTAGGGGCCGAAGGGGTGGTAGTAGCTGTGGCCGATCTCCTTCCAGTCGACGAACTCGATCGCCAGCTTGAAGGTCGCCTTGGTCCGCCTCACGAACTCGTTCTCGTCCAGACCGAGCGTGCGGTTGAAGAGATTGATCTGGGGGATGGTGGATTCGCCGACGCCGATCGTGCCGATCTCCTCGGACTCCACCAGCGTCACCTGGGTGTAGCCGTCGGTCAGGAAGCGACCCAGGGCGGCGGCGGTCATCCAGCCGGCCGTGCCGCCGCCGACGATGACGACCTTGCGCAGGCGGTGGTTGGTGGTCATGCGGAAACTCCGGCCGCCAGGTCGGCGGCGCAATAACGGGCGATGAAGGCGGCGTGGTCAGGCATGGCCTGGGCGGTCTGGCCGATCAGGTCGGACATCCGCTTGAGGCGATGGACCAGGGCGGCTTCGGGCAGGGTGTCGACCAGGGCGTCGTACTGGCGCGGCACGATGCCCTGGCCCAGCATCACGGCGATCCAGCTGGGCTCGGCGAACAGGTCGTAGTCGGACTGGAAGAGGCGGCCCCGGCCGGCGAAGAGGTCGATCTTGCGCGCCAGGCTGTCGGGGATGTCCATGGTCCGGACATAGTCCCAATAGGGCGTGTCCGAGCGCTCGGTGGCCTTGAAGTGCAGGATGATGAAGTCGCGGACCAGTTCAACCTGCTGGGCGGTCAGGCGGTTGTACTCGTCGATCTCCAGCGGATCGAAGCCCTTGTCCGGGAACAGGGCCAGCAGCTTGGTGATCCCGGCCTGGATCAGGTGGATGCTGGTGCTCTCCAACGGCTCCAGGAAGCCCGACGACAGGCCGATGGCGACGCAGTTCTTGATCCAGGCCTGCTCGCGGCGGCCGGCCTGGAAGCGCAGGAAGTTCGGATCCGCCCGGGCGGGTCCGTCCAACCCGGCCGTCAGCGCCGCCAGGGCCTCGTCTTCGCCGATGTGGGCGCTGGAATAGACGTAGCCGTTGCCGGTGCGGTGCTGCAGCGGGATGCGCCAGCGCCAGCCGGCCTTGTCGGCGGTGGCCCGGGTGTAGGGCGTCAGGCCGTCGCCGCCGGTGTCGCAGGGGATGGCCACGGCCCGGTCGTTGGGCAGCCACCGGCTCCAGTCCAGATAACGCCCGCCCAGGGTCTGGCCGATCAGCAGCGCGCGGAAGCCCGTGCAGTCGATGAACAGGTCGGCCTCGATCACGCGGCCGTCCTCCAGGGTGACCGACTGGATGAAGCCGTCCTCGCCGCGCAGGGCGACGTCGGCGACCTTGCCCTCGATCCGCGTCGCGCCGCGCTTCTCGGCGAAGCCGCGCAGGAAGCGGGCATACAGGCCCGCGTCAAAGTGGAAGGCGTATTTCAGGCTCGACAGCACTTTGGCCGGATCGGGATCGGGCAAGGCGAAGCGGTTGCTGCGCGCGGCGATGGCCGACAGGTTGAAGTTGTCGATCGGCCCGACCCGGTCGCGCACCTTGCGCCAGATCTGGTGGAACTTGATGGCCTCGATATCCAGGCCGAAGGAGCCGAACGGGTGCATGTAGCGGTCGCCCAGGCGGGTCCAGTCGCGGAACTCGATGCCCAGCTTGAAGGTCGCGCGGGTGGCCCGCATGAACTCGCGCTCGTCGATCCCGAGCTTGCCGTTGAAGGTCAGGATCGGCGGGATGGTGGCCTCGCCGACGCCGACCGTGCCGATCAGCTCGGACTCGACCAGCACCACCTCGACCTGGCCGTTCAGCACCTTGGACAGGGCGGCCGCGCTCATCCAGCCGGCCGTGCCGCCGCCCAGGACCAGGACCTTGCGGATGGGGGCGCCAATGGGGGATGAGATCATGGGCGGTCCCTCAGAGCGTCGGCGTGAGGCGGCATGGCCTGGGCGGCCTCGCGGATCATGCCACGCAGACGGGCGAGGACGGCGTCGGCTTTGTCCGCGGGCAGGCGGTCGGCCAGCCGGTCGTGACGATGCGGCGTGATTCCGTGGCCCAGGAACGCCCCGGCCCAGGCGCCTTCCATGAAGGTTTCCTCGTCGTACAGAACCACGCGGCCCCGACTTTCGAACTGGGCCTGCTTGTAGGCCAGGGCCGGGGAGGGCGCGGTCCCTCGGGCCTGGATCCACAGCGGATCGTCCCGCGTGGCGGCGAGGTAACGGAAGGCGGCCATGTCGCGGGCCCGGTCCTGTTCCTCGGCCATCAGGCGATTGTACTCCAGCGCTGCCAGGGGCGAGCCGTCGGCGGTGGGCAGCAAAGCGATCAGGCGGCCGACGCCGCTCTGGATCGCCTGGAGATCGTCGCCGTTCAGCGGTTCGACCTGGCTCGCCGCCGGACCGATGGCCACGCAGTTGCCCGACCACGCCCGTCGGCGATGGCCGTTGCGCAGCGGGACGATCGTCGCGTCGCCGCCCAGGATGTCACGCGCCTCGTCAGCGGAGGTTCGGTCGCCGGCATAGGCCAGGGCCACGGCGTCGCCGCCGCGCAGCGGAACCCGCCGCAGCCAGCCCTCGGGCGCCGCCTCGAACTCGGTCAGGGGCGGGGGATTGGCGCGGGCCGCGACTTCGCGCAGAGCCAGGCGATCGCAGGGCAGGGCGGGGTCGTCGATCCAGGCGGCGTCCGGCGCCGCCCCGATCACGCGGCCGTCCGGCGTGGCGTCGATGAACAGGTCGGCGACGATCCGCCGGCCGTCGGCCAGAACCACGGCGGCAATTTGGCCGTCCGCCGCCAGGGCGATCTCGGCGATCTCACCGGTGCTCGCCTCGACCCGGCCCGCCGCCGACCGCAGCGTCGCGACATAGGCGGCGGCGTCCAGGTGCAGCCCGTAGGACAGGGTCGACAGCACCGAGCGCGGATCTTCGCTGGGCGGGGCGAAACGGCCCAGGCGTCCGGCCACGGCGGCCAGGCTGTAGTCTTCGTAGCGACCGGCGTCGCCGCGCGCGCGGGTCCGCAGCCAGTGATGATGAAAGGCCACGCCGTCGAGGCTGGCGCCGACGTCGCTGAAGCCCTCCACATGATCGTGGCCGTCGCCAGCCCAGCCGTTGTAGCGGGCGCCCAGCTTGTAGGTCCCGCGCGCGACCCGCATCAGGGTCGCTTCGTCCAGGCCGAGCAGGCCGTGGAAAGCGCGCAGGGCGGGGAGGGTGGAGAGCGCGCCGCGCGGGACGCTGTCGGCGGTCTCGATCACCACAGGCCTGCACTCGCCGGGCAGGACCCGGGCCAGGGCGCAGGCGGTCATCCAGCTGGCGACGCCGCCGCCGAGGACGGCGACGCTTTTGAGGGGGGCACGGCTCATGCGGCGGCTCCCGAGGCGGCGCAGAACCTGGCGATCCATTCGGCGTGGGTGGGCATGACCCGCACCGCGTCGGCGACCGACTCGCGGATCGCCTTCAGGCGCTGGACCAGGGCGGCGTCGGGCACGCTGTCACTGACGGGGTCGTACATGGCTGGCACGATATTCTGGCCCAGATAGACCGCCAGCCAGCTGGGCTCGAGGAAGAAACCGTCCTTGTATTTCACGACCACGCCCCGGTCGCGGAACAGGTCCATCTTGTAGGCCAGGCTGTCGGGGATGGGCAGGTTGCGGCGGTCGTCCCAGAACGGCGAACCGGTCCGCTGGTTGGCGTGATAGTGCAGCACCAGGAAGTCGCGGATCCGCTCGAACTCCAGGGTCATGACGCGGTTGTACTCGTCCTGGTCGGCCTGGGCGCAGTCGCGGTCGGGGAACAGCTCCAGCAAGGTCGTGATCGCCACCTGGATCAGGTGGATGCTGGTGCTTTCCAACGGTTCCAGGAAGCCGCTGGCCAGGCCCACGGCCACGCAGTTCCTGCTCCACTGCTTGCGGCGGTGACCCGCCGTGAACCGCAGGAAGCGCGGATCGGCCTGTGCCTTGCCCTCCAGCCCCGCCAGCAAGGCCGCCGCCGCTTCGTCGTCGCTGATGTGGGCGCTGGAATAGACATAGCCGTTGCCCACGCGATGCTGCAGCGGGATGCGCCAGCGCCAGCCGGCCTCGTCGGCCGTACAGCGGGTGTAGGGCGTCGAGGGCTCGACCGTCTCGCAGGGCACGGCGGCGGCCCGGTCACAGGGCAGCCAGCGCGTCCAGTCGTCGTAGCCGGCCTTCAGGGCCTGTTCGATCAGCAGCCCCCGGAAGCCCGAGCAGTCGATGAACAGGTCGGCCTCGATGCGCTCGCCGTTCTCCATCGTGATCGCCTCGATGAAGCCGTCCGCGCCGCGCAGCGCCACGTCGGCCACCTTGCCTTCGGTGCGGACCACGCCGCGCGCCTCGGCATAGGCGCGCAGATAGGCGGCGTAGAACCCGGCGTCGAACTGGTAGGCGTAGTTATACGTCGACGCCACGGATCTCAGGTCGGAGGAGGGCGGGGCGAACTTGCCCTGGCGCGCGGCCATCACCGGCAGGGAATAGGCCTCCAGCGGCGTCGGGTCGCCGCCTTGGCGGGCCCGCAGCCAGTGATGATGGAAGCCTACCCCGCCGATCGCCGCGCCATAGGCCCCGAACGGGTGGATGTAGCTGTCGCCCGGCTTGCCCCAGCCGCGGAACTCGATGCCCAGCTTGTAGGTCGCCTGGGTCTTGCGCATGAAGTCGGCCTCATCGAGGCCCAGGGCGGTATTGAAATGGCGGATGTGCGGCACGGTCGCCTCGCCGACGCCGACAGTGCCGATCTCGGCGGACTCCACCAGGCGGATGGCGATCGGCAGGCCGGTCAGCTTGGCCGACAGGGCCGCGGCCGTCATCCATCCGGCGGTGCCTCCGCCGACAATTAGAATGTTCCGGACGGCTCGATCCGTCATGCGTTCCCCCTCCTTCGACCGTACTCCGCCTTCTATGGGCGGTCATCCTGTGTGGCTCTTACGACACGGATGTCCAAGAGACGAGGGGTGAACGGCCACTTCCCCTCTTGCAATTGACAACGCTGTCTCTAAGCTGAAGCTGTCAAGTGATTATGATCAGTCGTTTCATAATTGTTATGACAATACAGAAGGTTGAGTGATGTCATCCTTCTTTTTAACCCGGTAAGGTACCGCTACCTTGACGGCGGCGGACTTTGCCATATCATCAATGATAATGGTCGATTCAATTGACCAATGGTAGCGGTAACGAGCTGCCATAGAAAATAACTGGGGAGGCAGACGAAATGGACGACGTCCAACGTGCGCCCGCATGTGCGGCCGCGATTTCAATTTCAAAACTCAAGTACGGCGCGTCAGCCCTGGCGTTGAGCGCGATGCTCATCGGCGGACCGGCTCTGGCCCAGACGGCGACCAAGCCCGCCGATGACGCTCAGACGGTCGATGAGGTGGTCGTCACCAGCATCCGCCAGAGCCTGAAGAGCTCGCAGCAGCTCAAGCAGAGCTCGGACGTCGTCAGCGACTCGATCACCGCCGAGGACATCGGCGCCCTGCCGGATCGCTCGGTCACCGAAGCGCTGCAGCGTATCCCGGGCGTGGCCATCAACCGCTTCGCCGCCGGCGTCGACCCCGACCACTTCTCGAGCGAAGGCAGCGGCGTCGTCGTGCGCGGCCTGAACTTCGTGCGCTCGGAGCTGAACGGCCGCGACACCTTCTCGGCCAACAACGGTCGCGCCC
>JAGIBE010000226.1 GCA_017744495.1 Caulobacter sp. | reverse complement strand
GTGCCGTGCCGCACCCGCTCGACCGGGAACGGATGCGAGCCGGCCGGCAGGTCCTGGAAGCCGGGCACAAGGTCGTGCAGCCGCTCGCCGTACTCGGCGAAATGGATCGACCCCGGCGGGCGCGGACCGCGCGGACCGCCGCCGTTTGCGTCAAGCAGGGTGTAGCGGTCGCTCCACGACACCGGCTCGCCGGGCAGGCCCAGCAGGGTCTGGTAGGTCGCGTAGGACGTGCGGGCCATTTCCTCCCAGCGCGCGGGGAAATCGGCGGCGACCTTGTCGGCGTCGGCGACGCGCGAATCCGGCGACCAGGTGCCGGTGGCGCGGAACGAACGGGTCTGGGGGGTGCGCTCCTTGGCGTAGATCGTCACCTTGGCGCCCGCCCGCTGCAGCAGCAGGGCTGAGGTCAGGCCCAGGGCCCCGCAGCCGATGACCGCCACTTCCTTCGTCCCGCCCTCCATCGCCATCCGCGTGGCGATCGTGCTCGAGCCCCACGACAGCGACCAGCCGCTGCCGCCGTGGCCGTAGTTGTGGACCACCCGCTTGTCGCCGACCTTTTCGACCTCCAGGCGCGGCCCGGCGGCGCGGAACGGCCGCAGGCAGACGGTGATCTTGGTCAGGCGGTCCAGGCTCATCCGCAGCGGCGCGAGGGGCGGAACGACGAAGGCGGGGCGCGACGGCGCGACGAGGCCCGACGCGGCGCCGGCGCCGCCGGTCCGCGTCACGCAGCCGGCCAGGCTGGTCGCGCCCAGGCCGCCCAATCCCGCCAGCACGGCCCGTCGATGACTCGTCCTTGCCTGGTCCATTCGCCCCTCCGGTCTCAATGTGACCGGACCCTAGCCAGCCGCGCGCCACAGCGCCAAGCCGCATCCCCTGAAGGCCCGCGAGATCCAAGCTCTGCCTGCCTCGCGAGCATTCCGCCACGTCAGACTTGGCGAGGCCGGCGCTCGGTCCATACTCCGCCGCGACGAGCCCGGAACAGGGCCAGCCCTAGGGAGACGCGGCCATGGACTTCAACCCGCCGGCGGAACTGACGGCCTATCTGGCGACGCTGGACGCGTTCATCGCCGACACCATCGCGCCCCTTCAGGCCGAGCACGACAACGAGCGCTTCTTCGACCACCGCCGCGAATGGGCCCGCACCGACTGGGACGGCGGCGGCCTGCCCCGCCGCGAGTGGGAGGAGTTGCTGGCCAAGGCCCGGGGCCTGGCCGACGCCGCCGGCCACTACCGCTTCGCCCTGCCCAGGGAATACGGCGGCCAGGACGGCTCCAACCTCTGGATGGCGGTGATCCGCGAGCACCTGGCCGCCAACGGCCTGGGCCTCGCCAACGACCTGCAGAACGAGCACTCGATCGTCGGCAACAATCCGTTCGTGCTGATGATCCGCGACTTCGGCCGGCCCGACCAGCAGCCCCTGATCGGCGACATGCTGGACCGCCACGCCTTCCGCCCGACCTTCGGCCTGACCGAACCCCACCACGGCTCGGACGCCACCTTCATGGAGACCCGCGCGGTTCGCGAGGCGCGTCACGGCCAGGCGGGCTGGCGCATCGACGGCGAGAAGATGTGGACCACGGGCATGCACGCGGCCACCCACTGCTGCCTGTTCGCCCGCACCAGCGGCGAGGACGGCGACGCCCGGGGCATCACGTGCTTCCTCGTGCCGGCTCACGCGCCGGGCGTGAAGATCGAGGAGTACCTCTGGACCTTCAACATGCCGACCGACCACCCGCGGGTCAGCTTCACCAATGTCTGGGTCCCCGAGGACGCGATGTTCGGCCCCGAAGGTGGGGGCCTGGCCCTGGCCCAGCACTTCGTGCACGAGAACCGCATCCGCCAGGCGGCCTCCAGCCTGGGGGCGGCGGTCTACTGCATAGAAGAGAGCGTCAAGTACGCCCGGACGCGCAAGCCGTTCGGCAAGGCCCTGGCCGAGAACCAGGCGATCCAGTTCCCGCTGGTCGAGCTGTCGACCCAGGCCGAGATGCTGCGCCTGCTGATCCGTAAGACCGCCTGGGAGATGGACCAGATGACCAAGCCGGAGGTCGAGAAGCGCCTCTCCGACAAGGTCTCCATGTGCAACTACTGGGCTAACCGCCTGTGCTGCGAGGCCGCCGACCGGGCCATGCAGGTGCACGGCGGCCTGGGCTATTCGCGCCACAAGCCCTTCGAGCACATCTACCGCCACCACCGCCGCTACCGGATCACCGAGGGCAGCGAGGAGATCCAGATGCGCAAGGTCGCCGCCTGGCTGTTCGGCTATGTCGGGCCGCGGAAGAAGGCGTTCGCCGAGCAGGGGCTGTAGGCGAACGCTGCTCGTTCGAACGCTGGCTGAGGGTGGAAGCTGCTTCCAACTCCTCCCCCTCTTCAGCCGTCATTCCGGGCCTTGTGCCCGGAACCCCTCTATCCGCGGCAAGTGCGGAGGAGTGGCGCGCCAGCGCGCCAAGGCGCTTCACTTGCGGGCTGAACCAGGGGTTCCGGGCACAAGGCCCGGAATGACGGACTATTTGGAAGGAAGGTGTGAGCCCTCAACGTCCGACCAGGCTCGAAAACCGACCTCCACGCGCCTGACGTTTCCAGGATGACAAACGCGCGCATTGCGCGAGAATACAAGCTCAGGTCGTTATCGCATTTGCATCAGCGGGACGCGCGTCGTTAGTGTGACTGAAACGCCGCCGTTACCTGGATCCAATCCGGCTCGAAGGGACTTCCATGCGCATGCTCAGAACCCTCACCCGTCTCGCCCCCGTCTTCGTGGCTTCGGTCCTGCTGGCCGGCTGCGGGATCAACACCATCCCCACCCAGGACGAGGCGACCAAGACCGCCTGGGCCGAGGTGCAGAACCAGTATCAGCGCCGCTCCGACCTGATCCCCAACCTGGTGGCGACGGTGAAAGGCTACGCGGCCCAGGAGAAGGGCGTGCTGGTCGAGGTCACCCAGGCCCGCGCCAGCGCTACCCAGGTCAAGGTCGACGCCTCGACCATCACCGATCCCGCCCAGTTCCAGCAGTACGCCGCCGCCCAGGACAAGCTGTCGGGCGTGCTGGGCCGGCTGATGATGATCCAGGAAAGCTATCCGGAGCTGAAGTCCAACCAGAACTTCCTGGCCCTGCAGAGCCAGCTGGAAGGCACCGAGAACCGCATCTCGATCGCCCGACGCGACTACAACAACACCGCCCAGGTCTACAACACGACCCTGCGGACCTTCCCCAGCATCATCTGGGCCAAGACGCTGTACGGGTCGCAAAAGCCGGCCCAGCTGTTCCAGGCCACGGCCAACGCCCAGTCGGCGCCCAGCATCGACTTCAGCGCCCCGCCGGCCCCGGTGGCCAACACCCAGCCCGGCCCGGGACAGTAAATTGCTCTTCCTGCTCCGCTCATCCCGGCGGAAGCCGGGATCCAAGCTGGATATCAGGTCGGCGCTCAGCGCTAGAACGGCCCGCTCGGCTTGGGCCCCGACTTTCGTCGGGATGAGCGGAGTTCTGATGGCGCTCGCGCTCGTCTTCGGCGCCCTGCCCGCCCTGGCCGCGGGCCCCACCTTCCCGCCCCTGACCGGGCGAGTGGTCGACGACGCCAACATCCTGTCGCCGCAAGTCGAGGCCGAGCTGACGACCAAGCTCGAAAACCTGGAGAAGACCACCGGCCGCCAGCTGGTGGTGGCCACCGTGCCCAGCCTGCAGGGTTACGAGATCGAGGACTACGGCTACCAGCTCGGCCGCGCCTGGGGCGTCGGCGAGAAGGGGACCAACACCGGCGCCCTGCTGATCGTCGCCCCCACCGAGCGCAAGGTGCGCATCGAGGTCGGCTACGGCCTGGAGCCGATCCTGACCGACGCCCTGTCCAGCCTGATCATCCAGACGGCCATCCTGCCAAAGTTCAAGGCCGGCGACCTGGAGGGCGGGGTCGTGGCCGGGACCGACGCGATCCTCCAGCAGCTGGCCCTGCCCGACGACGAGGCCAAGGCCAAGGCCGAGCAGGCGTTCAAGGTCTCGCATACGGCCGACCGCGCCGCCTCGCCCTCGCCGATCCTGACCCTGATCGTGCTGTTCATCATCATCGTGATCCTGAGCCAGATGTTCAGCCGGCGCGGCCGACGCGGCGGCCTGGGCTCGGCCATCCCCTGGATCATCCTGAACGGCATGCTGAGCGGCGGCCGAGGCGGTGACGGTGGCGGTTTCTCGGGTGGAGGCGGGGGCGGGGGCTTCTCGGGCGGCGGTGGGTCGTTCGGCGGCGGCGGCTCTTCAGGTAGCTGGTAGGAGCGCGGACGATGAAAAGCCTTTCCCAAGCCGACCAGGACCGCATCGCCAAGGCGGTGGCCGAGGCCGAGAAGACCACCGCCGGCGAGATCTATTGCGTGCTGGCCCCCGAGGTCGGCGACGATCGCGCCGTCCCGCTGATCTGGGCGACCAGCGCGGCCCTGCTGCTGCCGGCCCTGGCCCTGCTGGCGGGCTTCCGGCCCGAGATGCTGAGCCGGCTGTTCGGCGGCTGGAGCGTGGGGCACGAGGCCGCCCACGACGTGGCCATCCTCTCGGCCTTGCTGACCTATATCGGCCTGCAGGCGGCGATCTTCGCGGTCACCGCCGCCCTGGTCGCGATCCCCGCCGTGCGCCGGGCGCTGATCCCCGGCCCCGTCAAGACGGCCCGCGTCCGCCAGGCCGCCATGGAATATTTCTTGGCCAAGGACCTGCACCTGACCCGCGACCGGACCGGGGTGCTGATCTTCGCCGCCCTGGCCGAGCATCGGGTCGAGGTGATCGCCGACGAGGGGATCCATGCCGCCGCGCCCGCCGCGGTCTGGGACGAGGTGGTGGCCGACCTGGTCGAGGGCCTCAAGCGCGGGGCGATCGCCGACGGCTTCGTGGCTGCTGTCGCCCGCGCCGGCGCCGTCCTGGCGGCCCACGTCCCGCCCCGGCCCGACGACGTCAACGAACTCCCGGATGGGCTGACAGTGCTGCCGCGCTGAAATGAACCTTCTCCCAGAGGGAGAAGGAGGGGCCCGCGACAAAGTCGTGGGAGGATGAGGGGTTACGTCGCCGACCGGCGCGCCGGCACGCCGTCGAACGCCTTACCCCTCGCCCTCCCATTGCTGCGCAACGGGTCCCTCCCTCTCCCTTTGGGAGAGGGTTCGTTTTGGCGTCTTCACGCGTTTGGGCGGTGACCAAAGGAGGATCCGATGAGCCAGCAGGACGACTTCACCGCCTTCCTCGATCAGCGCCGGCGCGTGGCCCAGGCCTATGTCAACGGCGACGCCGGGCCGCTGGGCGAGATCGCAGCCCAGGCCAATCCCGCCACCTTCTTCCCGCCCCACGGCGGGCGCGAGCAGGGCGCCGGCCACGTGACCGCGGTCAACGCCCGCGCCGCGCGCGGCTTCGGGCCAGGGAGCGAGACCACGCTGGAAATCCTGCACAGCCAGGCCAGCGGCGACCTGGCCTACTGGACCGGCCTGCAGCACGCCTCGGTCCGGTTCGCGGACAAGGACCAGCCGGTCGAGATGCACCTGCGGATCACCGAGATCTTCCGCCGCGAGGACGGCGACTGGAAGATGATCCACCGCCACGCCGACAGCCTGGTCGAGTCCCAGTCGAAATAGAGTCTGGAGCGCCGCGCTTTACGTTCGCGTGATCTTTCGCGGACGGAAATCCCGGTCTAGGGTGGCCGTCAATTCAAACTAACGTTTAAACGGGGAGTGCGCCCAATGCGCGAAGCGGTCATCGTATCTTACGCCCGGACGGGCCTGGCCAAGTCCAACCGCGGCGGGTTCAACAACACCCACGGCGCGGCCATGGCCGGCCACGCCATCCAGCACGCCGTTCAGCGCGCGGGGCTGGAAGGCGCCGAGGTCGAGGACGTCGTCCTGGGCTGCGGCGGTCCCGAAGGCGCCACCGGCATGAACGTGGCCCGCAACGCCGCCATCTGGGCCGGCCTGCCGGTCACCACCTCGGGCCAGACCGTCAACCGCTTCTGCTCCTCGGGCCTGCAGGCTATCGCCACGGCCGCCAACTACGTGCGCAACGACGGCGCGCCGGTCGCGGTCGGCGGCGGCGTCGAGTCGATCTCGCTGGTGCAGGGCGGCGGCCACATGAACCGCTTCCACATCACCGAAGAAAAGCTGATGCGCGAGAAGCCGGCCCTGTGGATGGCGATGATCGACACCGCCGACATCGTCGCCAAGCGCTACAACATCAGCCGCGAGTACCAGGACGAATATTCGCTGCGCAGCCAGCAGCGCATCGCCGCCGCCCAAGCCGCCGGCCTGTTCGACAACGAGATCGTGCCGATGGCCACCAAGATGAAGGTGGTCAACAAGGAGACCAAGGAAGAGAGCCTGGTCGACTACGTGGTCACCAAGGACGAGTGCAATCGTCCCGACACCACCCTGGAAGGCCTGGCCAAGCTGGAGCCGGTCAAGGGTCCGGGCAACTTCGTCACCGCCGGCAACGCCAGCCAGCTGTCGGACGGCGCCGCCGCCGTGGTGGTGATGGAGGCCAAGGAGGCCGCCAAGCGCAACCTCGAGCCGCTGGGCCTGTTCAAGGGCTTCGCCATCGCCGGCTGCGAGCCTGACGAGATGGGCATCGGGCCGGTCTTCGCCGTGCCGCGCCTCTTGGAACGCCACGGCCTGAAGGTCGATGACATCGACCTGTGGGAGCTGAACGAGGCCTTCGCGTCGCAGTGCCTCTACAGCCGCGACCGCCTGGACATCGATCCGGAGAAGTACAACGTCAACGGCGGCTCGATCGCCATCGGCCACCCCTTCGGCATGACCGGCGCCCGCTGCGCCGGCCACCTGCTGCTCGAAGGCAAGCGCCGCAAGGCCAAGCTGGGTGTGGTCACCATGTGCATCGGCGGCGGCATGGGCGCGGCGGGTCTGTTCGAGATCTTCTGATCCCAAACCGCGTCAGCTGGACGATCAAAGGCGCGCCCGCTCGGGCGCGCCTTTTTCGCGCGCGATCCCGCCGCAAAAAAGCGTCATCGAGGTGGACGATAGTACGCTTCACAAGACCGCCCTTCGTCGCCGCGCCGATCATGAACAACCTCATGGCCATCCGGCGCGAATGCTTCTAAAAGCGGCAAAATCGACAATTTCACTTCGGCTTCCGGAGGCCTGTCCTCTTGGCGTTGACAGTGAACGGGCCGGTTGACTACCTCGTGATCACCCTTTGACTTGATGCCCGGCGCGTCGTCGTCGGGCTCGAAAGACTTGAGCCGCAATGACACAATCCAAGCGGCGCTTGCGCATCGCGATGCTCGGGCTCCGGAGCCTTCACGGCGGACATGGCGGCGTCGAGACCCACATAAAGCACCTGGCCCATCGCCTGGCCGAGAGCGACGCCGAGGTGCTGGTCCTGGAGCGCGCGCCCTACGTCACGGCCGATGACCCGGCCGATCCCGCCAACGTCCGTCGCTGGTCGCTGCCCGCGCCGAAGGACAAGCATCTGGAGGCGCTGGTCCATTCGGCGATCGGGGTTTTCGCGGCCGCCTGGTGGCGTCCGGACGTGCTGCACGTCCACGCGATCGGCCCGGCCCTTGTCACCCCGCTCGGCCGCCTGATGGGCATGCGCGTGGTCGTCACCCACCACGGCGACGACTATAATCGCGAGAAGTGGAGCAAGTTCGCCAAGACCATGATCCGCCTGGGCGAGCAGATGGCGGGCCGGTTCTCCAACGGCATCATCAGCGTCTCCGGCCTGGCCGCCAACCGCCTGCGGGCGGACTATCCGCGCCAGCGCGTCGAGCACGTCCCCAACGGCGTGCCGCCGACGCCCGCGCCGCGAAAGGCCTGGCCCGACGGCGTCGATCCCGCCCAGAAGTACATCCTCAACGTCGCCCGGCTGGTGCCCGAGAAGCGCCAGATCGACTTGGTGCGCGCCTTCGAGAAGGTGCGCGACAAACATCCGGACTGGTCGCTGGTGCTGGTCGGCTCGGCCGTCACCGCCTCGCCCTACGAGGCCGAGATCCAGCAGGCCGCCGCGCCTGGCTCGCGCATCCACACGCTGGGCCACCAGACCGGCGACGACCTGGCCGCCGCGTTCGCGGGCGCGGATCTGTTCGTCCTGCCGTCCAGCCACGAGGGCAATCCGATCGCCATGCTGGAGGCGATGTCCGCCGGCCTGCCGATCCTGGCCAGCGACATCCCGCCCAATCTGGAGATCGACCTGCCGGCCGCCTGCTATTATCCGCTGGGCGATACCGACGCCCTTGCCCGGGCGCTGGACGCGGCCATGGGCGGCCAGGCCGAGCGACGGGTGGACTGGAGCGACAAACTCCAGAAATACCGCTGGGAAGAGGTCACCCGGCGCACCGCCAGCTTCTACAATCAAGTGTGCGGCAGGTCCTGATGGCGTCCAAATCCGAGGCGGCGGCCCAACCGGGGCCGCTGATCGCCCTCCACATCAACAGCATGGCCTCTGGCGGGGCCGAGAAGATGCGCCTGGTGATCGCCCGCGAGCTGCTGCGGCGCGGTTACCGCGTCGATCTGGTGCTGTGCCAGACCAAGGGCGAGTACATGGCCCAGATCCCCGAGGGGGTGCGGGTGATCGACCTCAAGGCGCCGCGCACGGTCAACAGCCTACTGCCGATGATCAAGTACCTGCGCGAGACTCGGCCGGACCTGATGATCTCCAGCCTGGGCTATCACAACACCGTCGCCGTGCTGGCCAACCGGCTGGCGGGCAAGCCGACCCGCGTGTTCGTCACCCAGCACAACAACCTCAGCTCCCAGTCCAACCAGATGGGCCAGGCCAAGCTGGGGCTGGTGCCGCTGCTCTACCGCTTCGTGCTGCCGATGGCCGACGGCGTGCTGGCGGTGTCCAAGGGTATCGCCGACGACATGGCCAAGGTCGCCGGCTTCCCGCGCGAGCGCATCAACGTGCTCTACAATCCCGCCGCCCCCGAGAACCTGGAGAGCCAGGCCGCCGAGCCGGTGGACGACCCGTTCTTCGACACCGACGAGGCCGTGGTGCTGGCGATCGGCCGGCTGCACGCCCAGAAGGGCTTCGACACCCTGATCGCCGCCTTCGCGGAGCTGGCCGCCCAGCGCCCGGCCCGGCTGGCGATCCTCGGCGTGGGCGCTCTGGAAGCGTCGCTGAAGGCGCAGGTCGAGGCCCTGGGCCTGAACGACCGCGTTAAGTTCCTCGGCTTCCAGGCCAACCCCGCCAAGTACCTGCGTCGCGCGAACCTGTTCGTGCTCAGCTCGCGGTTCGAGGGCTTCGGCAACGTGCTGGTCGAAGCCCTGGCCTGCGGCACCCCGACGGTCAGCACCGACTGCCCGCACGGCCCGGCCGAGATCCTCGACAACGGACGCTACGGCCTGCTGCCGCCGGTCGACGACGTGTCGGCCCTGGCCAAGGCCATGGCCGACACGCTGGACAATCCGCTGCCGAGCCAGCTGCTGGTCGATCGCGGCCTGGAGTTCTCGCCGCGGAAGGTGGTCGACCGCTACCTGTCCGTCGTTCAGCCGCGCGGGGCCTGAGGCGTCACGGCGATCGGCGGCTTGAAGCTTTCGTCCATCACCGCCCGCACGCGGGCCTCGTAATCGACATCCTTGGGCAGGTCGGCGTCGGCCGGCCAGTCCTTCAGCACGCGCGCCTGGAAGGCGTCGTAGGTGGCGATCATCCGCGCGGGATTGCCGGCCACCACGCAGCCGTCGGGAATCGACCGGGTGACCACGCTGCCCGCCCCGACCACCACCCGGTCGCCGATCGACACGCCCGGCAGGATGATCGTGCCCGCTCCGACGAACACGTCGCTGCCGATGCGGATGCGGCGATAGGTGAAACGGCGGCCGCGCTCGTCGCGCATCAGCCAGCCCGAACCGTCATGGTTCACGAAGTTCACGTAGCCCGAGATGGTGACCCGGTCGCCGATCTCGATCAGGAACGGCTCTGTCCCGAAATTGTGGCTCAGGATCCGGCATCCCTGCCCGACCTTCACCCCGCAGCGCCGCGCGTAAACGTCGCCCTTGAGCACGACGGACAGGACGCGATCGTAGAGCTTGGCGAACACCTTCTTGATCATCCGATCCCCTTGCGCATCGAAACTCTACCATGGACGCCGGCGACGGCCGCCGTGGTTCGGTCCAAGTCTGCCGATAAACGGCGTCGCACGGTTTGGCGACAGCTGATGCATTGATGATCACGTTCGCGCGTCCAGCCAATCTCTTTGGCCGTTGTTTTAGCTTCACTTGACCCGGTTTGGTGCGAGCCTCTATCTGGGCTCGCAAGTCGCCTCCGACTATTCGAGCGTACCCACTCATGACCAGCTCAGGCGCGAGCGCGCCGTCCCCACACGACAAGCTGGCCTTCCGGCACGACATCAACGCCCTTCGGGCCATCGCCGTGACCTCGGTGGTGCTCTACCACTTCCACCTGCCCTACGCCTGGGGCGGCTTCGTCGGGGTGGACGTCTTTTTCGTCATCTCCGGCTTCCTGATGACGCAGATCGTCACCAAGCGGCAGGCCCAGGGCAATTTCAGGGTCTGGACCTTCTACGCCGACCGGTTCTACCGGATCGTTCCAGCCCTCTGGACCGTCTGCCTGGCGATCCTGATCGGAACCGCGATCTGGCTGGACCCCGTGAGCCTGCGTGGCGTGGCCCGCAGCGTGGCCAGCTCCATCACCTTCCTGTCGAACTTCGACTACGCCACCCAGGGCGGCTATTTCGGCGGCGCGTCCGAAGCCAACTGGTTGTTGCACACCTGGTCGCTGTCGGTGGAGTGGCAGTTCTATCTCCTCTATCCGTTGCTGTTCGTGGTCATCGCCGGCTGGGCGCCGCTGCGCCGCCACAAGGTCGCCGTCCTGGTCGTGATCGGTCTGTTGTCGCTGCTGCTGTGCGCGGCCGTGCCCCTGACTCGCTACGACGCCCTGCTGCGGACCAGCTTCTTCCTGCTGCCCGCTCGGGCCTGGGAGCTCATCGCCGGCGGCCTGGTCGCCCTGGCGCCGTGCGACCGCCTGGGGCGGCGCGCCAAAACCGCCGCCCTCGTCATCGGCCTGGCGCTGATCCTGGTCTCGGTGCTGGCCTTCAACGGCGGCACGGCCTGGCCCAGCCTGGCGACCGTTGTGCCGGTGGCCGGCGCGGCCCTGGTCATCGCCGCCGGCCACGGCTCGGCCGGCTGGACCCGGCTGCCGGGCGTGCAGCCGCTCGGCCGCTGGTCCTATTCGATCTATCTGTGGCACTGGCCGGTGATCGCCGCCTTCACCTATTTCGCGGTCGAGAACACCGCCCTGTCCATCGCCGCCGGCGTGGCGCTGTCGATCGGTCTGGGCTGGGCTTCATATGTCCTGATCGAGCAGAAGCTGACCCGCCGCCTGTTCGACCGCCGCGCCCCCTCGGCCCGACCGGCGGCGATCCTCAACGGGGCGATCGCGGTTTTGCTGGTGATGACCGCCGGCGTCTTCGCGACCCACGGCCTGGAAGCCCTGAAGTTCCCCAAGAGCGAGCCCACCGTCGTGGCGGCCGCCGACCGCATCAAGGTCGCCGCCGAGGACTGGACCTTCCCCAAGTCGTGCGCGACCTACCACGTGACCCGCACGGGGCTGCGCATCTGCCGCCAGGGCGGCGGCGGACCGGTCGAGACCTTCGTCATCGGCGACTCCTACAGCGAGGAGATCGCGCCACGCTATCGCACCCTGCCGCGCGGTCCCGCCGACCCGGCCGTGGTGTTCGTCACCCGTCCGGGCTGCGCGCCCCTGCCGGGCGTACAGCTTCGCGGCTCGATCAAGAACTGCGGCGGCTCCACCGATGAGGCGCTGGCCATGGCCAAGGCCGGGAGGTATCCGCAGGTGGCCATCGTCGCCTCGTGGCTGGGCAGCTTCAACAAGGCCGAGGGCGAACCCTCGCGCGGCCGTGTGTGCTTCGAGCGCGGCTTGACGTGCCGGGCCAGCGGCGACGAGACGGTCTATCTTCAAGACGCCACCGAAGCCTTCGCCCGCCTGCGCCAGGTAATCCGCGATCTGCGGGCCGGCGGCGCCGAGGTGATGGTCACCAAGACCTTCCCCCAGGCCTCCGAGGCCGATCCCAAGCGGCTGTTCGCCCGGCTCTACCGGACCCGGACCTTGGACGACTTCGGCGTGCCCACCGACCAGATGCGCCAGACCGCCGCCTATCCGAACCAGCTGGTCGACAGCCTGGGGGGGCCGGACGGCGCCGTCCTCGTGGATCCGCTGGATCATCTGTGCGGCGCCGACTGCCCGCTCGTCACCGACGGGACGCCGCTCTATTACGACGTCAGCCATATCCGGACGAACACCGTCTCCGGCCCGGCTTTCGCCTTCCTCGATCCCTACATCCTGCCCCGCGGCGCCCAGCGCTGATTCTTCGCCTCTCGAGCGTCCCAGGTTTCGATGATCATCAAGTCCACCGTCCTCTACGCCCCCGCGATCATGGCGCCCCGGGCCGCGGCCTTCATCCTGGTCCTGCTGCTGACGCGGCGGCTGGGGCCGGCCGAGTTCGGCCTCTACGCCCTGGTCACCCTGGTCGGCGAGATGCTGGACATGGGATCGTCCAACTGGATCCGCTTCTCCCTGCTGCGCAGCGACATCTCCACGCCCGCGGTGTGGCGCGACGGCCTGGCCAAGTCGGCTCGGCTGAGCGTGGTCTTCATGAGCCTGGCCTGCCTGGTCGGCCTGGGCGTCGCCTACTGGATCGCCCCCGGCCGCGCCCTGACCTTCGCCGTCGCCGTCGCCGCCTACGTCGTCTCCAACTCCGGCCTGCGCCTGGGCCTGGCCACCCTGCAGCTGCAGGGCCGCAAGCTGGAGCAGAGCGCGCTGGAGACCGCCCGGGCGATCGGCCTGTTGTGCTCGGGCTGGATCGCCAGCGGCCTGCACCCGAACTTCGCCTCGGTGGCCCTGGCCAACGCGGCCGTGACCGGGACCTTCGCCGCCATCGTCCTGACCCGCGGCGCCCTGACCTTGCCGGCCGGCGGAGCGGTCGGCGCCAGCTATCGCAGCCGGATCGAATACGGCCTGCCGATCGTGGCCCTGACCTTCGTGTCCTACATGGTGGCCAGCTCCGACCGGGTGTTCCTGAAACTCCTGGGCGGGGCCGCCACGGTTGGCATCTACGCCGCCTCCTACTCGATCGCCCGCACGCCCAGCGACATCATCGGCAACGCCATGAACCAGGGCGGCTTCCCAGAGCTGATGCGTCGGCACGACCAGGCCGGCGCCGAGGGCGCCGCGCAGTTCGTCCGCAACGCCTTCGAGCTGATGACGGTGCTGCAGTTCACGGTGCTGGGTTTCAGCGCCGGCCTGTCCCAGGCGATCGCCAACGCCGTGCTGCCGGCCGCCTATCGCGAGGCCGCCGTCCACCTGCTGCCGATCATCACCGCCAGCGCGGTGTGTATCAGCCTCAAGGCCTATGTCTTCGACAACATCTTCCACGCCACGCGGAAGAACTGGCTGCAGTTCTCGACCTACGCCCCGGCCGGCGTGGTCACGGTCGCCGCTTCGCTGCTGCTGATCCCGCGCCTCGGCGCCCTGGGCGCGGGCCTGGCGTTCCTGTCGGGATCGTTCTGCGGCCTGATGTCCAGCTACCTGCTGTCGCGCCGGTTCATCAACGCCCGCCTGAACATGGTCGAGCTGGGCAAGGCCGTGGCGCTGGGCGTGATCGGCGGCGGCGTCGGCCACCTGGCCTGGATGGCCCTGCTGCCGGTCCATCTGCCGGCCCTGGTGGTCTTCGCCCTGGCGGCGACGGCGGGGCTGACCGTATGGGCGGTGGCCGCCATCCTGCTGCGTCCCAAGCTGATTCGCGGCCCGGTAGACAAGCTCACCCGCAAGGTGCTGCGGCGCGCGCCCGCCCAGGCCTGAGGCCAGAGCTCCGGAGCCTAGGCGGCCGGGGCGTCCGGCTCCAGCACCGCCCAATAGCGGCTGGTGGCCATGTCGGGCGAGTACATCCGGGCGCGCTGCTCGGCCAGGGCGCCGTAACGCCGCCGCAGCTCGGGGTCCTGCAGCAGCCGCAGGGCCGAGGCCATGGCGTCGACATTGTCGACCGGCGTCAGCACACCATAGGCGGCCGCGACCTTGTCCTCGAGCGGTCGGCGAGGCTCGTCGGCGAGCACTTCGGAAGGTCCCGAGGCGCAGTTGGCCGAGATCACCGGAACGCCCAGCGACATGCCCTCAAGCAGGCCGTTCGGGAAACCCTCGGCGTTTGACGGCAGCACGAAGATCGCGGCGCGGGAGACCACGGCGAACGGATTGGCCGCGAAGCCCGGCAGCGCGATCCGGTCGCTCAGGCCCAGCTCGGCGATGCGTTGGGTCAGGGCCGGCCGCTCGGGCCCCTCGCCCAGGATCACCAGCTTGCCGGGCACGCCCGAGGCCGCGAAGGCGTCGATCAGAAGGCGGAAGTTCTTGTTGGGCACCAGGCGTCCCACCCCCACCACGAACGGCGGGTCCAGCGGGATCGACGGCGCTTCGGCGCCCTTAGTCCGGATGGCTTCGACGTCGACGGGATTCTCGATCACCACGATCTTGTCGCGAACAATGCCGAAGTTCTCGACCAGACTGTCGGCCACCCCGGCCGACACCGCGATGATGCGCTCGGCCAGACCGTAGGCCGTGCGCACGGCCAGCAGCTTCACCGCCTTCAGGCGGGTGGTGCTGAAGTGCGAGGCGGTGTCGACCCGCTCGCTGATCACGCAGCGCACGCCCGTCAGTCGGCCCACCGCCACGGCGGCGACGTTGGCCCGGGTCAGGAAACTCAGCATCAGCCTGGGCTTCAGGGTCCGCACCAGCTTCAGCAGCTGCAGGATGCTGGCCAGCTGGCCGCCGCGTGCGTCCAGCTGATGGACGGTGACGAAGTCGGGCGGGGTGTAGGCCGCCGGCTCCTTGTCGAGCAGGGCCAGGTGCAGCCGCCCGTCGGACGCGCGGTCCTTCGATCGCGCCAACAGGGTGGTCATCACCCGCTCCGCGCCGCCGCCCGCCAGGGAGTTGATCACGAAGAGGTAGTTCGCGTCGGTCTTCGCCACGGTTGAGCCTGTGCTGGATTAGATCGACGAGGGGGGAGGGCCGCCGTCAGGCGCGGTATGCGAGCCCAGGACGCGACTGTGCTGGGCTGTCATCAAATTGGGCGGCCGCTGAGGCTCCATCCACGGCATCCGCAGCTTGGGCAGGCGGCGCACCGACTGGACCATCGTCGACCCGGCGAACATCAGGAAATAGAACACCGCCGGATTCTTGGCGCCGAGCGTGTTGTTGGACATCGCCGCCGTCAGGAAGATCACGGCCGACAGCTTGACCAGGGTGTCGCCCTTCAGGGCCATCAAGGCCACGATCACCACCACCATGCCCAGATAGAAGATCGTGAACGGCATGCCGTACATGAACACCCCCAGCACGAAGGCGCTCTCGACGCTGGGGGTCTGGAACAGTCGCACCGACCAGTCGGCGGCCGTCGTGTTGCCGATCCCGAAGATCAGCTGGTGCGGGCTCAGATACTGGATCATGCCGAACTGCCAGACCCGGGTGGCCGCGCTCTTGTCATAGAGGCCGCCGCCGATGCGATCCAGGGCGCCGCTGGCGAAGGCCACGATCACCACGATCGGGATCAGGGCCGCGATCAGCATCGACTGGCTGACCAGCCAGGTCTGGCCCAGCGAGCTCTTGGGCTTTTCCTGGCCCAGGGCGATCAGGGCGGCCGGCACGAAGGCCGCGCCCGCCAGCACGGTCGAGACCCGGGCGCCGGAGAAGAACACGCACAACACGAACAGCAGCGCCACGCCGGCCTTGACGATGAACGGCTTGCGCCACCGCATGACCAGCGGCGCGGCGGTGGCGTACATCAGGCCGCTCATCAGCGGGTGATTGAGCAGGGCGGCGGGCCGGAAGATCCCGCGCGCGCCCTCCAACGGGGCCGGGATGAAGCGACGCTTGAGAATGAACTCCGGGAACAGCAGCAGGGCATTGAACAGCAGCGCCCAGATCAGGCCGGCATAGACCTTGGTCCGTCCCTCAGGACCGACCTTGCCCAGGATGAACAGCCCCGCCGCGGCGACCGCGTAGGAATCGACCAGATAGCCGACGGCCACGGCCTGGCCGGTCACCAGCGCCCAGGCGACGCCGCCCACCACGATCGTCATGACCAGGGTGGCGGCCAGCTTGAAGGTCTCCATGCCGGGCGGGCTCTTGCGGCTCCAGGCCCGGCAGAAGACGATCATGATGATGTAGGTGCCGGGCGAGATCTTCATGAGCGGATTGCCGCCCTGGGCGCCGTAGCCGTAGAACAGGCTCAGGAAGTTGGCCTGGCCCAGCACGCGCACGACCGTGCCCAGCACCAGCCCCCAGACCAGGTCGGCGTTGGGCTCGGAGGCCCCGATCTTGGCGGCCAGCTTGCCGCCGCGCTCACGAAGCGCGTCGATGGCGGTCATGTCGGGTTCCTCCGCGCGCGTGCGAAACGAGCCGTCCGGACACTAGGCATGGCGATCGCCGATGCTTCCGAGTCCGTCGCGCCTTTCCCTAGCAGAGAACGACCGGCGGCTTCCATATCGGGGGCGCGGGACGAGCTCATCGGCCTTCCCCGAGATAGGGAACCAGGCGGGGCTCCGCGCGCGCCAGTTCGCCCGCGACCATTCGGGCGAAGGTCGCCGCGCCGGCGGGCCCCACATGCGTGTAGTCGATCCGAGGGCGGCCCTTCGGCTTGGGCTGGCCGTCGGGTTCGGGCGCCGAGATCGTCCCGGCGCCGAGCGCCAGCGAGGCTTCGGGACCCATGCCGCGCACGGCCTGGCAGCTGTCGGCGTGCAGGTCGATGACGGGAACGCCCGTTTCGACCGCGACGCGGCGTGTCGCATCGGCCCAAGGGCCCAGCGTGTCCTGCAATTCGCCGTCCTTGAACATCCGCCGGCAGAGGGGCGTCACCAGGATCGGCCGCGCCCCGGCGGCGCGGATCTCGGCGACGTAACCGGCCATGTTGACGGGGAAACCGGTCGCGAGATCGGTCGAGCGGCCCGGTCGGCCCGGCTGGTCGTTGTGGCCGAACTGGACCAGCACGTAGGTCGCCGTCCAGGGGCCCCGACGGCTGAGCACCCGCGCCACCCTGTCCCACGAGCCGTCGGTGCGGAAGCTGGCCGAGCTGCGGCCGCCGCGCGCCATGTTCACGCAGGTCGCCTCGACCATCCGCGCGCACAACGCGTCTCCATAGCCGGAGTGCGGCGCGACCGTGGAGTCGCCGACCAAGATCACACGGATCGGCGGCGGCGCAGCGGCCGCAGCCGATCCCGCCGCCAGGCAGAGGGCCAGACCGGCGACGCGGGCGACAATGTCAGAACCGATCGCCATGGCACCTTTGCAGTCGAGGATCGCTGGCGATCCGGTCAAGCGACGCGGCAAGGATCACACCGACGCCCTCGGGCGAAAGGTGTTGCGCGCCGTGCTCCAGATAGAGCTTGCGATCGGGCCGGCCGGCCGCGGTCAGCTGCGGCGTCGGCTGGATCAGGTTCAGCGTGCCCAGGAATTGGGGCGACATCTGGGTGATCGACGGCTCGAACTGGGTGCGCGACACCGGGCGCGGGATCTCCATGACGTAGAAGCCCGCGTTGTCGCGAGCCGCTGACGCCTTGGCCTGGTCGAGCAGGGCTTCGGACAGCGAGACCGCGTAAGGCGAAGCCTTGGCGTAGACCGCGGCGCCGAGATTGCCGGCGCCGCCGCCCTCCTCGTCGCCCGCCGCCTTGGCGTTGACGACCTTCAGGGCCCGCTTGGCGTAGCGCGCCAGGTTCTCGCGCAGGAAGTTGTAGAGCTGGCTGTTATCGGCCACGAAGCGGTAGACGCTCGACTTCATCAGCTTGTTCTGCAGGCTGATCGACGGCAGGAAGGTCTTGGCCGCCGGCTGCAGCTGGCCGTCCTTCAGGCGATAGAGGCCCGAGCGGACGTTGTCGTCGAAATCGGTCAGGTGCCACTCATACAGCACCACGTCCGGCGAGAACTTCCGGGCGAAGCCCTCATAGGTCCGGTTGTGCTCGGCTGTGCCAAAGCCGCTGACGGCGAAGTTCAGCACCTCGACCTTGTAGCCGCGCTGACGCAGGGCCTGCTCCAGCCGATAGGCGTAGGTGTCGGGGTACTTCAACTCGAACCCGGCGAAGTAGGAATCGCCGAACAGGGCCACCCGGCAGACACCGGCGGGCTTGGCCAGCGGGAAGGTGCGCTCGTCCCGCATGCCCTGGCTGTTGTAATGGAAGGCGGCGGTCACTTCCGAGGTGTGCTGCCAAAAGCGCGCGTTGGGGATGTTGCCCCGCACGCCCCAGGGCGTGTCGGTCACATAGCGCGGCAGGATCGGCTGATGCACCACCAGCCGGATGAACAGCTCGGCGAACAGCAGGGTGTAGACGATCAGCCCCAGAACCTTCAGCACGCCCATCGCCAGGCGCGCGGCCAGAGGACGGTCGGCGGCGGGCGATGCGGTTTCTTGCGACACGGAAGACACCTGGCGCCCCTCAGAAGTTGAAATAGATGAAAGGCTGCGCCTGGCTGGAGCTTAGCGCGATGATCGCCAGCAGCGTCGCCATGGTCGTGGTGTAGCGCACGATGAACGGCCCGGCGTTTAGGAACTCGATGTTCTTCTTCCAGCGCTGCCAAGCCTCGACCAGGACCAGCGGGAAGATGAACGAGATCACCGGCCCGAAAGTCGCCCAGCTGTAGCCGTCCAGGCCGCCGACGGCCTGCTGCAGCACCCGCGCCGCCTCGCCCAGGTTCTGAGCGCGGAAGAAGGCCCAGGCCAGCACGACCAGCAGCATGGTGGCCGCCCAGAGGCAGGCGTTGATCGCCCAGCCCTTGGGGCTGTTCGGCGCGCCCTTGGCCACGTCGTCGATCTTGAAGAACCTAAAGATGACCAGGATGCCGCCGTGGATCGCGCCCCAGACCACGAAGGTCCAGGCCGCGCCGTGCCAGAGTCCGCCCAGCAGCATGGTCAGCATCAGGTTGCGATAGGTCTTGGACACCCCGGCGCGGTTGCCGCCCAGCGGAATGTAGAGGTAGTCGCGCAGCCACTGGGACAGGCTGATGTGCCAGCGCTGCCAGAACTCCGACGGGGTGCGCGAGAAATAGGGCAGGTTGAAATTGACCATCAGGTCGAAGCCCAGCATCCGGGCCACGCCGCGCGCCATGTTCGAATAGCCGGCGAAGTCGCAATAGATCTGGAACGTGAAGGCCAGCAGGCCCGCCATCGCCGCCCCGGCCGATCCGTCGCTGTGGCCGGCGAAAACCTGGTTCGCCACCGGCGCGATGTTGTCGGCGATGACGACCTTCATATAGAGGCCCCAGATGAACACCCTCAGCCCCGAGAAGACCATGTTCAGGTCCAGGGGCAGGATGCGCTCGAACTGGGGCATCAGGTGCCAGGCCCGCTCGATCGGACCAGCCACCAGCTGCGGGAAGAAGGCGTGGAACGCCGCGTAATTGATCAGCGAGTACTGCGGGTCGTAGCGGCCCTGGAAGCTGTCGATCGTCCGGCTGATGGCCTGGAAGGTGTAGAACGACAGGCCGACCGGCAGCACGACCTCCAGGCCAAGGCGCGGGATATCCAGCCCGGTCAGGCTGATCGCGTCGTGCAAGGAATCGTAGAAGAAATTGAAATACTTGAAGAACGCCAGGATGCCGAGGTTGGTGAACAGCGACAGGCACAGCCACGAGACCCGACGGCGGCGCTCGTCCATGCGATCGAACAGGGCCGTCACGCCCAGCACCGCGGCGGTTCCGCCGAACACCGCCGGCACGATCCACAGATTGCCTGGCGGCGAGAACAGCAGCGACAGCAGCGTCACGCCGATCAGCCAGGCGCCGGCCTTCCAACGGTCCTTCCAGGCGACCAGCTTACCCGCCGCGCCGAGCGCGGCCATGTAGTCCACCGATGTGGAAACGGCCACCAGGATCAGGAAGCGCGGGTCCCACCAGCCGTAGAACACGTAGCTGAACAGACAGAGGACAATATTGCGCAGCGTCAGATGGCGACGAACCACCAGGAAGGCAGGATACGCCGCCAGCATGAAGAAGAAGAACGTCCAGCTATTGAATAGAATAACTGACGCTTCGTTCGGGTCACGGTGAGGAATGGAAATATGCTGAAAAAGTGACATAAATCCAGTCAATTCACCGCCCCTCGAACCTGCTAGCACTACAGCCCCTCATCCCCCATAACCCGTCGCCGGGTCAACTTCTTTCGGACGCCCCGATAAGGCGGGCCGAAATGGATATGGTTTCGGGCCGCTTTTACGTCGCGATGATCATCCATGCTGCAACGCACCAGACGCCAAGCGCCGTAGCACCTTTATGTGACGAAGCGTGGCGGAACCGTGTCTCTTTGTGAGTTTCGCCAGGAGTTCGTCATGCGATCGCTCGTCACGACCGTCGGCCTGCTGGGCCTTTTGTGGGCAGGTTCCGCCCAGGCCCGCCCGGCGGACACAGCGTGTCCGTCCCCCACCGACGACGTCGACACCATCCTGAACGACATGAAGACGCCGAGCGAGGCGCTACCGCACGGCGCCAAGCTGACCTGGACCGACAAAAAGACCGGCCGTTCCTACCCCACCTACGCGGTCAAGCCGCGCATCTTCTACGGCAACAAACCGCCGTCGCGGTACGGCGCGGTCCAGGGCTGGGGCCAACTCTGGCAGAGCATCGAACCCAGCACCGCCAGCCACACCCTGGTCGAGCTGCGCCGCTACCGCACCTACCTGCTCGACAAGACGACGGGCCGCTGGGAACGCGTCCAGTCCTCCGAAAACGTCGCCGGCCGGGCCTTTCCCGAGGACTTCCACTCCAAGCCTCCCATTCCCGCCGACGCCAAACCCGCGCCCGACGGCGGGACGCTGGTGCGGATGATCCCCGATCGCAATTTCCATTTCTGGCCGACCAGCGGCAGGCAGCCGTTCGATCACGACACGCTGGGCGGCGTGTTCGTCACGGTGCAGGCCCGGCTTGTCCCCGACGAGTCGGGCGTCGACGACCGCGCCCAGGCCAACTACCTGCTCAGCGCGGGGCTGGACTACTGGACGGCCGCCGGCGCGGCCTACAAGGGCGACAAGGTCTCCAACGGCGACGCCGGCATCGGCCGCTTCAAGAGGGTCGGCGTCTGCTGGCGGACCTACACCATGACCACGGTCCCTGCGGACGTGTTCAGGACCAATCCGCCGCCTCTGGACTAGGTCAGCGCGACTTCCACCACGCGGCGAACCGGCCCAGGCCTTCTTCCAGCTTCACCTTGGGCTTGTAGCCGGTCAGGGCATTGAGCTTGCTGATGTCGGCATAGGTGGCGGTGACGTCGCCAGGCTGCATGGGGCGCATGATCTTCACGGCCTCGCGGCCGATGGCGTTCTCGAGCGTGGTGATCATGTCCATCAGGCCGACCGGATCGTTGTCGCCGATGTTGTAGATTTCGTGACCGCCCTGGGCCGGCGGATGGTCCAGCACGCCGACGATCCCGTCGACGATGTCGTCGATATAGGTGAAGTCGCGGGCCATCTTGCCCTCGCCGTAGACCTCGATCGGCTCGCCCTTCAGAATCTTCTGGGTAAAGCCGTAATAGGCCATGTCGGGGCGTCCCCACGGGCCGTAGACCGTGAAGAAACGCAGGCCCGACATCGGGAAACCGTAGAGCTTGGCGTAGCTGATGCTCATCAGCTCGTTGGCGCGTTTGGTGGCGGCGTACAGCGACACCGGCGCATCGACCGCATCGGTCTCCTTGAAGCCCGCGCCCTCGCCGCCTGCGAGGGACTGAGGGCGATCGCCGTAGACCGAGCTGGACGAGGCGTAGACCAGGTGGGTCACGCCGTTGTGGCGCGCGGCCTCCAGGATCGACAGGTGGCCGGCCAGGTTCGAGCGCTGGTAGGCGAACGGATTGTCGATCGAGTAGCGCACGCCGGCCTGAGCAGCCAGGTGGACGATCCGCTTGGCGCCGCTGGACCGAACCAGCTCCATCACGGCCGCGTCGTCGGCGATGTCGAGACGGACCATGGTGAACCCCGGCCGCCCGTCGAGACGGGCGGCGCGGGCGGCCTTCAGGGTCGGGTCGTAGTAGTCGTTGAAGACGTCGACGCCGATCACCGTCTCCCCGCGGTCGAGCAGGCGCTCGGCCACGTGCATGCCGATGAAGCCCGCGACGCCGGTGACGATGACCGGCCCTTGGCTCATGCGCCGCGCCCGATGGAGGCGTAGGTGAAGCCGGCGCGGACCATTTCGGCGGGCTTGTAGACGTTGCGCAGGTCGACCACGACCGGCGCCGTGAGCAGGCCCTTCAGGCGCGTGAGGTCCAGAGCGCGGAACTGGTCCCACTCGGTAAGGATCAGCAGCACGTCGGCGCCTTCGGCGGCTTCGTAGGGGCCCGACACGAAGGTGACGCCCGGCATCATGTGCGAGGCTTCCTTGGCGCCTTCCGGGTCGAAGGCCTGGACCTTGGCGCCCTTGGCCTGCAGCGCTGGCAGGATGTCGAGGCTCGGAGCGTCGCGCATGTCGTCGGTGTTGGGCTTGAAGGTCACGCCCAGGACCCCGACGGTCTTGCCGGCCAGATCGTCCGTGCCCAGCACCGCGGCGACCTTCTCGGCCATGGCCTTCTTGCGGGAGTCGTTCACCGCGACCGTGGTCTCGATCAGCTTGGTCGGCGCGCCGTACTGCTGGGCGGTGCGCACCAGGGCGATGGTGTCCTTGGGGAAACACGAACCGCCGTAGCCGGGGCCTGCGTTCAGGAACTTGCTGCCGATCCGCTTGTCCAGGCCGATGCCCTTGGCCACCTGCTGGACGTCGGCGCCGACCTTTTCGCAGAGATCGGCCATCTCGTTGATGAAGGTGATCTTCATCGCCAGGAAGGCGTTGGCCGCATACTTGATCAGCTCGCTGGTGCGACGGCCGGTGAAGACGACCGGCGTCTCGTTCAGCGACAGCGGGCGATAGAGTTCGCGCATCACGGCCTGGGCGCGCTCGTCCTCGGTGCCGACCACCACGCGGTCGGGTCGCTTGAAATCCTCGATGGCCGCGCCTTCACGCAGGAACTCGGGGTTGGAGACCACCGCGAACTGGGCGTCGGGGCGGACCTTCTTGATGATCGCCTCGACCTCGTCGCCGGTGCCGACCGGCACGGTCGACTTGGTGACCACCACGGTGAAGTCCTCGATCAGACCGGCGATCTCCTCGGCGGCCGCATAGACGTAGGTCAGGTCGGCATGGCCGTCGCCGCGGCGGGTCGGGGTGCCGACGGCGATGAACACCGCGTCGGCCTCCTTGATCGCCTGGGCGCCTTCAAGGGTGAAGAACAGGCGGCCTTCGCGGACGTTGCGAGCCACCAGGTCATCAAGACCCGGCTCGAAGATCGGGATTTCGCCCTTCTCCAGGCGCTCGATCTTGCTCGGATCCTTGTCGATGCAGGTCACCACGTGACCGAAATCGGCGAAACAGGCCCCAGACACCAAGCCGACATAGCCGGTGCCGATCATCGCTACGCGCATGAAATCCCCACGTTATGGTTCCCGATCCAAGTCGACCGGACAAGAGTTTCTCGGGTTGCTATCGCGCGCTTGGCCTAGAGGTGCAAGTGCATTCACGTGACATTTCTGCACAGCCTCCAAATGGTCAAAGTCTCGGCGAAATCAGCCACAGTGCTCTACAGAAGCGTGGAACACTCCACTCCCCACTCGAAATCGAGAGCCGCGGAAATGGGCGAACAAATGTTCTCCAAGGCCAAGCTTGCTCCGCCCACCCATCGAAGTTCGTGACAGGAAGCGCGACCGCCAGGCCGTCCCCCTTGAACGCCGGCCATCCGCAACCATCTTTGTTGCCGATCCGCCGACTATCGGTGGGATCGTCAACCAGGACCGCCGTCATGGCTTCCACCGTCAAAGCCCTCTTCGCTCTCGCCGCCGTCGCCGCCGTCTCGATCGGCCTCCTGCTGCCGACGCCGGGCGGCGGGCGCCAGAACCTCGACGCGCGCGGCCACTACGAGCTGATGGACGTCGGCAGCTAGCCTCAGGACTTGGTTTCGTCCGCGGTGTCCACGAGCGCCGACGCGCATCCCTTCAGCGTCTGGCCGTTGATCGTCACCTCGGCGCGATAATCGTACTTGCGGTCCGACATGCCGTCAGAGCAGGGCTCTTGATGCAGCCGGAACACCAGTCCGCCCACGCCCCACACCCCGACATCGCCCTCGACCTTCGCGCCGGTATTGGCCGTGCTGACATCGGGCTGTCCTGCCCGCGACAGGGTCAGCCCGTCGGCCTGGATCCGTCCGCTCCAGAACGGCTCGGTCCCGGTCAGGTCGAAGTCGCCGGAGAAGTCCGGTCCGGGCGGGGTGGAGGCCGGCGCGTCGGCGGGCGCGGCCGAGCCGCCTTCGGACGCGCCCATCGGCGACTCCCCACAGGCGGCCAGATTGGCGGCGAGCAACAGGATCAAGCCGAGAGCGGCGAGGGTTCGAGACATGCGACGCTATCCTCCGACGGGCGGCTCACGCTAGACTCCCCGGCGATGAATCGGAACGCCTCCCCCCTCTCCTTCTTCGAGTTTTTCGCCGGCGGCGGCATGGCCCGGCTTGGCCTGGGCCCGGCCTGGGACTGCGCCTTCGCGAACGACTTCGACGCAGGCAAGGCCGCGACCTACGCCGACAACTTCCCGAGCCTGGGCCAAGAAAATGAAAAGAAACACTTTCACCAAGGCGACGTCTGGGACCTGACCGTCGCCGACCTGCCGGGCCGCCCGGACCTGGCCTGGGCGTCCAGCCCCTGCCAGGATCTCAGCCTGGCCGGCGCCCGCAAGGGCCTGGCCGGCGAGCGCTCGTCGGCCTTCTTCGGCTTCTGGAAGCTGGTCGAGGCCCTGGACGACGAGGGCCGCGCGCCGGACACCGTGGTGGTCGAGAACGTGGTCGGCCTGCTGACCTCGCACAAGGGCGACGACTTCAACGCCCTCTGCGGCCTGCTCGCGGCGCGCGGCTACCGTTTCGGCGCCCTGGAAATCGACGCTTCGCACTTCGTGCCCCAGTCACGCCCCCGCGTCTTCGTGGTGGCCACCCGCCTGCCGATCGACGGGCTGGAGGGGACCAGCCCGTTCCACGGCCGGGCCGTGCGCGAGGCCGCCGCCCGCCTGCCGGCCGACCTCAAGGACCGCTGGATCTGGTGGGGCCTGGACGCCCCGCCCATCCGCAACGCCGACCTCGCCGCCGTGCTCGAGCCCGACGACCAGGTCGAATGGCGCGGCGACGACGCCACCGCCGCCCTGCTGGACCTGATGGCTCCGTCGCACCGCGCCTCGGTCGACGCCCGCATCCAGAGCGGCGAGCGCGCGGTCGGCGCGGTCTTCCGGCGCATGCGCGGCGGCGACCAGCGGGCCGAGGTTCGCTTCGATGGCCTGGCCGGGTGCCTGCGCACCCCGCGCGGCGGCTCCTCGCGCCAGACGCTACTGGTGATCGACAAGGGCCAGGTGCGCTCGCGCCTGGTCACGCCGCGCGAGGGCGCCCGACTGATGGGCCTGCCCGAGACCTATCGCCTGCCCCGCAGCGCCACGGCCGGCCTGCACGTGATCGGCGACGGCGTCGCCGCCCCGGTGGTGCGCTGGCTGTCCGAACGGCTTCTGACTCCGCTCGCCCTCAGGAAATCTGAGCCGCTGGCGGCTGAATGAGCCGCTGACACGTCAAAACCCACGGCCTAAGGTGGGTTAAATCCTCTTCAAGCGAGACTTCCCATGGACGACGCCTCCTCGATCTACGACGCCGCGCGGTTCAAGCGCGCCGGGCGCGGCAAGATCTTCGACTCGATCCTCGACACGATCGGCGACACGCCGCTGGTCCGCCTGCCCAACCTGACCGCCGAGCTGAAGCCCAAGGGCACGGTCGTGGCCAAGCTGGAGTTCTTCAACCCGCTGGCCTCGGTCAAGGACCGCATCGGCGTGGCGATGATCGAGTATCTGGAGGCCAAGGGCCTGCTGAAGCCCGGCGGCGTCATCGTCGAGCCCACCAGCGGCAACACCGGCATCGCCCTGGCCTTCGTGGCCGCGGCCAAGGGCTACAAGCTGACCCTGGTCATGCCCGAGAGCATGTCGATCGAGCGCCGCAAGATGCTGCTGCTGCTGGGCGCCAAGCTGGAACTGACCCCGGCCGAGAAGGGGATGCGCGGCGCCGTCGCCCGCGCCCAGGAGATCATCGAGGCCATCCCCGGCGCGGTGATGCCCCAGCAGTTCGAGAACACCGCCAACCCGTTGATCCACCGCGTCTCGACCGCCGAGGAGATCTGGAACGACACGGCCGGCGCCGTGGACGCCGTGGTCTCGGGCGTCGGCACCGGCGGCACCATCTCGGGCGTCGGCCAGGTGCTGAAGGCCCGCAAGCCGTCGGTGAAAATGGTCGCGGTCGAGCCCGAAGCCTCGGCCGTGCTGTCGGGCGGCGCGCCCGGCCCGCACAAGATCCAGGGCATCGGCGCCGGCTTCGTGCCGGGCATCCTGGACCGCGGCGTGATCGACGAGGTCATCCAGGTGTCGAACGACGACAGCTTCGCCATGGCCCGCAAGGCGGCCTCGACCGAAGGCCTGCCGGTGGGCATCAGCTCGGGCGCGGCCCTGACGGCGGCCTTCGACCTGGCCCTGCGCGACGAGTACGCGGGCAAGCTGATCGTGGCGATCATCCCCAGCTTCGCCGAGCGCTACCTCTCGACCGCCCTGTTCGAGGGGCTCTGATCCTTGTGACCGGCGGGGGCGTTAGGACGTCATGACCGACGTCTTCGACCCCGCCAAGCGCTCGGCCGTGATGGCCCGGGTCAAGAGCCGGGACACCAAGCCCGAGCTGCTGCTGCGCCGCCTGCTGACCGAGCTGGGCGCGCGCTATCGCCTGCATCGCAAGGACCTTCCGGGCTCGCCCGACGTGGCCATGCCCGGACGGCGCCTGGCGATCTTCGTCCACGGTTGTTTCTGGCACGGTCACGACTGCCCGCGCGGGTCCCGGGTGCCCAAGGCCAACCGCGACTATTGGTTGGCCAAGGTGGCGCGCAACGTCGCCCGGGACGAACGCAACCGCGCCGACCTCACCGAGGCCGGCTGGCGGGTGGAGACGGTCTGGGAGTGCGAGATGAAGGACCGGGAGGGGTTGAAGGCCCGGCTGGAGGCCCTGCTCGACTAGAGCGTGTTTGGTTCTGATCGGACCAGACACGCTTTAGATTCTATTGTTTTGACGCGCTTTCTTAACGCGAACCGGCGTCCACTTCGCTCGAAAGCGCTCTAGGCCGCCGCCCTGTTCGCCGCGCCCGCCGGCAACACCTCGCTCAGCGCCGCGTGAAGTTGGCTGGGATCAATCGGCTTGGCGACGTGGGCGTTCATGCCCGCCGCGTGGCAGGCCTCCCAGTCCTTGGCGGTGGCCGAGGCGGTGACGGCGATCACCGGGATGTCGCGATTAGGTCCCTCGGTCGCACGCAGTTGGCGCGTGGCGTCGCGGCCGTCCATGCCGGGCATGTAGACGTCCATCAGCATGACGTCGAACACTTCGGACTGCAGCAGTTCCAGGGCCCGCTCTCCGGACTCGGCCAGGGTCGGCTGGATGCCGAACGACTGCAGGACTAGCTCGATGGCCCGACGGTTGACCACATGGTCGTCGACCACCAGCACCCGCGCGCCCTCGACCACCACGCCGCCGGCCCGGGCGTCGGGCGCCTCGGCGGGCTCGACGCGGACTTCCAGCCGGAAGCGCGAGCCCTTGCCGGGTTTGCTGGTCACGGTCAGGTCGCCGCCCATCAGCCGGGCCAGCTCGCGGCTGATCACCAGGCCCAGGCCCGAACCGCCGTGCTCGCGCGCCACGTTGGAGGCCAGCTGATCGAACGGCGTGAAGAGGCGCGCCAGCTGCGCCTCGGTCAGGCCCCGGCCTGTATCGGCGACCACGGCCTCGAACATCAGGCCCTCGCCGTCCTCGCGCGCCGACAGACGCACGGTGACCGCGCCGCGGTCGGTGAACTTGATGGCGTTGGACAAGAGGTTGTTGAGCACTTGGCGCAGGCGCATGGCGTCGCCCGCGACCCACCTGGGAAGATGCGCCGCGCCCTCGACCCGCAGGCGCAGGCCCTTCTTGTTGGCGTCCGGCCGCCAGAGGCGAAGGGTGTCGGCCATGGCCTGGCGCAGGTCGAACGGCGCCTGCTCGACCGCCATCCGCCCGGCGTCCAGGCGCGACAGGTCCAGCAGGTCGTTGAGCAGGGTGCGCATCATGGCGCCGGCGTCGCCGATCAGCTGGGCGTGCAGCTTGGAGGCGGCGTCGGGCACGTCGCTGTGCAGGCGCGCCGCCCCGGCCAAGATGGCGCTGATCGGCGTACGCAGCTCGTGGCTGATCATGGCCACGAAGGCCGACTTGGCGGCGACGGCTTCTTCCGCCTCGTGACGGCGGCGCTCGGCCTCCTCCTTGGCGGCGGCCTCGGCGCGCAGGGCGCGCTCCAGGGTGCGGGCGGCCACGAACACCGAACCGACCAACAGCGCCACCCCGAACCAGAGGGCGTTGGCCAGCGGCGCATGCGGATTGGCGGCCCGGGCCACGAACGGCACGATCAGCAGATAGATCACGTGCGGCGCGGCGGCCGAGATCGTCGCCGACCTCAGGCTGGAATTGACGACGATGACGTTCAGCAGCGCTCCGGCCAGCAGCATGCCGCCCAGGGTGGGGGCGAAGCGCACGGACGAGCCGAACAGCGGGATCGACAGGAAGCCGAAGATGATCGACGTCACGGCGGGCATGGCGGCGACCGCGAACCGCAGAACGCGGCCGGGATGGGGCCGGCGCACCAGTTGGCGGATCAGGACCAGCTCCAGAAGCTGCGCGGCTGAATAGGTCCCCGCCCACAGCCAGGTCCAGCGGGCGCCCATGAAGACGTGCAGCATCAGGGCGATCATCACCGTGGCGACGACGCGCAGGTAGAGGTTGCCGCGCCGCGCGAGCGCCGCCCTCACCTCTCCCGACTGCCGCCGTCCGTCGTCCACTTATTCCCCCGTCCGCGGTCCCCACCGCGCGGAAAGCCCATAGCATGAAACATCGTCGCTAAGAGGGGGTGAAAGAACGTGATTCGTTCGCGGCTTTTTGCTCGGTGCACGGAGCGAACGTGCTGTATTCGCTGGCGATAGGGGTATTTTCCGCTCGAGCGCGAGACGAGGCTTCGCGATTTGTCCGAGCGTGTCAGCCGGGAAGTCCCGGACGTGGTCCCAGGGCCCGCTCCAGCGACAACCCGTCGCAGCCCTCGATCTCGACCAGCTTGAGCCGCGCCCCCGCGCCCGAGGCGATGGACAGCGACGATTTGGGCACGCCCAAGGTCTTGGCCAGCAGCGCCAGCAGGGCGGCGTTGGCCGCGCCCTCGACCGGCGGGGCGGCCACCCGCACCTTCAGATAGGCCCGCCCCTCGCCGTCGATCGCCCAGCCGTCGATCGCCTCACGCCCGCCGCGCGGGGTGAGGCGCACCGCCAAACGGGTCTTTGGGGGCATAGGCTAGTAGTAGCCGCCGCCGACCAGGCCGATCAGGGTGTGTTGCAGGGCCGGCAGCAGGTAGACCCGCACCCCGGTGATGATCAGCAGCACGATGATCGGGCTGATGTCGACGCCGCCGAGCGGCGGGATGATCCGCCGGAACGGCCGCAGGACGGGATCGGTCACTCGGTCGAGGAAGTCGGCGATCTGGCGCAGGTAAGGGTTGCGCAGGTTGATGATGTCGAAAGCCACCAGCCAGCTCAGCACGGCCGAGATGATGATCGCCCACCACAGCAGGCTGAGTAGCGCGCCGGCGATGAAGAAGACGAAGTTGATGATGGCGACCATGGGCTTCCCGTCCGTGTGTTCCGCTTCATTGCCGCGCCGCGACGTCCCTGGCAAGCGAAGGCCGCCGAGAGTCCAACCGGGCGCTTGACGCCGCCGCCGCCCCAACGTATCTCCGCGCTTCCTTGGGGCCGTAGCTCAGATGGTAGAGCGCCTCGTTCGCAATGAGGAGGTCAGGGGTTCGATTCCCCTCGGCTCCACCAATCCCTTCGAGGGTTGGATTTGCTCCAGGACAATCGAAGCTTTGGACGCGCCTTTGGCGTAGGCGCGCGTCTGCTTGCCTTCCGGCCCCTTCGGGCCTGGACAAGGTCCGCGCGGCGCCTGACGGTCCCGTCCCTGCATCGGGAGGGCGTGTCGTGCGTATCGGGAAACTGCTTCTGCTTTCGGCCGCCTGCTCGGCGCTTTCTTCCCCGGCCCTGGCGCAGCCCGCCGTCGATCTGGCCCGGCAGCGGGCCGTCGCCCAGCGCGTGCAGATCACCCGCGACGACTGGGGCATCGCCCACGTCCACGGCAAGAGCGACGCCGACGCGGTGTTCGGCATGGTCTACGCCCAGGCCGAGGACGACTTCCCGCGCATCGAAGCCAACTACCTGACCAATCTGGGCCGCAAGGCCGAGGCTGAAGGCGAGAAGGCGATCTGGCAGGACCTGCGGATGCGGCTGTTCGTCGATCCGGCCGACCTGCAAGACCGCTACGCCAGGAGTCCCGCCTGGCTGAAGGCCCTGATGGACGCCTGGGCCGACGGGCTGAACTATTATCTGGCCACCCATCCGAACGTGAAGCCGAAGGTTCTGAACCATTTCGAGCCGTGGATGGCGCTGAGCTTCACCGAGGGCAGCATCGGCGGCGACGTCGAGCGGATCTCGTTGGGCGAGCTGGAGGCTTTCTACGGCAAGCCCCAGCTTCAAGCCTCGGCCGAGGTGAGGGCGCGGGAGTTCGCGCAAAGCGTCGACTTCCACGAACCCACCGGCTCGAACGGCTTCGCCATCGCCCCGTCCAACACCAAGGCCGGCCACGCCCTGCTGCTGATCAACCCGCACACCTCATTCTTCTTCCGCTCCGAGCTGCAGATGACCAGCGATGCGGGGCTGAACGCCTACGGCGCGGCGACCTGGGGCCAGTTCTTCGTCTATCAGGGCTTCAACGCCCACGCCGGCTGGATGCACACCTCCAGCACCGTGGACGTGGTGGACGAGTTCGCCGAGACAATCACCCGCAAGGACGGCAAGCTGGTCTACCGGTATGGTGCCGAGGAACGGCCGGTGGAAACCCGGGTCATAGAGATCGCTTACCGTACGGCCGACGGATCGTTGGCCAAGAAGAGCTTCACCACCTACCGCACCCACCACGGCCCGATCGTGCGGGCCGCCGACGGCAAGTGGATCGCCTTCGCCATGATGTACAAGCCGTTCGAGCCGGTGGGTTCGTGG
>JAGIBE010000225.1:32327-32656 GCA_017744495.1 Caulobacter sp. | reverse complement strand
GACAGGCCCTGCCGGTGCACCGCCAGCATGAGCAGGATCTCGGCATGCCGGGCGCTGAGCTCGATGACGCGCTCCCCCGCCGCGCCGTCGGCCGCTCCGACGGCCTCGAGACGGGCGCGGTCGCGACCGAGCAGTCGCCGACCGCCGTCACGCTCCTGACCGGCGCGCCGACGATCGTCGACAACGACGGCGGCTAGCTGGTCGTCGTTGTCGACGATCTTCAGCAGACCCGTGGTGACCCCGACATGGCCGCCGGGCAGGACGAAGGCGTTGGGCGAGGCATCCTCGAACACCGCGTAGTCCCACGGACGGTCGCCCAGCCCCGCCGC
>JAGIBE010000225.1:0-32317 GCA_017744495.1 Caulobacter sp. | reverse complement strand
GAGGCGTTGGCGGCCCGGTCAGGGCTGACCTTGTTCTTGCTCAGGGCCTGGCTCCAGGCCTGCTCGCCGGCCTGGTTCAGGCTGGAATCGTCGACGATGGTCATCTGGTCGCGGCCCAGCTCGGGATTGTAGGCGCAGGCCGATAGGGCGAAGGCGATAAGAGCGAGCGGCAGGGCGCGGCGCATGGTCTGGCTCCGACAAAGACCGCCGATATCTACGGCCGCGCGAGACGGTTGTCATCCGGGCGGATGCACGTCGTTCGGCGGCGTCATACGACGAACCGGTCCGTCGGCTGGCCGCGCGTCAGATCGGCGATGTTTCCCAGCAGGACGAGATTGAAGGCGGCGAAAGCCAGGGCCGCGGCGGGCCCGTCGTGCCGAAGGCCTGCGAACAGGACGCAGGGCAGCAACACGATGGTTGCGGTGTGCAGCATCCGGCTCCCGACGCGCTGTTCACGTTTGGCCCTCGCCCGCTCCCGACGGTCGGCATTGACCACCGAAAGCGCGTTGTGGAAGCGTGGGTCGAAGACGGCGCAGAGGAACAAGGCCAGCGTCGGCACGCCGACCGCCACGGCGCCGCCGATGGTCGCGGGGTCCGTCACGCCCAGGCCGAGCAGACGCGCGGCCGCCAAGCCGCCGCCCCCGATCCCCACGGTCAGGATCAGCGTGCGCATCCGCTCGACGACGCGCGCCGCCAGGGGCGCCAAGGGAATATCCGTGATCTCGCTCATCACTTCCCGTCCGCGTAGAGCTTGACCGCCTCGTAGAGGAACTGGCGGCCGTTCATCAGGGCGTTAACCTGGATGCGTTCGTTCAGGCCGTGGATGTGGTCGCCGTCCACGCCCGCCATCAGGCCCGACAGGCCATAGGTCGGGATGCCCGCCGCATTGGTGAAGCGGCCGTCGGTGGCGCCGGTCAGCATGGCCGGGATGAACGGCACGCCCGGCCAGATCTTGGCGGCGACCTTGGTGGCCGGGGCCATGATCCGAGGCGTCAGGGGCGGCGGCGGGCTGACCGGGTCAGGCGCCTGGGCCAGGGTGATCTTGATGGCCGGGTCGGCGACGATCTGGTCCAGCTGGTCGCGGATGACCTTGGGATCATTGCCCGGCAGGATGCGGCAGTTGACGTTGGCCTTGGCCCGCTGCGGCAGGGCGTTGGGCGCGTGGCCGGCCTCGACCATGGTGGCCACGCAGGTGGTGCGCATCATGCTGTTGCGACCCGGGTCGCGGGCCAGGATGGCGGCGGCCGCGGCGTCGTTGGGGTTCTTGACCATGGCCCGCATGGCGCCGGCGACCTCGGGATCGGGCTCGATCTTGGCGTTCTGCTCGTAATAGCCCTTGGTCGCGTCGTTCAAGGCGATCGGGAAGTCGTAGGCGCCCAGCCGCGCCAGGCCGTTGGCCAGATGGTAGATGGCGTTGTCCTTGACCGGCCGCGAAGAGTGGCCGCCGGCGTTGGTCACTTCCAGCGTGTAGTCCATATAGACCTTCTCGCCGACCTGGATGCCCAGCAGGCGAGGCTGGCCCTTCTCGTCCAGCTGGCTGTCGTCGCCCTCGTTCAGGGCGAAGTCGGCCTTCATGGCCTCGGGATACTTCTCCAGCAGCCAGGGCACGCTGTTGAACTGGCCGCCCTCCTCGCCGCAGGTCAGGGCCAGCTTGATGTCGCGCTTGGGCTTGAAGCCCTCCTGCTTGTAGCGCACCAGGCTGTCGGTGAAGATCGCGGCCATGGCTTTGTCGTCGCTGGCGCCGCGGGCGTAGAAGTAGCCGTCCTCCTCGACCAGCTTGAACGGATCGCGGACCCAGTCCTCGCGCTTGGCCTCGACCACGTCGATGTGGGCCATCAGCAGGATCGCGCCGGCCTTGGGGTCCTTCCCGTGCAGGGTGGCGACCAGGGCGCCGGCCTTGGGGTGTTCGTCGGGGAACAGCACGCGCACGTCGCTGTCGGGGAAGCCCGCCGCCTTCAGCCGCGCGCCCATGGCCTGGGCCGCCGCCGTGCAGCTGCCGGCCGAGGCCGTGGTGTTGATCTCGACCAGCTCCTTGTAGAGCCCGCGGAAGGCGGCTTCGTCCGCACTCTGAGCTTTGGCCGCCGTGGCTGCGAACGCCGACAGCGCCGCCGCCGTCAGGAGAAGGGTCTTGGTCTTGCCGCGCATGGTCGCCCCCTGATGTGTTGGGGCGAGGCTAGGCGGGGTTTGGCGTCCAGCGCAATGGGCCCAGTACAATGGGAAGCCCCAAAACGACGTCATCCCCCGGGACCGGCCCGAGGGATGACTGAAGAGTTGGCGCTGGAGGAAGCGGTTTACGCCTCTTCCGACTCCGGCGCTGCGCTGCCTTCGAAGCTGCGCGGGGCGCGGCGGCGCTTGGGCTTGGCCGGGGCCTCGCCTTCCTCGGCGGTCGGCGCAGCGGGAGCGGCTTCGGCCGGAGCGCCCTCGACTGAAGATGGGGCGCGGGTCGACTTGCGGCCCAGGAAGGCCGGGGCGTGGCTGACGTCGCCGTCCTGGCCGCGCAGCAGCGGCGAGGCCGGGGCCTCGGCGGTCAGCGGCGTGGCCTGGGGCTCGATCACGGCCAGCGGATCGCGGTCGCGCGGGGCGCGGTCACGGCGCGGACGTTCGCGACGGCCTTCGCCGCCCTCACGAGCCTCGCCCTCGGCGGCGGGACGCTCTTCGCGGGGCCGGTCCTCACGGGGACGGTCGTCACGGAAGCGATCTTCCCGAGGACGATCGTCGCGGGGGCGGTCATCACGCGGACGATCTTCCCGGGGACGATCATCGCGCGGGCGGTCGTCACGCTGGCGATCGTCACGGGGGCGGTCGTCGCGGTCGCGCCAGCGGTCGCGGCGGCTTTGCCCCTGACCGTCACGATCGCGGTCACGGTCGCGGTTCTGGTTGTTGTCGCGCTGCCCGTCGCGGGGACGGTCGTCACGCTGGCGATCCTCGCGGGGACGGTTCTCGAACCGATCGCGGCGGCCCTCGCCCTGTTGCTGGCCTTCGCCGCCCTCGCCCTCGGCCGAAGCCTCGGTCTGGGTCGCTTCGGCGGGAGTTTCGGGGACCTCCTCGGGCTCGGCCTCGAAGTCGATCTCGTAGGCCGAATAGGCGTCCTTGCCGATGATGTCGCTGACCGGACGATTCGGCTGGATAGCGCGCAGGACCCGGAAATAGTGCTCCGCGTGCTGCAGGTAGTTCTCGGCCAGGACGCGGTCGCCGGACGACGTCGCGTCGCGGGCCAGCTGCTGGTACTTCTCGTAGACGCTCTGGGCCGCCCCGCGCACCTTCACGCCTTCGGGGCCGTTCGAATCGAAGGCCCTGTTGGCGTTGTGCTGCTGAGGCTTACCGCCGCTGCCCGCCCCGCCGCGATTGTTGCGGCCGCGCTGGCGCTTCATGCCCTTGAAATCTCTCATCTTCTCTTTGAACCTGTCCGGCGGCGATCTGCGCGTCCGGTGTTTGGCCTCTGGAGCGGGTTGAACCCTGTTAGGTTCTGCCTTGGATGTTCTAGAGACGCTGGTTTCCGTAGAGCCTCCGCCCGGTTCGGGCGCGGCGATCAGCCGGTCGGCCGTTCGCGCCTGCCAGGGGAGCAGCACGATCATCGAGACGATCGCTTTCCCGTCACCCGGCGTTTTGGAAGGAGACGCTATTCGTCTACCGCCTCACGCCAGGGTTTCCAAGGGATTTTTCAAAAGCGCTATTTGGTACCGGTGACAACGCGGTCGTTGACCGAGAGATCCTTGATGGTCCGCACGTTCTGGGCGCCGGCCGCCTTGAACAGGGCCTCCACGGCCTGCGACTGGTCGTAGCCGATCTCGACGGCGAACATCGCGCCGGGCTTGAGCACCCGCAGGATCTCGCCGGCCAGGAAACGATAGGCGTCCAGGCCGTCCGGGCCGCCGTCCAGGGCCAGGCGGGGTTCGTGATCGCGCACCTCCGGCTCCAGGGTCTCGATCACGTCGGTGGCGATATAGGGCGGATTGGAGACCACCAGGTCGAAGCTCTCGTCGCCCAGGCCGTTGGTCCAGTCGCCGCGCAGCAGGGCCACGCGGCCGCCGAGGTCGAGGTTGGCGGCGTTCTCGCGGGCCACGGCCAGGGCCTCTTCCGAGACGTCGATGCCCAGGCCCTTGGCGGCCGGGCGCTCGGCCAGCACCGCCAGCAGGATCGTGCCCGAGCCGACGCCCAGGTCCAGCATGTTGAAGCTCATGGCCTCGGGGAAGGCCTTGAGCACTTCGTCGACGATGACCTCGGTCTCGGGGCGCGGGGTCAGGACATTCTTGTTCACCTGCAGCAGGATCTTCCAGAACCCCTTGCGGCCGATGATGTGGCTGACCGGCTCGCGGGCCACGCGGCGATCCAGGAAGTTCTCCAGCGTGTCTATCTGGGCCTGGGTCAGCACGCGATAGGGATCGCTGATGATGTCGGTGCGGGTGACGTCGGCGGCCACCTCCAGCAGCAGGCGGGCGTCGATGGCCGGCTGGTCGATCTGAACGGTCTTCAGGCGATCCTTGGCGGCGTTCCAGGCTTTGACGAGGGTCAGGGTCATGGGCGGGGTCTTAGCGCGTCATCGCCGGCGGAGCGAGTTTGAAGTCGTTACCAGTTTTTGGTACCATCGCGAGCCGGAGGACACGATGAGCAAGAATACCTCGATCGCTCTCAGCGAACACTTCCAGACCTTCATCGAAAGCCAAGTCGCCGAAGGCCGCTACGGCTCGGCCAGCGAGGTCGTGCGGGCTGGGCTGCGGCTGCTGGAGGAGCAGGAAACGCGCATGGCGGCGTTGCGCGCCGCGCTGATCGAAGGCGAGGAAAGCGGCGAGCCTACGGAATTTGACGTTGAGACCTTCCTCGCGGAACGACGCAAAGCCTTCGACCGGCGATGAAGCGCTATGGCCTCTCACCGGGCGCACAGCGCGACATGGCCGACATCTGGCTCTATTCCGCCCAGAACTGGGGCGTGGATCGGGCTGACGCCTACATTCGCGCGCTGACCGACGCGATGACCTTGCTGGTCGAAGACCCTTCGCTCGGCGTTTCGTGCGAGAACATCAGGACCGGTTATCGCAAGCGCCTCTCAGGCTCCCACGCCATCTTCTATCGGCAGGGGCGCGACGCCATCGTCATCATGCGCGTGCTGCACCAGAACATGGACGCCGTGCGCAACCTGCATTGAGACCTCAGTCGAGCCCGACGAAGTCCCCCTCGGCCACCGCCCCGCCCTCGTCCACGCGCAGGTAAATCCCGCACAACATGTGGCCGTAGTGGTCGAACAGGGCCTTCACGATCTCGATATCGCGCTCGGCGGTGACAGGATCGACGTGGGTGGCGGCGCAGCGGACGATCGGTTTCAGCACCTCCGCCCTCGCCTGCCCCACCCGCATCGCGCGGCCCTCCCAATCGTTCTCGGCCCAGGCCGGCCAGCCGTCGACATAGAGGTTGGCGCGGAAGCGCAGCGGATCGACCGGCCGGCCGATCCGGGTTTCCAGGTCGCGGACGCTGGCCAGGTTGACGATCGAGACGTAGCCGCTGCGGCTGTCCATGAAGCGGTAGTCGCCCGGTCCCTGGACCACGCGCAGCGGGCCCTGGGCCTCGTCGCCCAGGAGGTCGGCCAACCAGGCCTCGAAGGCGCGCCGCCCGGCCTCGCCGCGCAGGTCGCCGGCGAAGTCCGGCCTCCCCTCGGCGCGGGCCGAGAAGACGCTGGTCGCCTCGTCATAGTCCGTGCGGGCCTTGGCGACGGCCGGGATCTTGGCCAGCACCGCGAACTTCATCTTCGAGATGTGGTCCGGAGCCTTTGGATCGAAGCCGCTGGGCCCGTCCTCGACGGCGTACAGCCGGTCGCACGGGAAGCATTGGCCCGCCACCAGATCGACGCTGGAAAGGCGCTCGGGCGTGAACCCTTTGATGGGGTGGCGATAAAGGCTGGCGATCCGCGCGTGCATGGCGCGCAAGGTCGGCGACGACGCGAAGCTTGGCAAGGCCGCCTTGCTCGCGAGCGGAACGGAGCCGCCTCCGCGCGTGTTCCTGCAACCGGAGGGCCGAGCCATGACCGAGACCGCTCCGCGAGGCCCGATCCGGTCGTGGATCACCTCGCGGCCTTATCACCTGACCCCCTGGATCGCCCTGCTGGCCCTGGTCCCCTTCGTCCTGCCCCGGCGCGGACCGACCTTGCCGCCCAATGAGGTCCAACTGGACCACCCGCCCGGCCTGTCCGAGGACCGGGCCATGCCGCCGCAAGACTTCGACAAGGCCGAGCCCATGCGCGGCCGCGCCGCACGGCACCCGCACCGCATCCCGGTCCTGGGCTGGCGCGACATCCTGTGGCGCACCTTCCGCGAGATCAGCGTCGACCGCCTGCCCGCCGTGGCCGGCGGCGTGACCTTCTACACCCTGCTGGCCATCTTCCCGGCCATCGGCGCCTTCGTGTCGCTGTACGGCCTGTTCGCCGACGTCGCGGCGGTCGAGAAGCAGTTGCAGGACATGTCCGGCGTCTTCCCGCCCAGCGTCGTCAACATCGTCGGCGAGCAGATGCTGCGCCTGGCCAGCCAGGAGCAGGCCAAGCTGGGGGTGGCCTTCGTGGTCAGCCTGCTGCTGTCGATCTGGAGCGCCAACGCCAGCATGAAGGCGCTCTTCGACGGGCTGAACATCGCCTATGACGAGGAGGAAAAGCGCAACTACGTCACCAAGACGATCTGGACCTACGCCTTCACCCTCTGCGCCCTGCTGTACGCCGTGGTCCTGGCAGGCGTGCTGATCGCCGCGCCGGTGGTTTTCGACCGGATCGGCCTTTCCGCGGCCGCCGTCTTCTGGATCCCGCTGCGCTGGCTGATCGTGCTGGGCGTGACGGCCTTCGCCTTCGCCATGCTCTACCGCTTCGCCCCTTGCCGCGCCCGGCCGCGCTGGCGCTGGGTGATCTGGGGCTCGGTGTTCGGGGCCGCGGCCTGGCTGGGGGGCTCGCTGGGCTTCTCGGTCTATGTGAACCGCGTGGCTCATTACGACGCCACCTACGGCCCGCTGGGGACGGTGATCGCCTTCATGGTCTGGATGTGGTTCTCGATCATGACCGTGCTGATCGGGGCCGAGCTGAACGCCGAGATCGAGCATCAGACCGCCATCGACTCCACCACCGGTCCGGAGAAGCCGATGGGCGAGCGCGGCGCCGCCATGGCCGACACGGTAGGCCTGGCCTTCCACCCCTGGGAGTTCATCCAGCGCGAGGCGGGCACGGTGAAGCGGGTGTCCGGCCGCTACTGGGGCCACGCCACCGGCTGGGGCAAGGCCAAACGCCCCGCCCCGCCGCCGTCCACGACACCGCCGCCATCCAGCTGAGCCTTGGCGAATGCGGGTCGCGCGCCTAAGTCTGCGCCCATGATCTTCGCTCCCGCCGTCGAAACCGAATACCCCGCCATCGTCACGCTCGTGAACTCGGCCTATCGCGGCCAAGGCGCCCAGGCCGGGTGGACCACCGAGGCCGGCTATATCGACGGTCAGCGTATCGACCTGGAGAGCCTGAAGAGCGACTTGGCCGAGGCCCCAGACGCGGTGCTGCTGACCCTGCGCGACGAGGCCGAGGGCCCTCTGCTGGGCTGCGTCTGGATCGAGCCCGACGCCGACGTCCCCGAAGGCGACGCCCAAGGGGGACCAGTATGGTACCTGGGCATGCTGACCATCCGCCCGGACCTGCAGGACCGCCAGCTGGGCCGCGCCCTGCTGGCCCACGGCGAGGCCTACGCCGCCGGGCTGGGCGCCAAACGCGTGCGCATGACCGTCGTCCACCTGCGCGACACCCTAATCGCCTGGTATCAGCGTCGGGGCTACGTCCTGACCGGCGAGACCAAGCCCTTCCCCGTGGGCGAACGCTTCGGCAAGCCGCAGCGCGAGCTGTCGTTCGTGGTGCTGGAGAAGGCGTTGCAGCACGATTGAACGATCGCGCACCCGCGACGCAAGGACAGCCTTCAAGACAAAACCGCCGCCGACGTCGCCGTTCGGCGACCCCGGCGGCGATCTCGCCGTAGGCTCGGAAACGTTCGCTAGAACCGGAAGCGAACGCCGGCGCGATACATGCGACCGACAACGTCATAGAGCGCCGGATTGGCGTAGTTCGGCGACTTCGCCGGATCCCGGTCGAACAGGTTGTCGACCTTGAAATAGGCGGTCACGTCCTCCCGGATGTTATAGGTCCCGCCGACGTCCATGTAGAACGCGCCCGGCATGAAGTTGTCATCGATCGTCGGGGCGTTGGGCGTTGAGACGGGGCACGTGCCAGGCTTGCAGACGATGTACTGCTCGCCATAGGTGCCGTCGCTGAACCAACGCTCCTGCAGGGTCAGGCTGAAGCGGTCGGTTTCGTAGGTCTGGATCGCCAGCCACTTCCAGTCGGGCGTGCTGCCCTGGTTCACACCGGCGGAGTCGACCGGGACCGTGCCGGGCAGGCCGGTGTCCGTCAGATACTCGCGGATGTGGGTGGCCAGGGCGCGCAGGGTGAGATTCCCCGGCAGTCCGAGCGGCTTCTGCCAGCGGTAGCTGGCCTCGATGTCGAAACCGCTGGTCTTGATCGACGCCAGGTTGAAGGACTGGACGTTGATGTAGTTCGGGCCGGACGTATTGTTGAGATTATAGGTTCCGCAGACCTGAGGCAGGACGTTGCGATAGCAGTAGTCGACGATCTGAGCCGCGCCCAGGCTCGAAATGACGTCGTCGATCTTGATCTTGTAGTAGTCGAACGACGCGCTGAAGTTGGGCAGCCAGGACGGGTTGGCCAGGACGACGCCGATCTGGGTGTTGCGCGCGATTTCCGGCGTCAGGTTCGGGTTGCCCACCGCGTTCTGGATCGCCACCACGTTCCTGTTGTTCACGGGGTCGAAGAAGTTGGGCAGGGTCGTGGTGACCGGCGCGGCGAACAATTCCGACAGGTTGGGTGCGCGGACGTCGCGTGAGGCCACGCCGCGCAGGCGCACGCCTTCAAGCGGCGTGTCCCAAGTTCCGCCGGCCTTCCAGGTCCAGATAGTCCCGGAGGTGCTGTAGTCGGTCACCCGCGCCGCGGCGTTGAAGTTGGCGCGCCCGACGGCGTCGTTGTCGAACAGCGGCAGGTCCACTTCCAGGAAGGCTTCCTCGACGTGGTACGCGCCGTTGCCGTTCTTGTAGTTGCCGGCATGCCAGTTGTTGCCCAGCGGCGACATGAGGGGATCGGCCGGGTAGCTGGCGTCGTTGGGGCTGCGGTCTGAAATCCCCGCGCCGTAGGGGTCGGCGTGGACGGTGTAGAACTCCCGGCGATATTCGGCGCCGAACGCCACGGACAGCGGACCGGCCCAGAGGTCGATCGGCGTGCCCGAGAAGTTCAGGCTGGCGACATCTTGGGTCATCCGCAGGCGCTGGAACGGGCCGGCCTCGGGCTGGACATAGGCCAGAGTCGCGGCCGACGGGGGCTTGCCGCCGAAGATGTTCAGCGGCTGACAGCCGCTGGCCCGCGCCACGGGATCGGCGCAGACGATGGCGCCGTTCAGCAGGGTGGCCTGGATCGCCTGGTTGAAGCGCGGCGTCAGCAGGATGTGGTCGACGTCGATGGCCGTCTTGTTCACGCCATGCTCGTAGTAGGCGTCATAGCTCCAGTCCTTGCCGAAGGCGCCGAACTTCCCCTTCAGGCCGCCGACCACGCGGTACTGACGGCGGTCGGTATGAACCTTGGTGTTGGGCAGCACCGCGTTGCTGACGCCGTACTGGAAGCTGGTGACGCCCGCGTTCGCGCAGGCGGTCTGCACCGAGGTCGGCACGTACGGGTTGGAGCATTGCAGCGTCAGGCCCGTCTTGTTCATGCCGTTGACGGGCTGGTTGCTGGTTTCGACCTGGCCGATGTTGAACGAGATGTAGGCCTCGTTGTTCTCGGCGAAGTCGTAGCCGAGGCGGCCATAGCCCACCTTGCGCTCGATCGCCGACTGCAGCGTGCGGCCGCTGTCGACGTTGCCCGACAGGTCGCCGCCGACGCAGAAACCGGGGAAGCACCCGATCACGGCGCCGTTGGCGGCCTTCGACGGCACGCCGTTGGAGCCGTACTGGAACTGGAAGGGGTTGCCGCTCTGATCGAACGCGATGCCCTGCAGCGGACCGGCTGTGATCAGACCGTACTTGGTGTAGGCGTAGGGCTGTGCGTAGTCGCGCATCAGATATTGCGGCGAGCCGTCATTGGTGACGTTGCGGTTGATCATCGTCGTCTGGTTGAACCAGTCGCGATCACCGGCCAGGTCCAGGCCGAAATCGCCGGGTCCGACGCCGTCCTCCTTGGCCCACTCCACGCTGCCGACCACACGAAGACGGTCGCCGGCGAAGCTGCGGCCGCCGGCCAGCTGGACCAGGCCCTGCTCGTTGTCGCCGTAGGTCGAGACGCCCGCCTGGACATTGCCCTTCAGCCCGGTGAAGCGGGTGTCGGTGATGAAGTTGACCACGCCGCCGACGGCGTCAGAGCCGTACGAGGCCGAGGCGCCGCCGTTCACGACATCCACGCGCTGGATCAGAAGCTGCGGGAACAGGCTGACATCGGTGACGCCGGTGTAGTAGGCGCCGACCACGCGCTGGCCGTCCAGCAGGGTCAGGGTGCGGATGGTGCCAAGGCCGCGCAACGAGAATGAGCTCAGCCCCTGCTGACCGCTGGACGTGCTGAACGTGTTAGTGGCCGAACCGCTCGAACCCTGCAGCGACGGCAACTGGACGATGGTGGCGAAGACGTTCGGTTGGGCGTTGTTCTGGATCTCATCCTCGCCGATCACCGAGGTCGGCGTCGGTGCGGTGAAACCCGTTGTCTGGATCCGCGTACCGGTGACGATGATTTCGCTGACCGTCTCCGGCGCCGACGCGGTCGCGGGGGTCTGAGCGAAGGCCGGCCCGCCGACCATCGTCGCCAGCAGGGCGCCCGCGCCGGCCGATCCGAGCGCCACGCGCTTCATTTGCCGGACTAGACGGCCCTGGCCGACGCACGGATTCATGGAATCGTCGCGGTGTGAAAACATGACTTCCCTCCCAAAGCACCGTTGGCCGGTGCGCTTTACGCCCGCTTGTCGCGCGATTGCCGCCCGATGGTAGCGTTATCGTAAATTTGGTAGGTCGATTGTTACAACATGTCAATACTCAGACATAATCAGGCCTGGAAGCCGAATTTTATTCCGCGTCCAGGAGAGTCCGAGGCTCCCGTTTCCCCAGAAAACGAGAAATCCGCATTTGATTCGGGAGTTTTCGCGCGAGGCGCCGAACGTTAGCGTTACCGTTCATAGACCCAACTTCGCCCGTCGGGAGGCCTTCGTCGCAGGCGTTAGCCGCCGCTGTGAACAAGACACGGCACGTCCAGCACTGAACGGCGGGTGCGCGTCGAGGCGATCTGATCGCCAGACGCGGCTGGCCGCGCCTACGGAGAGGCGGTGGAGAGACGGAGAACGACCTCGTGTTCGAGCACGCGGTCGGACAGGTCGCCCAAGGGCTTTCCGCTTGTGATCTGGCTGACGAGCAGACCCAGCGCCTCGGCCGCCAGTCGACGGACCGGCTGATGAACCGTGGTGAGCGGCGGCCACACCGTGATCGCGGGCGTGGTGTCGTCAAAGCCGACGACGGTCAATTCGCCGGGCACTTCGAGGTGGCGCCGATGGGCCACCGACACCACCGCGGCGGCCATATCGTCATTGCTGGCGAAGATCGCCGTCGGGGGCGCCGCGGCGTCGAGCAGCTGCTCCGCCGCCGCCAGACCCGAGGTGAAGCTGAAATCTCCCTGGGCGATGGTGGTCACGACGCCGACAGCTTCGCGGACCGCCGCATAGAAGCCGCTTAATCGCTCGGCGCTGGCGGCCTGGTCGGGGTTGCCGAGAATGAACCCCAGGCGACGGTGGCCGAGATCGATCAGCTTCCGGGTCATCTCGTAGGCCGCCCGCCGATCGTCGATGCGAACGCAGATCGCGCCCTCGACGTTGTAGGCGCCGACCGCCGCCAGCGGCAGCCGGGCTTTACGCAGGGCTTGCAGGACCGCGGGAGATTCGCCCAGCGGCGGGGCCAGGATCGCGCCCTTGATGCCGGAGGCGACCAGATCCTTCACGGCGGAAGCGGCGGGCAGACCGCCGGCCTCGCCCTTGAGAAGGGTCAGGCGCGCGCCCCGGGTCGACGCCTCTTCGAACACTCCGGTCAGGAAATCGCTCATGAAGGCGGCGCTGGGATTTGAGTAGATGACGCCGATCCGCAGTTCCTCCGAGGTAACCAGGCTCCGCGCGGCGGCGTTCGGCGTATAGCCGAGCGCCTGCACCGCCGCCTCGACCGCCGCACGAGCTTCCGCCCCAACGCCCGGCCGGCCATTGATCGTTCGCGAAACCGTCATTGGCGAGAAGCCCGCCCGGGCCGCCACGTCGATGATCGTGGGTCCGCGACCTTGTCCTGGTTTCCGCGCCAATAGATCCTCCGTCCCCACGCACGGCGCCACCGCCCCGCACGCTCAGCATCCCTGGGCGATACTGCGGGCTTAGCGCGTTGAAGTGGAGCCTGTTAAGCCCGCCCTCTAGAACCCGCCCTCTTCCAGGCTGGCCAACCGCGCCGCCTGGTCCTCGGCGATCAGCGGCTTGATGATGTCGTCCAAGGCGTCGCCCTCCATCACCTTGGCCAGGTTGTAGAGGGTCAGGTTGATGCGGTGGTCGGTGACCCGGCCCTGCGGGAAGTTGTAGGTGCGGATGCGCTCCGAACGGTCGCCGCTGCCGACCTGGGTCTTGCGAGCGTCCGAGCGCGCGGTGTCCAGCGCCTCGCGCTGCATGTCGTAGAGCCGAGCCTTCAGGTTCTTCATGGCCCGGGCGCGGTTCTGGTGCTGCGACTTTTCCGACGAGGTCACCACGACGCCCGTGGGCAAGTGGGTGATGCGCACAGCCGAGTCGGTCTTGTTGACGTGCTGACCGCCGGCGCCGGACGAGCGGTAGGTGTCGATCCGCAGGTCGCTTTCCTTGATCTCGATCTCGACGTCCTCGGCCTCGGGCAGCACCGCGACGGTGGCGGCCGAGGTGTGGATGCGCCCTTGCGCTTCGGTCTCGGGCACGCGCTGCACCCGGTGTACCCCGCTCTCGAACTTCCAGCGGCCGAACACGCCGTCGCCGGTGACCGAGGCGATGATTTCCTTGTAGCCGCCCATTTCGCCTTCGGAGACGCTGTCGATCTCGACCCGCCAGCCCTGCAGCTGGGCGTAGCGCTGGTACATGCGGAAGAGGTCGCCGGCGAACAGGGCCGCCTCGTCGCCGCCGGTGCCGGCGCGGACTTCGAGAATGGCGGAAGCGTTCTCGTCCTTGTCGCGGGGGGCCAGCATCAGGGCCAGCTCGCGCTCCATGACCGGCAGCTTCTCGTCCAGAGCCGCGATCTCGTCGGCGACCATGGCGGCCATCTCCGGATCGCCGGCCATCTCGTCCAGCTCGGCGCGCTCGGCGGTCAGCTTAGCCAGAGCCTCGACCGCCTCGGCCACCGGACGCAGCTCGGCGTGCTCCTTGGAGAGCTTGACGATCTCGGCGCCGTCGGTGGCCGCGCCCATCCGGGCTTCGACTTCACGGAAACGGTCGAGAACTTGGTCGAGGCGGGCCTGGGGCAGTCGCAAGGGAAGACGTCACGCTGTGGAAGAACGGGCGGTCTCTCTACCGCTCCGAACGCCCCGCGTCACCCCTTGCCCCGGGAAGATCATCTGGCGATCAGCGCGACCGGAACTCGGCGACGGCGTCGCTCTTGGTGGCGTCCAGCGCGGCCCGGGCCTTGGCGTCGCCCAACGCGGCGGCGCGCAGGAAGGCGGTGCTGGCGGCCTGGGCCCGCGCAAAGGCGGCGACCTGGGCCGGGTCCTTGCCCTCCCCGCCGATGGCGCCGGAGAAGGTGTGATCCACGCCTGCGCCGATCCAGGCGTGCTTGTCGCCGGCCGGGCTAGTCTCGAAACCGCGCAGGTGGTCGCGCCAATCGGTCACGAAGCCGGGCACCAGGTCCTTGTCGCCGGTGACCATCAGCAGGGGCGCGGTCAGGGTCGAGAACGCCGTCGGTCCCATCAGGCCGGGCAGCACGCCCGGCGAGGAGAAGCACATCACCGCCTTGGTCCCGGGGTCGCGGGCCGGGATCATCTGTTCCAGGGCGCCGCCGCGCATCATCGACATCAGCGAGCCGTAGGAATGGCCGGCCGAGGCGCGAGGAACACCCGGCGCCGCTTTTTCGGTCCAGGCCGTGGCCGCGGCCAGGTCGGCCAGCCGCAGCGGGAAGGCCGCCTTCAGGTCGTAGTCGGTGTGCTTGGGATGCCGCATGGAATCGACGTGGGTCGGCGCGGCCACCAGGAAGCCCGCGGCGGTCCAGGCCTTGAACAGGAAGTCGTAGCGCGCCGGCCAGGACCCCGCGCCGTGCGAGAACACGATCACGCCCTCGGTCCTGATCCCCTTGGAAGGCCGCCAGACCGAGACCTCGACGTCGCGCTCGCCCGATTTCAGCGTGACGACCTCGCTCGGCTCGGCCAGGGCCGGACCAGCCAGGACGGCGCCCAGCCCCAAGCCGATCGCGCCGGTCAGCAGGGCCCGGCGGTGAAGACGCGGATCGTTCATGGGTCGCAACCTTTACAAGACTTGGCCCGCACCAAGCCTCGATTCAGCAACGGCGTCGAGCCGGCGGCCGACACAAACGAACGACGTTCGGGCCGGCGCCTGTAAAGCGTCGCCTTAGGCGCCTATCTCACGGCCAGGGCGCGCACCATCCCCCTTCGACGCGCCCTTCCTTCGGAGTCTCCAATGCCCCTGTCGATGCACCGCGCCTCGGTTCCCGTCTTCGTGCGCGCTCTTAACGTCCTGGCCGCCCTGCTCGAGAAGGGCGAGGCCCACGCCAAGGCCCAGGGCTGGAACCCGGACGACCTGGTCGTGGCCCGCCTGGCCGACGACATGCTGCCGCTGTCGGGCCAGATCCAGCGCGCTTCCGATGCCGCCAAGGGCGCCGTGGCCCGGCTGACCGGTGTCGAGGCCCCCGCCATGCCGGATGTGGAGGTGAGCTTCGCCCAGCTGCAGAAGCGCGTGACCGACACCCTGGCCTATATCCAGAGCGTCGATCCCAAGGCCTTCGAGGGCAGCGAAGACCGCACTGTCGAGCTGAAGCTGCCCGGCGGGCCTCTGACCTTCACCGGCGAGGACTATCTGCTGGGCTTCGCCCTGCCGAACTTCTTCTTCCACGTGGTCACCGCCTACGACGTGCTGCGCCACAAGGGGGTGCAGATCGGCAAGCTGGACTATCTGGGGCCGGTGACCGCCTAGACGGCTCGGGGCGGTCCTACGGGACCGCCTTCACCTCCACCGACACCAGCTGCCGCACGGACCGCCCCGGCCGCAGGTCGCCGTCGACGACCAGCCGGTAGGGTCCGTCCTTGGCGTCTAGCGGCTGACCGTCCTTGCTGTCGGCGATGATCACCGGATTGGCCCGGTAGATCGGGTCGGTCTCGCCCAGGGAGTAGCTGGCCGTGAAGCCGTCCGCGCCCTTGGCCACCACCACCTGGTTGAGATAACGCCCCATCAGCCGATCGCCCGACACCACCCCAGCCTGTTTGAGCGCCGCGTTCAGCACCGCGCCCTCATAGGTGACCGGCTTGCCATGGGCGGTGAACGTCGCCTTGGCGCGCGGCAGGGCCTTGAGATCGGCCGGGGTCAGGACGACGGAGTCGCGGCCCTGGACCGTGACCTTAAGGTCCTGGGCTATGGCAGGCGCGGCGGTCAGAGCGACGAGGGCGGCGAGAAGGATGGGGCGCATCGATGGGGACCTCTCGGTGAGGGTCCGATCTGGAGCTGATGCGGGCGATCGCACAACCCTCAACTCCGCTCACCCCCGCGACGACCAGCGCGGCGTCGGCGGCAGGCTGGCGGCCAGCTCGCGGGCGGCCTCGTGCGACACGCCCGCGGGACGGGTCTCGACCACCAGCGGATAGAGCGAGACCACCAGCAGGGCCGCCATGGTCAGGTTGAAAGCCCGCAGCACTTTGGGCCGATCCAGGAACGGGCGCAGGCCCTGACCGAAGCCCGCCCAGGCCGCGCTGCACGGCGCGCCGACCAGCATGAAGGTCCCGGCCACCAGGAACACCCCGGCCGTAGAGCCGTCGGGCATGTAGGTGGTGGCGGCGGTCAGGGCCATGGCCCAGGCCTTGGGATTGACCCATTGGAACGCGGCGGCCTGCAAGAACGTCATCGGCTTGGCGCCGACGCCCTTATCGGAGACGCCCTCGGCGGTGGCGATCTTCCAGGCCAGCCACAGCATGTAGGCCCCGCCGACCCACTTGAGCACGTCGTGCAGCACCGGGAAGGCCTTGAACACCCCGCCCAGGCCCAATCCCATGGCCGCCACCATCACGCCCAGGCCCGCGCTGATCCCCAGGATGTGCAGCACCGTCCGGCGGAACCCGAAGTTCGCGCCCGACGCCAGCAGCATCATGTTGTTGGGACCGGGCGTGCCGGCGGTGGCGAAGGCGAACAGGACGAAGGCGAGAAGCAATTGAGCGGTCATGGCGGGCACTCCTGAAGCGGAATGTCACGTTCATCTTGCCAATTGCATCATGAGTCAAAACCTATATTGTCACCGTGACAATTATGGAGACATGCATGGCGGGCTGGACCCCGACCCTGTCGCCCGGCGACGCGCCGCTGTACGAGCGGCTGCTGGACGCCCTGCGGGCCGACATCGCCTCGGGCGCCCTGCACGACGGCGCCCGACTGCCGCCGCAGCGCGACCTGGCCCACCGCCTGGGCCTGGGCCTGGGCACGGTGACCCGGGCCTATGTCGAGGCCGAGAAGGCTGGGCTGGTCCAGGCCCATGTCGGACGCGGCAGCTTCGTGCGGGGCGTGAGCGTCCCGTCGGGCCGACCTATCCCCTTGATGGGCCCCCTCAATCTGGCTCAGAACATCGCGCCGCAACGCGCCGCCGCCGACCATCTGACCGAGGCCCTGGCCAAGCTGCGCCGGCGTCCCGACCTCCTGGACCACCTGGGTTATTCGCCGGTGGCGGGGTCGGACGTCCAACGCCGGGCGGGGGCGGCCTGGCTGGCGCGCAGTGGCGGGCTGGAGGGCGCGGATTGGACGCGGCTGGTCTGCTGCGCCGGCGCCCAGCAGGGCTTGGCCCTGGCGCTCGGCGCGCTTGTCCGCCCCGGCGATACGGTGCTGTGCGAAGCCTCCACCTACCAGGGCGTCAAGGCGATCGCCGACCACGCCGGCCTGCGACTGCGGGGCGTGGCCATGGACGCCGACGGCGTGCGGCCCGACGCGCTGGAGGCGGCCGCCCGCGACGGCGCCCGGGTGGCGACCCTGCTGCCCACCCTTCAAAATCCCACCGGTCGGATCATGGGCCTGCGGCGGCGCGAGGAAATCGTCGCCGTGGCCCGCAAGCACGACCTGTGGCTGGTCGAGGACGACATCTATGCGGTCTATGCGGGCGACCATCCGCCGCCCCTGGCCGTGCTGGCGCCGGAGCGCACTTTCCATGTCTCGGGCGTGTCCAAGTCGCTGGCTCCGGGCTTGCGCGCCGGTTATCTGGTCACCCCGCCGGGCGACCACTTCGAGCGGGTGCTGCGCGCCGTCCGCGCCCTGGCCTACGCTCCGCCGGCGTTCGGCGGCCTGATCGCGACCCAGTGGATCGAGGATGGAACCGCCGACGCCATCGCCGCCGCCGGCGTCGCCGAGACCACCGCCCGCCTGGCCATGGCCCTGGATATCCTGGGTGCGGCCGTGGAGCCGCCCTGCTCGCCCGCCGCTCCGCACCTGTGGCTGCCCATGGGCGAGCTGGAGGCCGAACGGGTGGCTGGACGAGCCCTGCGCGGGGGTGTCGAGGTCACGCCGCCGAGCGCGCCGGTCGTCACCCCGGGCCTGGAGACCGGCGTACGCGTCTGCTTGGGGCCCGTGGCGGACCGGACCGACCTGGAACGCGGCCTGCGCGTTGTCGCCGCCGCCCTGGCCGGAGCCGACGAGCGCTCGCAGGGCGTGATCTGACAGCCGGGGCCTCGCACTCCGCTGAATTCAGCGCGAAGGCATCAAGGCCCCGCCGTGACTGCGCGTCCCCGACTCGCTCCAGAATATCGTTCCCCGTCCCCAGGAGCCTCCCGCCATGGCCACCGCCACTGCCCGCATCGGCGACGTCCGCTACGCCACCCAGATCACCACCGGCCGCCACGACCTGACCGCCGACGAGCCGCCGCGCAACGGCGGGGCCGATGTCGGGCCGGCGCCGTTCGACCTGCTGCTGGCCAGCCTGGGCGCCTGCACGGCCATGACCCTGAAGATGTACGCCGAGCACAAGCAGTGGCCGCTGGAGTCGCTGGAGGTTCGCCTGCACTATCACGGTGGCGAGACCCCGCCCCGGATCGAGCGGGTGCTGGTCCCCGCCGGTCCGTTGGACGAGGCCCAACGCGCCCGCTTGGCCGACATCGCCGAGCGCACGCCGGTGACCCTGGCGATCAAGGGCGGCGTGCCGATCCAGACCTCGTTGGGCTAGCCGACCTATTCCGCCGCGATCGCCTTGGCCTCGGCCTCCGCCTTCAGCTTGGCCGCGCGTTCCTCGACCAGCTCGACGATGTGGTCGATCATGCCGTCGTTGGACTGCTTATGGTCGGGCTTGCCGGCCATGTAGATCATGCCCGAGCCGGCGCCGCCGCCCGTGAAGCCCAGGTCCGTCATCAGCGCCTCGCCGGGACCGTTGACCACGCAGCCGATGATCGACAGCGACATCGGCTGGCTGATGTGGGCCAGGCGCTGCTCCAGGGTCTCGACCGTCTTGATGACGTTGAAGCCCTGACGGGCGCAGGACGGACAGGCGATGATGTTGACGCCGCGGTGGCGCAGGCCCAGCGATTTGAGAATGTCGAAGCCGACCTTGATCTCTTCGACCGGATCGGCGGCCAGGCTGACCCGGATGGTGTCGCCGATGCCGGCCCACAGCATCGAGCCGATGCCGATCGAGGACTTCACCGTACCGGTGCGCTGGGCCCCGGCCTCGGTGACGCCCAGGTGCAGCGGGCAGTCGATGGCCTCGGCCAGCTGGTAATAGGCCGCCACCGTCATGAACGGGTCGCTGGCCTTCACCGAAATCTTGAACTCGTGGAAGTCGTGATCCTGCAGAATGCGGGCGTGGTTCAGCGCGCTCTCGACCATGGCGTCGGGGCACGGCTCGCCGTACTTTTCCAAGAGTTCGCGCTCCAGCGAGCCGGCGTTGACGCCGATCCGCATCGAGCAGCCGTGGTCACGGGCCGCCTGGATCACGTCGCGCACGCGGTCGGGGCTGCCGATGTTGCCCGGATTGATCCTCAGGCAGGCCGCGCCGGCCTGGGCCGCCTCGATGCCGCGCTTGTAGTGGAAGTGGATGTCGGCCACGAGCGGGACCTTGGCCTCGCGGGCGATGGTCTTGAAGGCGGCCGTGGAGTCGGTGTCGGGGCAGCTGACGCGGACGATGTCGGCGCCGGCCTCTTCCAGCTGACGGATCTGCTCCAGCGTCGCCTTGGCGTCGCTGGTCAGGGTGTTGGTCATCGACTGGACGGTGATCGGGGCGTCGCCGCCGACCTCGACGCTGCCGACGCGGATCTTCCGCGATTGGCGACGCGTGATCTGGCGCCAGGGACGAACGTGCGTGTGATCAGCGGACATGCCGCCAATCTAAGGGGTTTGGCGGCGGAACCCAAGAGCGGGCTGATGCAGGGCCGAAGGAGAAATGTCGCGGGCGCCATGATCCTGACTCCCGTGGGTGATCTCTAGACCATTCCACAGGCGGCCCCATCGTCGTCAAATGCGGAGTTTCGATGAGCGGGCGACCGCAGCCTTACGATCCGCTGGTCCCTACGCCGCGTCCACGCCGGCGGGCGAAGGTGGACGGCTTGGTCGCCGGCCTTTTCAGCGTCGCGGCTCACGGGGCCTTGCTGCTGGCCATCCTGGCCGTGCGCATCCAGCCGCCGATGATGGACGAGCCCGACCCGATCGCCGTGGCGCTGTACCAACCGCCCCCGCCTCCCCCGCCCGAGCCGCCCAAGCTGGCGCCCGAGCCGGCCGGCGATCCGGCCCCGGCCAAGCTGTCGCCGCCGAAGCTGCCCGTCCGTCCGCCGAAACTGGTCCCGCCGCCTCAGGTCGAGCCTCTGCCCGCCAAGCCGGCTCCGACGCCTCAGGTGGTGGCCGAACTGGGCGAAGCCGACCTGATCGGCGCGGCCACGGCCGGCAGCGGCTCGGGGGCCGGCGGCGCGGGGAATGGTCCGGGCGGCGGCGGCTGCGACATGGTCCGGCTGCTGCAGGACGCGCTGCGCAAGAACCCCCGCGTGCGCGCCGCGATGATGCAGGTCCACCCCGAGGCGGCGGCCAAGGGCAAGGCGGTGCTGGTCTGGAACGGCGACTGGGTGCAGAGCCCCGGCCAGGAGGGCAAGGGCCTGGCGGGCGTGCGCGAGCTGATCATGCTGGAGGTGGCCTTCGCCCCCAAGGCCTGCCGCGACGACCCGATGCGTGGCCTGGTGCTGATCTCGCTGGCCGACGGCCCCGGCGCCCCGCGCCTGGCGCTGGGCTCGCGGTCGTGGAACTGGTCGGACCTGCTGTTCGCGAAGTCGGGGCGATCAAGGGGTTAGTCCCCCCTCCCAAACACCGTCATCCCGGGCCTTGTGCCCGGGACCCCTGGTTCAGCTTTCACGTGAAGTGCATTGGCGCGCTGGCGCGCCACTCATCCGCACTTGCGGCGGATAGAGGGGTCCCGGGCACAAGGCCCAGGATGACGGGTGAAAGATGTCAGCCCTGCGGCTTGGGCGTCTGGGTCGCGACCGGCTTCGGCGCCGGAGCGGCCGGCTTGGGCTGAGCCGCCGCTACCGGTGCGGCGGCGGGCGGCGCGGCCGGGGCCACGATCAGCTTGCCAAGCGCCGTGGTCGGGCCGGGCATGCGGCTGGTCAGGACGCCGCCGTTGTAGACCTCGAAGTTCGCCGGATCGGAGACCTCGGCGACCAGGCCGCCGTTGCGCGGGGCGCGGAACGCCTCGCCGGCCGCCATCCAGCGGGTGAAGTAGATCGCGCCCGAGGCGTCGTGCACGGTCAGCGCACCGGCCTTGCGGGCCTGCAGGATCAGGCCCGAGGCCTCGGCCGGAGCCGCGCCGTAGACCGCGCCCTTGGGACGGAACGGCGCGCCGACCTTGACCTGCTGGGTGGGATCGACGCCGGCCTTGGCGGCTTCGGCCGCGCGGACCTTGGCGGCGGCGCTGACGGCGTCGGCCGAACCGCCGTTGGCGGCGGCGTCGTCGAGGCCGGGGGTCTTGTAGGGCTCGGGGGTGGTCGACTCGACCGGGGCCGGCAGCGGCGCGCCCAGCGAGACGGAGCCCGGGGCGACGTTCGGATCGGTCGGCGCGGGGGGCGGCGCGGCGGCGACCGCCACGGCGCTGGCCTGGGCCGGAGCCACCTGGGCCGGCGGGGCGTCCTTGGCGATGGCGCGCTGGGCCACGTTCCACAGCACGATGGCGGCGACGATCAGCACGCCCAGGGCCAGGATCAGACCCAGGCGCGGATCGCGTTCGTGACGCACGCCGACCGGGGCCCGCAGCGGCTCGCTGTCGTCGGGCACATCGACTTTGAAGCGGGCCACGGCGGCGTCGCCGTCCAGGCCCAGCACCTTGGCGTAGGACTTCACATAGCCGATCGTGAACGGCCGCGAGGGCAGTTCGTCCAGGCGCAGGTCTTCCAGCGCTTCGATGTAGCTGAGACGGATGCGCGTGGCGTCGGCGACGTCCTGCAGGGTCAGCCCTCGGAACTCGCGGGCCGCGCGCAGGGCCGCGCCCAGGTCGACGCCATAGTCGATCGAAGGCTGGTGCTCGACCACCGGCGCGTCCTCGCGCTCGCCGTCGGCGACCAGATGCAAGTGCGAGACCCTGCCCGTATCCAGCGGCATGGCTGCCATGAGACCCCAAATTCGCGTCGTCGGAGAATTCAGCCCCCTCGGAGACGAAGCCGACGACTTACCCCACCCGTCCTAGCCGGGATTTGTTAATACTTTATGGTCGATATCAAAGTAAGTCGCCGGATTCAATACACTATAAAGCCGCGCTTGGTTAACCGAGGCCATGTCTAGGCGGGCGTCTAGACGGCGACATATAGCTTGCGCGCCAGGGTTTCGATCTCGCCACGGAGCGATCCGGCCGAGGTCTTCAGCAGGGCCTCGACATTGCGGCGGGCGGCCTCGCGATCGCACGACAGCACCATCTGCTTGACCGGCCCGATGCCGGCCGGCGGCATCGACAGGCGGTCGAAACCCAAGGCCAACAAGGCGAAAGCCTCCAACGGACGCCCCGCCATCTCGCCGCAGACCGAGACGGGCGTGCCGGTGTCGGCGCAGGCCTGCTGGATGGTCTTGAGGGCGCGCAGGGCCGCAGGGGACAGCGGATCATAGCGATCCGAAACCCTGGGATTGCCCCGATCGGCGGCGAACAAGTACTGCATCAAGTCGTTGGTGCCGACCGAAACGAAGTCGGTCATCGGCAACAGCGCGTCGAGATGCCACAGCAGCGAGGGCGCCTCGATCATCGCCCCGACGTCCAGGCGCGCCGGTTCGGGCCGGCCGCGCTTCAGGGCCCAGGCGACCTCCTGGTCGACGAAGGCTCGGGCGGCGCGGAATTCGTCGACGTTGGCCACCAGCGGGAACATGATCCGCAGCTCGCGGCCGCGCGCGGCCTTGATCAGGGCGCGGATCTGCATGCGCAGCAGGGCCGGCCGATCCAGGCCCATACGCACGGCGCGCCAGCCCAGGGCCGGATTGTCCTCGCGCTCCAGCTCCATGTACGGCAGCAGCTTGTCGCCGCCGAGGTCCAGGGTCCGGAAGGTGACGGGCATGCCGTCGGCCGCCTCCAGCACCTTCTCGTAGAGGCTGGTCTGGGCCTCAAGGCGCGGCATCTCCTCGGCGACCATGAACTGGAATTCGGTGCGGAACAGGCCGATGCCCTCGGCTCCCGTCTCGCCCAGGATGTCCAGATCGACCGCCAGGCCGGCGTTCATCAGCAGCGTGACCTTGCCGCCGTCCTTGGTGACCGCCGGCGTTTCGCGAATGCGGGCGAACTCGGCCTTGCGTTGGGCGCGGACTTCCATCCGGACCTGCAGGGCCTTGATGACATCGGCGCGGGGACGCAGCCAGGCCTCGGCGGTCTCGGCGTCGACCACCACGGGGTCGCCCTCGCTGACCCGGTCGCGCAGGCCGGCGAGGCGACCGACGCAGGGGATGTCGAGCGCCCGGGCCACGATGCCGGCGTGGCTGGCGGCGCTGCCCTCCTCCAAGAGGATGCCCTTCAACTTGGTGCGGTCGTATTCCAGCAGGTCGGCCGGCCCCAGGTTCCGGGCGATCAGGATCGCGTCCTCGGGCAACACGCGCACGGCGTGGACGTCGCCCGACAGGTGGCGCAGCAGCCGGTCGTTCAGATCCTCCAGGTCATGCAGCCGCTCGCGCAGATACGGATCGCGGGCCTGGCCCAGGCGGGCGCGGTGTTCGGAGCGCACCCGCTCGACGGCGGCCTCGGCGGTCAGGCCCGAACGCACGGCCTCCTGCAGCGACCGGTTCCAGCCCCGGTCGTGGGCGAACAGGCGGTAGGTCTCGAGCACCTCGTAGCTGGCGCCGACCAGGCCGTGCTGGCCTTCCAGCATCTCGTCGATCTGGGTCTGAAGGGCCTCGATGGCCCATTTCAGCCGGGCCTCCTCGGCCAGGGCGTCGTCGGACAGCAGCTGTTCGGGGGCCACCGGCTGTTCGTGCAGCACGGCCACGCCGTAGGCCAGCCCCTCGGCGAAGCGCGCGCCCTTCAGCCGCTCGGGCTTGTGCGGCGCGATCTCGACGTCCTTGAGCTCGCCCTGGCCCAGCAGCTCGCTGGAGCTGACCATCTCGGCCAGCACCATGGCGATGATCTGCAGGTCCTCGACCTCTTCCTCGTCATAGATCCGCTCGGTGCGGTTCTGGACGACCAGCACGCCGATCGTCCGTCCGCCGCGCAGCAGCGGTACGGCCAGGAAGGCGTGGTAGGGATCTTCGCCGGTTTCCGGGCGGTACGAGAAGGCCGGGTGGCTGGCGGCGTCCGACAGGTTCAGCGGCCGGCCCAGGCGCATGGTCTCGCCGACCAGACCTTCGCCCGGCTTCATGCGGGTGACGTGGACGGCGTCGCGCGACAGGCCTTCGGTGGCGAACAGTTCCAGATCGCCCGAGGCGCGGCGCAGATAGATCGAGCAGACCTCGGCCACCATCGAGATGGCGATGGTGCGCACCACCATGTCGAGCTTGGCCTGGGCGGGTCCGCCTCCGGCCATGGCCTCGCGAATCTGCCGAAGCAGGCTGCGTGGTCCCCGAACAGCGATCCCGGACGCCGCCATGTCTGCGCGCGCACTCCCCACCGTTGGCCGGTTGGTCGTACTGACCCCCCTTTGGCCTTCAGTCCGATAGGCTTAGCCTGACAGAACGCGCCAGGGGTTAAGAAGCCTCTCGTCCTCAGCCGGGCTATAGCAGATTTCGCGCCGCGCACAGCGTTCGCTCTCGGCCAAATCGTGGTTCGCGCACGAAAAAGGCGCCGCTCCCGGAGGAACGGCGCCGCTTATTCAGGCCTGACGGCCTTTAGCGATGCTGGCCGTAGTAGCCGTTGCCGTATTGGCCGCCGCTGTAGCGGTAGCCGGAGTCGTAGCGGTCCCGGCCGTAGCGACCGTCGTAGCTCGAGCGACCATAGCCGCTGTTGTAGCCGTAGCCGTTGTTGTAGCTGGACCCGTAGCCGTAGCGCTGGTCGCGGTAGCCGCTGGAATAGCGATGATCGCGGTCGCTGTTGCCGGTCGAAGCGCCCAGGGCGGCGCCGGCGACGGCGCCGATGGCGATGCCGCCGGTGTCCCCCTTGGACAGGGCCGCGCCGGCGACGCCGCCGATCAGGGCGCCGATGATGGCGCGTTCGGTCTTGTTGCTCTTGTCGCCGGCGAAGGCGGCCGAGGCGGGTAGGACCAGGGCGCCGGTGACAGCCGCGGCGACGGCGATCTTCGTGACTTTACCAAAGGTCTTCATGGCTTTGCTCCTTGAGAGCGTCAGGCCGGAGGAAGTCCGGTGCGGCGCTGTTGGAGCCTTTGTCGCAAAGTCGCCTTGAACCCGATCTGAACGGCGATGTTCAGCTTACAGTCATGTTTGAAGACGGGGCTTCACGCCGCCGGATGAGCCTGGGCCGAAGGCCTATGCAGGTGCACCGACCACAGCACCCCGGCCAGCATCAGGACGATGGCCACGGCCTCCAGCGGCAACGGCCAGCGGGCGTCGTGCAGGAAGCCGTAGACCAGGGCGAACAAGGTCTCGAACACGATCAGCTGGCCCGAGAGCGACAACGGCAGCAGGCGGCTGGCGGTATTCCACAGGCCGTTGCCGACCACCGAGGCGCCCAGGGCCACGGCCAGGCTAACGCCCCAGAACGTCATCCAATCCGTCGGGACGTGCGGCCCGCCGCCCAGAAAGGCCGGAACGACCAGCAGCAGCGACAGCAGGCCGGTGACCACGCCCGTCAGCAGCGACCACTCGTGGCTGTTGAAGCGCGGGGTGGCGGCCAGGCGGCGGGCGTTCCAGACGGCGTAGACGGTCCAGACCGCCAGCGCCCCGACCGCCGCCAGCAGGCCGAACACCAGACGCGGGACGCTGACGTCGGTGACGGTCTGGAAGGCGGCGACGTTGATGCAGACGACGCCCGCCCCGACCAGCAGCAGCGGCGCGATGAGGCGGCGCAGGGCGACACCTTCTCCAGGTTTCGCCCCCACCAAGGTGATCGTGACAGGCAGCAGGCCGATGATCAGCGAAGCCGGAGCGACGCCGGCGATCTGCACCGAGACGGCCAGACCCACATAATAGACGATGTTGCCCAGCAGGCTCAGGCCCGCCAGGTCGCGCCAGTCGGCCCAGGTCAGCCGGGCCAGGACGCTCCGAGCGCTGGGGACCAGCAGGGCCGCCGAGGCCAGGCCGTAGCAGAGATAGCGCCCGGCGGTCATCTGCAGCGGCGTGAAGGCGTGCAGCAGCTTGGGCGCCAGGAACACCCCGCCCCAGAACGCCCCGGCCACGAGGCCGCAGAGGAGTCCGATCACGAGGCGCTGCTGGGACGTCATCCGCCGCAGTTAGCAGAGGCGAGCGGGCTGCGCTTGGCAAAAGCTCCTAGGGGCTAGGCGGAAGCTCTCGAAGTGAGCCCCCTCCTCCAATAAATCGTTGTCATCCCGGAAGCCTCGCAGAGGCTGTCCGGGACCCAGGGGACTGGGCAGAGGCTTTGCGGTTCACCTGGGTCCCGGACAAGCGCTCCGCTTTCCGGGATGACAACCCACAAGGACGGTAGAGCGTCCTACTCGGCCGGCTCCAGCGCCGCCTGAGACGGCGCCGCTTGGGCCGCCAGGGCGCGCTGGAAGGCCGGTCGGGCCTCGCATCGACGGACATAGGCGTCCAGCACGGGGTCGCCGGTGACCAGGTCGGTCTCGCGGGCGAGACGCAGCACGGTGGTCATCATCAGGTCGGCGGCGGTAAAGCGCTCGTCGGCCAGGTATTGGCGCCCCTTCAGCCAGGTGGACAGGCCTTGCAGCCGCCGGATCGCGAAGGCCTCGGCGCCCGGCCGGCGTTCCTTGGCCCAGGCCTCGTCGGTGAAGAAGACGTCGATCAGGAACAGGTTCTGCAGGGCCGGCTCGACCGAATTCAGCGCGGCGATCAGCCAGGTATGCATCCGCAGCCGGGCCTCCGGATCGGACGGCGACAGGACGGGCGACTTCTCGGCGATGTGCAGCACGATGGCGCCGCTCTCGAACATCACGAAGTCGCCGTCCTGCATGTAGGGCACCTGGCCGAACGGCTGGATGGCCCGGTAGTCGGGGGTCTCCTGTTCGCCCTGCTCCAGCAGGCGGGCCTGGTAGGGGACGCCCGCCTCCTCGAGCGCCCAGCGCACGCGAAGGTCGCGGACCAGGCCCTGGGCGAAGGGCGGGACCGAGCGGAAAGCACTGACCGTGATCATCATACGGCTCCTCTTTGCGAGGCCCCGGCGGGGCCTTCCAGGAGAAGTCGCGCGGCGCGGAGCGGATTCGACAGCGGGCCGAAAATTTCACTCCTAAACACCGCTCATCCCGGCGAATGCCGGGACCCAGATCCCAAAGCCGGGTAGCGACCTGGATCAGCTCAGCGCTCCTGGCGTCAGCCTCAAAGCCATTCCATCTGGGTCCCGGCATTCGCCGGGATGAGCGGATTTAGGGGGCGCGCGAACCGCGCCGCCATGCGGCGGGAGTCACGCCCAGCCGCGCCTTCATCACCCGGGTCAGGGCGCTCTGGTCGGCGTGGCCCGTGCGCACGGCGATCTCGGCGATCGACAGGCGGGTCTCCGACAACAAGCGCTGGGCGGCGCGCAGGCGGGTCTCGGCCAGATAGGCGTGCGGACTTTGACCGAGCGCCGCGCCGAACCGATCGAAGAAGCGGCTCTGGCTCATGCCCGCTTCGCGAGCCATCTCGTCCACGACCAGGGGCTCGGCGTAGCGGGCCCCGATCAAGTCGATCGCCCGCGAGAGGCGGGGATCCAGGTCCGCCGGCGTGGCCGAGAGGCCACGCAGCAGCAGCGGGGTCCACAGACGGGCCACGCCGTCGTCGATCCGCCCCGGTACCTCCCCCGCCAGGAAATCCAGCAGACCGCGCACCGCGCCGGTGACGGGCGCGAACGGCCGCTCGCGCAGGCGCTCGAACGGAGCCATCAACGCGCCGCCGATATCGGCCACCACGAAGAGATTGTCGCCCGACGCGGCGAAGGCGTGGTGCGAGCCAGGCGCAACCACGGCCGCCCGCCCCGGATCGACCCGGCCGCCCTTGCCGTCGATCTCCATCTCCAGCACGCCCCGGCGCGGCAGCACGATCTGGTCGAAGTCGTGGGCGTGGGGCGGCGCGTCCGCGCCATAGCGGCGGAACGAGAGTTCAGCGGGGGCGGTCAGATGCAGGCCCATGCCCTCATCCTAGCGCGGTCAGCCGTGCACGCTAACCGTGCCCCGGCAAGGCCAGCGGCTCGCTGATCGCCTCGACCAACTGCTTGGCCTGCTCCACCGCGCCTTCGATGTCGCGCTCGATGAACTCGACCTGCTCGTCCGTCAGGGGATGTGGGGCGGCGATGACCTCGCGCAAATAGGCGCGCTTCTCGGGCTCGGTCATGGTCCACCAGCCGACGGTGTGGCCTTCCTCGATGACCGCGTCGCCCATGGCCAGCAGGTCGTCCTCGTCGAAGACGGGACGGCCGGGCTGCTCGGGAAACCACTGGCCGTCGTCGGGCAGGGCCGCGTCCAGCTTGCGGAGCAGCGCCGCCAGCCACTGGCTGACCAGCAGCGGCTTCTCGTAGCCGTCGCCGAACTTGGCGCGCAACAGGAGGTCGTACAGCAGCTCCAGCCCGGCCTCGCCCTCGAAGGTGACCGAGCGGCGCTCGGGATCGAAGTGAAAGACGGACATGGGGGCTCCTGGAGGCTATGCGCCTCTCATAACGTCAGAACGCGACGTTTCGCTAACGACGATCGACGCGAAGACGCGCCCTCCGTCGTCGGATCCTACAGCTGGTCCAGCCCGTACGCCGCGTGCAGGGCGCGGACGGCCAGTTCGGTGTAGGCCGCGTCGATCAGGACCGAGATCTTGATCTCCGAGGTCGAGATGACCTGGATGTTGATGTTCTTCTCGGCCAGGGCCTGGAACATCGACTGGGCGACGCCGGCGTGCGAGCGCATGCCCACGCCGATCACCGACACCTTGGCCACGTCCTCGTTCACGGCGACGTCCTCGAAGCCGATCTCGGCTTGGGCGGCGCGGACGATCTCGACGGCGCGGACGGCGTCGCGCTTGCCGACCGTGAACTCCATGTTGGCGGTGTCGGCGCTGCGGGCGCGCGACTGCACGATCATGTCGACGTTGACGTTGGCGTCGGCCAGGCGGCCGAAGATCTGCGACGACACGCCCGGATGGTCGGGCAGGCCCAGCAGGGTGATCTTGGCCTCGTCGCGGCTATAGGCGACGCCCGAGACGATGCGCTTTTCCATGATTTCTTCCTCGTCGCAGACGATCGTACCTTGGCCGGGGGCCTCCCCGGGTTCGACGAAACTCGACAGCACCCGCACCGGGACGCGATGGGCCATGGCCATCTCGACCGAACGGGTCTGCAGCACCTTGGCCCCCAGCGAGGCCATTTCTAGCATTTCCTCGTACGAGATCTTGGCCAGCTTGCGGGCCTTGCTCTCGATGCGGGGATCGGTCGTGTAGACGCCGTCGACGTCGGTATAGATGTCGCAGTCGCCCTTCACCGCGGCGGCGACGGCCACGGCGCTGGTGTCCGAGCCGCCCCGGCCCAGGGTGGTGATGCGCTGGTCGGTGGTCACGCCCTGGAAGCCGGCGATCACGGCGATCTGGCCGGCCGCGAAACAGGCCTCCAGATTGGCCGGCGGGATGTCCTCGATGCGGGCGCGGCCGTGGGCGTCGTCGGTCAGGATCGGCACCTGCCAGCCCAGGAACGAGCGGGCGTTCAGGCCCATGTTGCGCAGGGTCATGGCCAGCAGGCCGGCCGTGACCTGTTCGCCCGAAGCCACGACGGCGTCGTACTCGTCATCCGACTCCGGCAGGCCCTGAGCCGCTCGGCCCGAGCCGTCGGTCCAGGCGACCAGCTCGTTGGTCTTGCCCGACATGGCCGAGACCACCACCGCCACCTGCTTGCCCGTGGCCACTTCGGCCGCGACCAGGCGCGCCACCCGGCGGATGCGCTCCAGGTCGGCCACCGAGGTGCCGCCGAACTTCATCACCAGACGTGACACGCCCTACCCCTGAAAAACCTAAGGTCAATTCTTGCGCCGGGGGCGGACGAACCGCGCCGGCCGCGCAAGCCGCGGTCTTCTAGCGGCGCTGAGGCGCAACGGCAATGTCGCGCGGGTGTCTTTTTCGCCCAGTGTGGCGCCGCGCCCTTCGCGGCTCGCCGTGACGTTGCTACATGAAGGCGATGAGCCAGCCCGCCGACGCCCCCCCTTCTCCTGGAAGCGCCCCCTCCTGGAGCATCGATCCTGCCGACGTGGCGCGGTTCTCGGCCATCGCGGCCGAGTGGTGGGACCCGCGCGGCAAGTTCGCGCCGCTGCATGTCTTCAACCCCTGCCGGCTGGGCTTCATCCGCGAGCAGGCCCTGGCGCGCTTCGACCGCGACGGCAACGCCCGCGCACCGTTCGAGGACCTGACCCTGCTGGACATCGGCTGCGGCGGGGGCCTGCTGAGCGAGCCGATGGCCAGGCTGGGCTTCACGGTCACGGCGATCGACGCCTCGGAGAACAACATCAAGACCGCCGCGGCCCACGCCGCCGAGCAGGGCCTGACGATCGGCTACCGCCCCGCCACCGCCGAACAGCTGCTGGCCGAGGGCGCGGGGCCGTTCGACGTGGTGCTGACCATGGAGGTCATCGAGCACGTGGCCGATCCCGGCGAGTTCCTACGCACCTGCTCGCGCCTGCTCAAGCCGGGCGGCCTGATGATCGTGGCCACCCTGAACCGCACGCTCAAGGCCCTGGCCCTGGCGAAGATCGGCGCCGAATACATCCTGCGCTGGGTGCCGCCCGGCACCCACGAGTGGAAGCAGTTCCTGAAACCCGGCGAACTGCGCGCCTTCCTGGCCGGCGAACCGGTCAACGTCCAGGGCCCGTTCGGCGTGGCCTACAATCCGCTCACCGGTCGCTGGAGCCGCTCGGCCGACGTCGACATCAACTATATGATGACGGTGACGAAGGACTGACGGCAGCGTGACCTCGCTTGCTCGCCATGGTATAGTTCACTCAACCATGACAAGGTCCGCTTCCATCCAAATCCGCAAGCTGGAGGTCGTGAAGAGCATTCGCGAACTCGCTCAACTGCGCGGTACAGGCTTGACCGAAGCAGTCGGCGCCGCGGTACGGGAAGCACTAGATCGCGAGCGAGCGCTGCAACGCCACGCCAGCTTAGCCGCCCCCACCGTCTGACGGAACCTGTACCGCCGCCGCGCCTTCTATTGGCCAGGGACACCCTACAAGGATTGGCGGCCGTTATCGGGGGCCGAGCGTCGATCCGTTCGTCGGAACGGAGAACCATCATGACTTCCAAGACCACTGTGTGGCTGATGGCCTCGGCCATGGCCCTGAGCACGGCCGCGCCCGTGCTGGCCCAGTCGGCGGACGCGGCCTACCGCCAGCGCCTGGAAACCTACGGCGACCAGCGCGCCGTCTACGACGCCCAGCGCGCCGACTATCAGGACCAGCAGCGCGACTACGATCGCGACCGCGCCAAGTACCTGAGCGACAAGGCCGATTATGACCGCCGCTACGGCGCCGGGGCCTATGACCGTCGCTATCCCGAATACGCCACGCGCTTCGACAGCCCCGTCTATCGCGACAGCTCGGACTATTATCGCGAGCAGACCACCTTCGAGCACGATCGCCAGATCTACGAGGACGCCCGCCGCGACTACGACCGTCGCTACGGCTACGGCGCCTATGACCGGCGCTATCCCGACCAGGCGCGGCGGTTCAGCACGAGCGGCCAGGTCTACACGTCCAGCAGCAGCGACTATCTGAGCCAGCGGGCCCAGTATGAGCGCGACCGCGCCGACTACGAGCGGGCTCGCGCTGACTACGACCGCCGCTACGGTTCCGGCGCCTATGATCGCCGCTATCCGGACTACGCCAGCCGCTACGGCGCGCCGTACGCGGGCAGCTACGGCTACGACACCTCGTACACCGAGCCCTGCCGGGCCGACGCCAAGAAGAACGCCGCCGCCGGCGGCGTGATCGGCGCTCTGGTCGGGGCCGTGGCCGGCTCGAACCTGGCCGCCCGCAACGCCAAGCCGGAAGGCACGGTGCTGGGCGCCGTGGTCGGCGCCGGCGTGGGCGCGGCGATCAGCAACTCGGCCACCAAGGCCCGTTGCGACCGCGAGGGCCAGTACTGGACCTATGACGAGACGGTCCCGTACCGCGAAAGCAGCCGCTATCGCGCCAGCTCCAGCGCCGTCTATGGCGACTACAGCCGCCGCTGCCGCCTGGCCCCGGCCGACACCGACTACAACGGCCGCGTCGAGACCCGCTATGTCCGCGTCTGCCCCGACAGCGAGGGTCGCTACCGCGTCCAGGGCTAGCTGATGAACGGGGATGAACGGCCGCGTCGGAGCCGCTTCATCCCCGGTTCAGGTCGGAAAGCCGACACTGATCGAACCCATTTCGAGCTTGGGCGTTCAATGCGCTCAAGGGACTGAAACCTAAGAAGGGATCTCGCCATGCGCGCCCAACTCAAGACTCTGGCCGTCGTCGTCGCCCTCGGCTTCACGGCCTCCACCGTCGCGGTCACCGCAGCCGAAGCCCAGACCCGTCACAAGGTCTGGGTGTGCA
>JAGIBE010000224.1:27818-59007 GCA_017744495.1 Caulobacter sp. | reverse complement strand
AACCGCCGCCGCGCGGCGGGCTGAAGCTGGCCGAGGAGGCGCTGGACGAGCGCACGCTGCGCAAGCTGGCCCAACAGGACGACGTCATCGCCCGCTGCAAGGCCGACCGCTCGGCCCTGATCCGGTTGTGGGACGTCTGCCAGACGCCCGACTTCCGCAAGACCACCGACGACGATCACCAGCGCATGGTCCGTACCCTGTTCGACGATCTGACCACGGGCAGGAAGCGTCTCCCGGAAGACTGGATCGCCGGCCAGTTCAAGGCGCTGGACCGCACCGACGGCGAGATCGACAGCTTGGCCGCGCGGCTCTCGGGCGTACGCACGCTGAGCTACATCGCCAACCGCGGCGACTGGCTGCACAACCCCGTCCACTGGCAGGGCGTGACCCGGCAGCTGGAGGACCGGCTGTCCGACACCCTGCACCAGAAGCTGATGGCCCGCTTCATCGACCGGCGCACCAGCGTGCTGATGCGCCAGCTGGGCGATCGCGAGGTCATGCTGGCCGGCGTCGGCGCCGATGGAGCCGTGACGGTCGAGGGCCACGTCGTCGGCCGGCTGACCGGCGTCACCTTCGTCCAGGAGAAGGGCGGTTCGGCGCTGGAGGAAAAGGCCTTGCGCAACGCCGCCCAGCGGGCGGTCACGCCGGAGGTCGCCCGGCGTCTAGGCCAGCTGGCGGCCGAGGCCGATGCGGCCTTCACCCTGACTCCGGACGGGGCCGTGCTGTGGAACGGCGAGACGGCGGGCGCGGTCCGCAGCGGCGGCGCCCTGATGCAGCCCCGCGCGCGGCTGCTGGGCGAACTTGGCGAGGCCTCGGTGCGCGAGCGCGCCGAACGGCGGCTGGACGCCTTCCTGGCCGGTGAAGTCGATCGCAAGCTCTTCGGCCTGCGCAAGCTGGAGCGGGCCCTCTCCGGCGGCGAGCTGAAGGGCCTGCCGCGCGGTCTGGCCCACCGGCTGCTGGAGGCCGGCGGCGTGCTGGACAAGCGCGCGGTCGATGGGGACCTGAAGGCCATGAGCCAGGCCGAGCGGCGGACGCTGAAGAGTCTGGGCGTGCGGATCGGAGCGTTCAGCCTGTTCCTGCCCTCGGTGCTGCGCCCCGAGGCTCTGGCCACGGCCCGAGCCCTGACGCCGGGCGGCTGGCGCGGCGAGAGCGAACGCCTGGCCGCCGCGCCCAGCCCCGCGCCCGACGCCCGCGCCCTGGCCGCCAACGGCCTGCGACTGGTCGGCAAGTACGTCGTGCCGGTCGAGATGCTGGAGCGGCTGGACGCCCTGCTGCGCGAGGGCCAGCGGCCCGGCGGGGTGGTGCTGACGGACGCCGCCCGCGACGCCTTGGGCTGGACCTCCGCCGAGGCCGCCGCCGTGCTGCGGGCGCTCGACTATACCCCGGCCATTCGGCCTAAGCCTGGCGACCCGATCGTCTGGAAGCGGCGCGGCGCCCAGCGGCCCGAGCCCAAGGTCACCGCCCGTCCGGACTCGCCGTTCGCAGCCCTGGCCAAGCTGACCGAGCCGCCGCCGAGGCGGAAGAAGCCCCGTCGCCGCAAGCCGGCGGCCGCTGCCAAGGCCGCCTCATGAGCGACCTCGATCCCGGCCATTGCCGCGCCGACGTCTGGCTGTGGCGCGCGCGGTTCTTCAAGACCCGGTCGCTGGCGGGGCGGTTCGTCGAGGAGGGACGGATCAGACTGACCCGCACGGGCGTGGAGAGCCGGGTGGACAAGCCGTCGCGGGGGCTACGGATCGGAGACGCGCTGGTGTTCGCCATCGGCGGGCGCGTGGTCTCGGTGCGGGTGCTGGGGTTCGGCGAACGCAGAGGGCCCGCGACGGAGGCTCGGGAGTTGTACGAGGCGGTGGAGGGCTAGCGGCGCACCCACTTGCCCCCACCTGACGGCTTCGCCGTCTGTCCGCCCCCATAGGAGGCGGAGCCTTCACGTGCGGCGACAGCAAATGCGGCTCTTCCCCCTATGGGGGAAGACGATCGCGAAGCGATCCGTAGGGGGCAAGTGAGTGCGCCGCTGATCTACCGCGCCAGCCGCGTATAGGCCGTGATTGCCGGCGCCATCTGCGGCGTGGGGGCCACCTGCGGAGCCTCTTCCGCCGGCGCCGCTCCCGCCAACCGCGCCTGGGCTTCCGCCGACAGCGTCACCGTATCCACCGGCCCCGTCGGCGCCTGCGCCGCGTCGAGGTCGGCCTGCAGCCGCGCCCGATAGTCTTCCACCGAGGCTGGCGGCGGCGAGCCTGGCACGCCGACCTGCAGCGAGGCGATGATCTGCTGATGGTCGTCGGACAGGCCTTCGAAGGCGTCCTTCATCCGCTGCTGCGGCACGGGCGGCTGGGCGCCGGAGCCCGGCCAGGCGGCGCGGGTGAAGGTGTTGACGGCCGTCTGGATGGTCTTGGCGAACGGGGACTCGGTCAGAGCGGGCGTCAGGGCCGCGCGCTCGCCGGGACCGGCCCCGGCCCAGCGGGACGACAGGGCGTGATAGGCGTCCAGCTGCTGGCCGACGCCGGTCGCGCCGCTGGCGTCGTTGACCGCCGCGGTCGCCGCCGCGACCCCGCCCGGGAACGGGAAGGCCGCCGAGCCCGCGCCGGTCGTCGCCGATATCTGGTCGATCTTCATCGTGCCGGAAGAGTCGCGCGGCTATGGTGAAGGAGAGGTGAAGGGGCGTTGCGGCCTAGGGACGCAGCGGCACGCCTAGCGCCCGAACCCCTCCAGGAAGCCCGGCACCATCCCCGCCGGCATCGGCCGGCTGAAGTGGTAGCCCTGGATCTGGTCGCAGCCGTAGTCGGCCAGGGCGTCCAGCTGGCCTTGGTCCTCGACGCCCTCGGCCACGACCTTCATGCCCATGGACGAGCCCAGGGTGATGACCGCCTTGACGATGGCGGCGTCCTCGGCGTTCTGGACGAAGGACTTGTCGATCTTCAGGCGGTCGATCGGGAACTGGCGCAGGTTGGCGAGCGAGGCGTAGCCGGTGCCGAAGTCGTCCAGAGCAATCATCACCCCGGCCCGGTGCAGCTGGCGGACGGTGTCGCTGACCATCTCCGAGCCCCAGCCCATATAGACGTTCTCGGTGACCTCAATGGTCAGGCGCTCGCAGGGCACGTTCCAGCGGGCCAGGCGCTCCTGCACCTCCTGGGCCAGGCGTCCGCTGCGGAACTGGGCCGCCGAGATGTTGACCGCCACGCGGCCGAACTCCACGCCCTGGTCCAGCCATTCGCGCATCTGCTTCAGGGCGGTCTCGAAGGCCATGTCGCCCAGCTTCAGCGACAGGTCCTGGTCCTCGAAGGCGGCCAGGAAGCGGTCGGGGGTCAGCACGCCCTGCTCGGGGTGGTCCCAACGCATCAGGGCCTCGAAGCCGCTGACGCTATGCGAAGCGATATCGACGATCGGCTGGTAGTAGAGCACGAACTCGTTGGCCGCGATCGCCGCGCGTACGTCGCGCAGCAGCTCGACCCGCTGCTCCAGGGCCGAGCGCATCGAGGGGTCGAAGACGACGCTGCGGTTGCGGCCCTCGTCCTTGGCCCGGTAGAGCGCGATGTCGGCGTTCTTGATCATGTGGTGCGGATCGGCGTCGGGATCGCCGTGCAGGGCCGCCCCGATGCTGGCGCTGACCGAGAAGCTGCGGCCGCCGTGCTCGATGGGCCGGCGCAGCAGGTCCTGCAGGGCGTTGACGGGCCGCATCATGTCGGCCTCGGAATGCAGGCCGCGCAGGATCACCGCGAACTCGTCGCCGCCCAGCCGCGCCACGGTGTCGCCCGAACGGAACGCCGCGTGCAGCATCTCGGCCAGCCGCTTGAGCAGAGCGTCGCCGGCGTCATGGCCCAGGGTGTCGTTGATGTCCTTGAAGTGGTCGACGTCGATCATGATCAGGCCGAAAAGCTCGCCCATCATCTCGGAAGCGTCGACGGCCTCCTGGAACTTGCGATTGAAATAGGCGCGGTTGGGCAGGCCGGTCAGGCTGTCGCGGAAGGCCAGGTTCTCGACGGCCTCGGTGTGGCGGCGGCGGTCGGTGATGTCCTTGAACAGGTTCACCAGCCGCTCGGGCTTGCCGTCGGCGCCCAGGAACTTCTTCCCGACCGAACGCACCCAGGTCTCGACCCCGTCGTCGCGGTTCAGGCGGAACTCGAAGACCTGGGCCTCGCCGTCCTTCCGATTGCGGACCAGTTCGGCCATCTTCTCGCGGTCGTCGGGATGGACGATCTCCAGCGGGTCGGTCTTGAACAGGCACCACTTCTCCAGTTCCGGAGAGGTGCCCGAGCAATAGATCTCACCGGTGCGCAGGTCGTATTCGCGGACCATCAGATCGTCGAGCTCCAGAGCCATCTTCAGGCGCTGCTGGTCGCGCTCGGCCTTCAGGGCGGTCTCGGCGTAGCCGCTGACGTCGCGGGCGGTGACGATCACCGCCAGGGTTCGGCCGGTCTCCATGGCGGTGGCCGCGAACTCGGTGCGCCAGATGCGTGGCTCGGCTCCGTTCAAGGAGATCGACCGATAGCGCGAGAACGACTCGCCGAACGCCACGCAGCGCTCCAGGCTCTCCAGGTCCTCGGCATTGTGCAGGGCGCGGCGGAAATCGTCGCCGATCTCGAGATCGGGGCTGAGGCCGTGGCGTTCCCAGTCGGGGCTGACCGCGGTCAAGCGGAAGGCGTTGTCCACCAGGGCCGCCGCGAAGGGCGCGTGGCGCACGAACGTCTCGAAGGCGTCCATCCGGACGTCCGGCGTCTTAGCGTCTGGGGTCGTGATCGAGACCTGGGTGCGCACGGCGGTTCTCGTCATGGGTCGGGTTGTCGACTTCTTGTTTGTTTTCCTTGGCTTGGTTGTGACCGAGCTTCGATAAGAAAGGGTAACGTAACGACGGTATATGGAGATCCGCGCCTATTTAAGGTGGCGCCGGGCGCCCGCGACGAAGTCGGTGTGAGAAATCCTGGACGTCCGCGCAGCCAAGCCGCATTGACAAGCGGGCCCTTGGCTTCGAAAACGCGGCCTCTCTTGCCGACCCGGAACCCGCCGAGCCTTCGATGACCTACATCGTTACCGACGCCTGCATCAAATGTAAGTTCATGGACTGCGTCGAGGTGTGCCCGGTCGACTGCTTCTATGAAGGCGAGAACTTCCTGGCCATCAATCCAGACGAATGCATCGACTGCGGCGTCTGCGAGCCGGAATGCCCGATCGACGCTATCAAGCCCGACACCGAGGACGAGCCGGACGGCAAGTGGCTGCGGATCAACTCCGAATATGCCAAGATCTGGCCGAACATCACCGTGAAGGGCACGCCGCCCGCCGACCGCGAAGAGTACGAACGCGAAACCGGGAAGTTCGAGAAGTACTTCAGCGAAAAGCCCGGCAAGGGCAGCTGAGCCGGTAGGCGGGCGACTCGCCATGCGGGACTTCGGCGCCGCTTCGCGCGCGAACGCCGAAACGGACGATTTCGACGAGAAATTCCCGGAAAAACCTCGGGAAGCACGCCCGAACCAGCCGGATCGGGCGGCTAAACAGGTCGCAAGCCTTTCATCAAGCTGAATTTTATGATATTGTCGGTTCCGACGTAACGGTCGCGATCAGTCGCGCCTGCCCGTCATGTGGACGATGTCAGCCGGGAAACCGGCGCGCCCGATCGAAGGCGAAGGGTGACTTAAAGAACTATCCCAATCCTGACCGGCCTTGGCCCCGCAAGCATTTCGCGGACGGGTCCCTGTCGCCGTTTGGGATGCCCTTTGGATGTTTTCGAGACGCGGTGTTTTGGGCCCTGCCCGAACTTATTGAGGACGAACGAATGAGCAAGAGCGGTCTGGAATTCTCGGTCGGCGATCACGTCGTTTACCCCGCGCACGGCGTGGGCAGCATCCAGGGCGTCGAGACCCAGGAAGTGGCCGGGATGTCGCTCGAGGTCTACATCATCACCTTCGACCACGAAAAGATGACCCTGCGCGTGCCGACCAAGAAGGCCAAGACCGCGGGCCTGCGTCCGCTGGCCGAAGGCAACACCGTGTCGCAAGCCCTGACCACCCTGAAGGGCCGCGCCCGCGTGAAGCGCACCATGTGGTCGCGTCGCGCCCAGGAATACGAAGCCAAGATCAATTCGGGCGACCTGATCTCGATCGCCGAAGTGGTCCGCGACCTGCACCGCGCCGAGAACCAGCCGGAACAGTCCTATTCGGAGCGCCAGCTCTATGAATCGGCCCTGGACCGCATGGCCCGTGAAGTCGCCGCCATCGAGCGCATCGATCGCGAAGCCGCCATTGGCATCCTGACCAAGTCGCTGCTGAAGAACGCCGCTTAAGCCTTCCACTCAGCGATCTCGAAGCGCCCCCGGACTTCGGTCCGGGGGCGTTTTGCGTTTTGGAACGCTGGTCGCGAGCGTCGCTGGACTCCGCAGCTCTGAGTTGACACCTTCAGGGGATCGAACCTGGAGGCGCCGGTGTCCCAAGTCGTCCTGCCACCCACGGGGCCGTCCAACGGCCAACCCACGGGCCCTGTCTTCAACAGCGATGCGGCGGTCGACGAGGGGTCCTATCCGCTGCCCGGCGATCCTCGGCTCGATACTGGTCCAGGTCCGTCCCAAGGCGACCCGGAGACCTTCGTCGCCGATCCCAGCTTCTTCGGCTGGCTGAGAGGGCGCTGGACTCTGGACCTGGAAGGTTCGGCCCTGCCGCCACTTGAGGGCCTGGAACTGGCGGAGACCATCACCCTGACGTTCGACAAGCTGGGCGGGTTCTTCATCTCCGCGCCTAAGGTCGTGGTGCGTCATCCCCTGGGCGAGTTCGTGGCCGCGCTGGAGGCCCAGGGCTCGACGCGGATCGGCGGCCATCTGGACGAGGCGGGCCGCGTCCCGATGCAGCTCGAAGACTTTCGGTTCACCAAACGCGACTTCGAGCAGTCGAAATGGTCGCTGCCGTTCGATCCGACCTTCGCCGTAAACGCGATCTTCGACCTGCTTACCGCCCGGGCGCCGCCCTCGGTGATGCTGGCGACGTCCAGCGCGCACGGCGAGGATGCGCTGGTCTTGTCCAGCGGCGGCTATGGACATCGGCTGGTCCGGCCCTCCATCCGTTGCCGGGTCGAGGCCCTGACCTTCCTGAACGAGCACGGCGCGATGCGCGAGCTGGCCGCCGTTCCGCTCTACCGCGACGCCGGCCGCACGGCCGACCCGCCGCACTGGACCTCTGCGGGCGTGGCCAAGCCGGTGTCCTATACGCGCGGAACCACGATCCACGCCGAGGCGACGGTGACCGTGGCGCGACCGGGCGAGGCCTTCCGGCTGTTCGGCATCAGCAAGACCTTCCCGTGGCTGAACTTCGAATCCGCGCCGATGATCGCCACCGGCCTGCCCCAGAAGACCAGTTTCCACGGCAAGGGCGTGATCCCGCCCCGTCTGGGCGCGCGCGATGTCGAGATCCTGTGGAACGTGCAGTTCGTCGATGACCAGCTCTGGTACCACGCCGGGGTCTCGGGCCCGCACCGCATCCACGTGACCCACGCCGCGCCGATCCTGACCAATTCGTGCGGCAACGCCAACGCGATGACGCCCAAGCGGATGAACTTCATCGCCCGCATCCTGGCGCCGTTCACGCCCGACGCCGTGCCCGAGATCGCCGACGTCGCGCCGCTGGTCCAGCACGCGGTCAACAACTATCGCAACGACACCTCGCGACTGGATCCCAGCGACCCGCTCAAGACCGACACGCCCCAGCCCGTGAAGGTGGAGTTCCCGATCGTGGGTCATCCGGCCTCGACGCTGAACCCCGACGGCAGGGCCAAAATCCCGGACAATGTCTGGGGCCTGCTGGACGTGGACAACGTGGAGCGCGGCAACTGCGGCGAGGCGACCATGCTGATGGAACAGATCTTCCGTCTGCTGGGCTGGCGGGCCACCCAGACCCACGTCTACGCCTCCACCAAGATCGATGTGCTGAGGGCCGGGATGAACGTCCGCCGGTCGGTCGAGGGCGGCGCCGACGTCGGGGAGGGGCCCGAAAAGCGCCAATGCCTGAACGCCAGGCATACGGTCGAGGAGGAGCTGTGCATGTCGTTCGGCCGCTCCGGCGCGAACGACAATCTGGCCATCAACGCCGGCGAGGGCTGCGTGGAGGTGGAGGGGCGGCTCTATTCCGGCCTGCTGCCGCACGTGGCGACGGCGGAGGGCGGCCGCACGGCCCCGCACAACATGCTGCGCCAGCTGCAGCAACTGACCCAGGGCGCGGAGAGGGAGGAGGACCTGGCGTGCCGGTTCCAGATCTGGTGCTGGGACGACGCCCAGGGGACGCACGCCTGCGAATGCGGTCCGCCCGACTGGAACAATCCCCAGCAGCCGTTCGGGGAGGACGTGCCCGAGTGAGCTGCTGACCCGGCTGTCAGCAGGAGCCGCCTAGGCTGGCGGGCGTTGTTCCCAGCCAGGAGAGCGCCCATGACCGACCAGCCCCTCAAGGCCCGCTGCCACTGCGGCGCCACCCAGTTCGAGGTGACCGAGGCGCCGACCGAACTGACCGATTGCAACTGCTCGTTCTGCTCCCGGCGCGGCGCGCTGTACGCCTATTACCGGCCGGCCCAGTTCAAGCTGACCACGGCCCGCGACCGTGTCTCGACCTACCAGTGGGGTCACTATCTGGGCCAGCATCACCACTGCGCCGTCTGCGGCGTCCCGACCTATTCCGAGTTCCCCAGTTTCGACAGCGGCGAACCCGACTTCGACGATCCGCGCATCAGCATCAACGCCCGCCTGTTCACGGACTTCGACTGGACGGCCCTGCCGGTGCGCAAAAACAACGGCAAGGCCTATTGATGAGGACGGCCGCCGAGGCCCCTTGTCTATAGTTGTAATCTTCGCCTGGGCTCCCCCTGCCCGGCGGCCTGAAGCTGGACTGGAGCAAGGCGACGACGGCGCGATCACCGTAGGGCGGTTCGAGATCGGGAAGCGGAAGTAGGGTCTTGGCGAGGTCGTTCGCCCCAAAGCGGAGGTTGGGAAGGTCCGCCGCTGGCCGCGAAAATCCAACGACCGCTGAGTCCGACTTAGACCCTCGGTGAAACTAGTGGCCGCTCGTCGCCCCGCCTTGCCATGCGAAGTCGATGAAGGCCTTGAACGCGGCGGTGGGGTTGCGCCGGTTTGGATAGTAGAGGCTTAGGGGCGGCAGCGTCGGCGTCCAGTCTTCAAGCACCCGGACAAGCCGGCCGGCATCGATGTCGTCTCGCACATCGGACTCCATGGCCAGGGTGAGGCCCACGGACGCCAGGGCGGCGGTGCGGGCGAGGCTCGCTTCGTCGAGGGTCAGGCCGCCGTCCACGTCGATATGGATCGACTGTCCATCCTTCTCGAACGGCCAGCGGTGGATCGCGCCGTTTGGAAGGCGGACGCGCAGGCAGGCGTGGGCGGCGAGGTCCTGCGGGATTTTCGGCGTCCCGCGCGCTTGCAGATAGCTCGGCGCGCCGACCACCACATTGCGCCGTGGGCGACCGAGCGGCACGGCGATCATGTCGACCGGCACCCGGTCGGCGCTGCGCACGCCAAGATCGAAGCCGCCGGCGACGATGTCGACCAGACGACCTTCCGTCACGATGTCGAAGTGGACCTGGGGGTGCAGCCGCTGAAACGGCAGGACCAGCGAGGCGAAGATCTCGCGCGCCGCTGTCGGAAAGGCGTTTATGCGCAAGGAGCCGGACGGGGCGGCCTGCTGGGAGCGCGCGGCCTCCATCGCCTCATGAATCTCCCGGACGGCGGGCGCGACCTGGTCGACGAACCGTTGACCGGCTTCGGTGAGCGAGACGCTCCGCGTGGTGCGGTTGAAAAGCCGCACACCGAGCGCCCGCTCCAGCTTTCCGACCGCGTTACTGAGCGCCGTTGTGGAGACCCCGAGCTCAACGGCCGCCGCACGGAACTTTCCCCGCCGTGCGACCATGAGGACGGCGTCCAGTTCGGTCAGGTTGTGCTGCGCCATTGTCCCGATATTCGTAATGAGTCGTTCCGTGTTGTCCTGATTATGCTGAGGAATGTCCACGCCTAACTTTGCTGAAGAGCACAGCAGCAGGACATGACCCATGCCACTCGAACTCCCTCCTCCGATCGCGGCCTACGTGGCCGCCAACGCCCGGCTCGACGTCGACGCCATGCTCCAGCCGTTCGCGGCGGACGCCATCCTGCGCGACAACGGCAAGGTCTTCAGCGGCCACGCTGAGATCCGTCGCCTTTTCGAAGAGGCCGTGGCGCCCGCGAAGGCGATCTTCACGCCGGACAGTCTGCGCCAAGAGGACGGCCTGATCGTCGTCGAAGGCCCCGCCCATGGCGAGTTTCCCGGAAGCCCGATCCGCTTCACCTACCGCTTCACGCTCGAAGGTGACGCCATCAAAGCCGTGGAGATCACGGGATGACCAGCAAGCTTGATCCGACCGAGTTCGCCGGCAAGCGCGTGCTCGTCAGCGGCGGCACCAAGGGTCTGGGCCGCGCCGCCGTCGAACGGTTCGTGGCCGGCGGCGCCCGGGTCATTACCGCCGCCCGCGCCGCGGCGGAGCCCATCGAGGGCGTCGAGTTCGTGGAGGCGGACCTGACCACGGCGGAAGGCGCGGAGGCGCTGGCCAAGGCGGCGCTCGAGCGCTTCGGCGGAATCGACATCCTGGCTCATAACCTCGGGGGATCGGCCATGCCGCCCGGCGGTTTCGCGGCGCTGACAGACGATCTCTGGCTCTCGGAGCTGAACCTGAACCTTTTGGCGACGGTTCGTCTTGATCGCCTCCTGATCCCGCAGATGATCGAGCGAGGCGATGGCGCGGTGGTGCACGTCACCTCGACCCAATCGGTGCTGCCCCTGCCCGAGTCGACCACGGCCTACGCCGCCGCCAAGGCGGCGCTGCGCACCTACAGCAAATCCATTTCCAAGGAGCTGGGCCCAAAGGGCGTCCGGATCAACATCGTCTGTCCCGGCTGGATCATGACCGAGGGCGCCGTCGATCTGGTGAAGACCATGCAGGCCGCCAACGGCGGCACGTTCGAGGAAGCACGGCAAGCTGTCATGGCCTGGATCGGGGGCATCCCGATCGGACGTGGGGCCGAGCCGTCGGAAGTCGCCGACCTTATCGCCTTCCTGGCCTCGGATCGCGCCGCCGCGATTCACGGCGCCGAGTTCGTCATCGACGGCGGGACCGTCCCGACCGTCTGATCGTTGGCTCAAGTCCACGCTCTGCTTGAGTGGGCTGAGCGTGGACGACGCCCGACGTCGTCGCGTCGCCGTCAAGGTTTGCTTTCGGCCACGAGCGACTGTCCGCTTCCCATCCAAAGCGGCTGATCAGCAGGCCCGCTCCCCAGCCCTCAGGCCGCCTTGCCGAACGCGTCCACCGCGTCCTTCAGCAGGGCGGGGTTGATCGGCTTGTTCAGCACCCTCACGTCCTCGAAGCCCTGGCGGGGCAAGGCGCCGTAGCCGGTGGCGAAGACGAAGGGGATGCCGGCGGCCCGCAGGCGCTCGGCGACGGGGAACACCATGGTCCCGCCGATATTGACGTCCAGCACCGCCCCGTCGAGGGCCGGCGGCGGGGCCGCGGCGTCCTTGAGATAGTCCAGGGCGTCGTCGACCGCGCCGAACGAGCCGGAGATCTGGCAGCCGAAGTCGGTCAGCAGGTCCTCGACCATCAGGGCTACCAGGGCCTCGTCCTCGACGATCATGATGCGCGGGGGATGGCTTGGCTCAGCGGTCATTCGGACATCCTCGCGATCGGCCCCGCCACGATGCGGTCGGACAGCGGTACACGCAGGATGTAGGTCAGGCCGTTCGGCCGATAGGTCAAGCGGGCCTCGCCGCCCAGGTCGCGGGCCACGCCGCGCTCCAGCAGTCGGGTGCCGAACCCCTGGCGCTTGGGGACGAAGACCGGCGGCCCGCCGCGCTCGACCCATTCCAGCGCCAGGCCGGGAACGCCGTTCACCTCCTCCAGCCGCCAGACCACGGTGACCTGGCCGCTGGCCGCCGTCAGCGCCCCGTGCTTGGCGGCGTTGACCATCAGCTCGTGCAGGGTCATGTGCAGCGCCACCGCCGTCTCGGCGCTCAGCGACAGGGCGGGGCCGCGGGCGGTGAAGCGGGGATCGGCCAAGCCGCCGAAGGGCTGCAGCGCCGCCTCCAGCACCTCGCGCAGGTCGGTGCGGCCCCAGCCCCGGCGGGTCAGCAGCTCGTGGGCTCGCGACAGGCCCATCAACCGCGACTCGAACGACTCGGCGAAGTCGGCCGGCGAGGGGGCGGTGCGCAGGGTCTGGCGGGCGATCGACTGCACCGAGGCCAGGGTGTTCTTCACACGGTGGTCCAACTCGCGCAGCAGGAAGGTCCGGCGCTCCAGGGCCTCATTCAGCGAGGCGTAGAGCCTGGCGTTCTCGATGGCCGCCGCCGTGGCCCGGGCCATGGCCTCCAGCTTCATCACCGTGTCCATCGACGGCGTCTGGCCCACGGCCCAATAGGCGCCGATCGCGGCGATCGGGTCCTTGGCGCGCACCGGCGTCATCACCAGGCTTTTGACGAAGGTGGGGCGGTAGGCGTCGTGGGGGATGCGGTCGTCGAGGTAGATGTCGGGGATCACCACGGTCTGGCCGTGGATCATGGCCCAGCCCGAGATGCAGGCGGTCATCGGGAAGCGCTGGCCCTTCCACATCGGGCCGATGGCGTCCTCGTCCAGGTACCAGCACAGGTCGCCGTCGCGCAGGACGAAGCAGACGCCGTCAGCGCCGGAGATGCGGCGGGCGGCCGTGCGGACGACGGCGGCGACATCCTCGATGGTGCGCGTGGCCGACAGCGCCTCGATCGTTTCGACCAGGATGATCAGGGCGGCATGGTCGGCCTGTTCCGAACGCTCGGCGTTCGCGACGTTTAGCACTCTTGGACGTCCCAGATCACATGTCCCCGAAGAGACAACCTAGCATCGGTCCCTGTCGCGGCAAGGTGGAGTCTATGCTTAACGCTCGTCGGGGACGGGCGCCGGCGTGTCGAAGGTAGCGGTCCCGCGATCAGTCGGCGGGAAGATCCTCAACGACTTCAAGGCGCGGGCCGCTGGGACCCTGGGACAATTCCCGCGACAATCGGTCGCGATCCAGCGCGCCTTCCCAGCGGGCGACCACAAGCGTGGCCACGCCGTTGCCGACGAAATTGGTCAGGGCCCGGCACTCGCTCATGAAGCGGTCGACGCCGACCAGCACGGCCAGGGCGGCGATAGGGATGTCGGGCACCACCGCCAGGGTGGCCGCCAGGGTGATGAAGCCCGCGCCCGTCACACCGCTCGCGCCCTTAGAGGTCAGCATGGCCACGCCCAGCAGGGCAGCCATTTCGCCGAAGGTCAGGTGGGTGTTGGTGGCCTGGGCCAGGAACAGGGTGGCCAAGGTCATGTAGATGTTGGTGCCGTCGAGGTTGAAGCTGTAGCCCGTGGGCACCACCAGTCCGACCACCGACTTCTTCGCGCCCAGCCGCTCCAGCTTCTCGATCAGCTGGGGCAGGGCGCTTTCCGACGAACTGGTGCCCAGGACGATCAGCAGCTCCTCGCGGATATAGTTCAGGAACTTCAGGATCGAGAAGCCGCAGGCCCAGGCGATCGCCCCCAGCACCACCAGCACGAAAATGATCGCGGTGACGTAGAAGGTGGCCACCAAGGCGCCCAGCTGGATCAGGCTGTGCACGCCGTACTTGCCGATCGTGAAGCCCATGGCCCCGAACGCGCCCAGTGGAGCCAACTTGACTACCACGTGGATGATCCCGAAGAACAGCCGGGACAGATCGCTCATCCCGGCGGCCATCCGGTCGCCGAACTCGCCCATGCGCGTGCAGGCGAAGCCCGTCAGCACGGCGATCACCAGCACCTGCAGCAGGTCGCCCTCGGCGAAGGCCCCGAAGAAGGTGTCGGGGATCAGGTGCAGCAGGTACGGGACCAGGCCTTCGGTGTGGTGAGCCTTCTCCAGGTAGCCGGCGGCCACCTTGGGGTCCAGGTGCGCCGGGTCGATGTTGAAGCCGTGGCCCGGCTGCAGGACGTGGCCGACGATCAGGCCCACGATCAGGGCCAGGGTCGAGACCGCCTCGAAATAGACCAGGGCCTTCACGCCCACCCGGCCGAACGCCTTGATGTCGCCCATGTGGGCGATGCCCCCGGCCACGGTCAGGAAGATCACCGGGGCGATGACCAGCTTGACCAGCTTGATGAACGCGTCGCCCAGCGGCTTGAGCTGCACCCCGATGTCGGGCCACAGCGCCCCGACCAGGATCCCCAGGGCGATGCCGATCAGCACCTGGACATAGAGCGTCTTCAGCGGCCGCAGCAGACCCATGGCGTTCCCCTCTCAAGGCCCACGGCGACGCTTTTCCGCCCCGGGGTTCGCATGTCCCGAAGTTTGCGCTATGGACCCAGACCCGCGCAACGCGGCCCGGTAGCTCAGCAGGATAGAGCAGCGCTTTCCTAAAGCGAAGGTCAGGGGTTCGAGTCCCTTCCGGGCCGCCATGGTGATGGCGGTGGTGTGGCTCCCGGACGCCCACGCCAAGGCCTGGAAGCGATACGGCGCGGGGGCGAAGGAAGTGGCTCGGCTCTACGAGGGCGCGCACTTCTTCTGGGCCGTGCCCGACCATGTGCCGGAGGCGGCGGTCGCCTCGATCGCAGACTTGAGCTCGCCTGACGTGGCTGGGCGCATGTCGCCGCTGATTTCCGCCAACGGTCCGGCCACCACGCTGAGCTTGAAATGCGCGGACGCCATGGCCGCCTACTGGCGCGTAGGCGCCGGGCTAATGCTCGCCCAAGCTTCGAGCCTGGGGCGCGATCGAGTGATATCAATCGCTTGGCAATCCGGCTCTAGAATGTTGCGACAGTGCTTCACACGGGCCTTCAGCTCATCTCGGCGTAGTCCGCCAGCTCTTCCGGCGCGCCCGTGGGGAACGCTGCTTTCAGATGATCCAGAAAGGCCGAGACCCTCACGCTCAACAGCCGCCTGGACGGGTAGAGAGCCCACAAGGCGATCTCGGGCCCGTCCACATCGCCCCAGTGCGCCAGCCGACCGTCTCTCAGATCACGTCCGACCAGGGAAACGGGAAGGCGCGCGACGCCGGCCCCGGCCCGCACCGCGTCCCGCACCATGACCAGCGACGAAAGCCTCAGCACCGGTTCGACGGCGATCTTCAACCGGCCTTCCGGCGTCGCCAGGTCCCAGGAACCGCCCCGGTCGCCGTCGCCGCGCACCACGGCCGGGACGACGGCGCCGTCCTTTGGCCGCGCGAGGCCCGGAGGAGCGACGGCCACCAGCCGGTCGCGCAGCACGATCCGCCCAATCATGCGCTCATCCAGGGCCGGATTGACTCGGATCACCAGGTCGTAGCCTTCCTCCACCGGGTCCACGAGGCGGTCGTCCCTCGTCACCTCGACCCGGACCTCGGGAAATTTCAACGCGAAACCGGCCACCAGCTTGCCCATGGCCGTCTGGGAGAACAGCAGCGGCGCGCTGATCCTCAAGCGCCCACGCGGTGTTCCGCCGCCGGACGCGATCGCCGTCGCCGCCTCGTCCAGCTCGGTCAGCAAGGCGCTCGTCCGCACGAACAGCGCCCGTCCTTCTTCGGTGAGCTTGAGGTTGCGGCCGCCGCGCTCGAACAGGCGCAGATCCAGGGCCGCCTCCAGTTCGCCGACCCGCCGCGACAGGGTCGCCTTCGGACGCCCGGCCACGCGGGCGGCGCGGCCGAAACCGCCATGCCTGGCGACGAGATTGAAATCGGCGAGGGCCAGCAGATCCATTCGTTCCACCAGTGAGACGGTGTGTCCATATAGGGCGTCTATTGGCATGAATATGGATCGATAAATTCCCGGGTGTCCACTCACTCACACCCGGAGATTTTCCCATGACCATCCTCGTGACCGGCGCCACCGGCCGTGTCGGCCGCCATGTCGTCCAGCAACTCGTCAACCGCGGCGCCCAAGTGCGCGTGCTGGTCCGCGACCCCGCCAAGGCCGACGTTCCGGCCGGCGTCGAGGTCGCCAAGGGCGACCTGCTCGACATCGACGCCCTGCGCTCGGCCTTCAAGGGCGTGCGCACCCTGCTCCTGCTCAACGCCGTGGCCGGAGATGAATTCACCCAGGCGCTGATCACCCTGAATGTCGCCCGCGAAAGCGGCGTCGACCGGGTCGTCTACCTGTCGGTGTTCCACGCCGAGCGCTTCGTGAACGTGCCGCACTTCGCGGTGAAGTGTGGCGCCGAGCGGATGATCCAGCAGATGGGGTTTTCCGCCACGATCCTGCGTCCGGCCTACTTCATCGACAACGACCTGATGATCAAGGACGTGATCCTGAATCATGGCGTCTATCCCATGCCGATCGGGGGCAGGGGCGTGGCCATGGTCGACGCGCGCGACATCGCCGAAGTCGCCGCTATCGAGCTGGTGCGTCGTGACCAAGCGCCCGGCAAGCTGCCGCTCGAGACGATCAACCTGGTCGGTCCCGATACTCTGTCCGGCGCCGACGCGGCGGCGATCTGGTCGGACGCGCTGGGACGCCCGGTAGTCTATGGCGGTGACGATCCCGCCGGCTTCGAGCAGAATCTGGCGGCGTTCATGCCCAAATGGATGGCTTACGAAATGCGGCTGATGGCCGAGCGCTATGTAACCGACGGCATGGTCCCCGAAGACGGCGACGTGGCGCGCCTGACCCGCATCCTGGGCCGTTCGTTACATGCCTATCGGGACTTCGCCGACCAAGTCGTCGCTGGCGCGAAACAGGCCTAGCCCGCCGGGAAAAAGGGGGCGGCCAGAGTTGGTCGCCCCCTTCGGCGTCTTGTCTGCAACGCGCCGGGCGCGCCCTCGCGACGTCCGCGCAACCGAGGGCGAACCGCTCGGTTCACAATCTAAGCGATTGGCGGCTATCATCGACTCGGACTGCTATCACCGGGGGAGTGGCCTTTGCGTATCGCCGGCTCAGGCGCAACTCGGCCGAGGGCGTCGGTTTCCTCGGCGGAAATCGATGCGCGATGCGAGCGACCGGCGGGCTGGACGGCGGCCCACTTCGCGATCCAGCAACGGGGCGTGGCCCAAGCCGACGAGACGACCTCGCAGCTGGCCGCCGCCGCCGCGCAGGCGGCGCTCGACGCGGCCGGCTGGGCGGCCGAGGATATCGACCTCCTGATCAGCGCATGCGGGGTCATGGAGCAGCCCATTCCAGGAACCGCGGCGCTCATCCAGCGCCGCCTCGGGCTCGGTGGATCCGGCATACCCGCCTTCGACGTCAACGCGACCTGCCTGTCCTTCCTGGTCGCGTTGGACCTGATCGCCATGGGCATGCGCGTAGGCCGCTGGCGGCGCGTTCTGCTGGTGTCCGCCGACATCGCCTCCGCGGCCCTCGATTTCAGCGATCCCGAGGCCTCGGTGATCTTCGGCGACGGCGCCGCCGCGGTCGCCTTGGAAGCCGCCGACGGGCCGTCAGGGCTCCTGGCGTACCGCTTCGAGACCTATGGCGAGGAGGCCGACCTCTGCCGCCTGGAGGCCGGCGGCACGCGCCTTCGCCCCCGGGACGATCTGCAGGGGTTTCTGGACCTCGCGCGGTTCCAGATGGACGGCCCCGGCGTCTTCCGCGCGGCCGCGCGGCGGTTTCCCAAGTTCCTCGACGCGCTCCTGACGGAGGCTAATATCGAGATCGCGGATATCGATCTGGTCGTCCCCCACCAGGCCAGCGCCGCGGCTTTGGAGCATCTGCGCCGCGTCCTTCGCGTCTCGCCGGACCGGATGGTCAACATCTTCGCCGATCACGGCAATCAGATCGCCGCGTCCATGCCGTCCGCCCTGCACGCCGCCATCGCCGAGGGGCGCGTGACGCGCGGAGACCGTCTGCTGCTCGTGGGCACCGCCGCCGGCCTGTCGCTCGGCGCGGCCATCCTCCAATACTGATGCGTCGCGTCCTTCTCACCGGCGCCACGGGCGGTCTGGGCCAAGCCTTGGTCCCGGCGCTGCTGGACGCGGGCTATCGGGTGCGCGCCACCGGAAGGAGCAGCGCCTTGGGCGAGCGGCTTCGCCGACAGGGCGCGGACTTCCATGCCGCGGACCTTTGTGATCCCGACGCGGTGTCGACCCTGTCGAAAGGGGTCGATCTGGTCATCCATGCGGCGGCGCTCTCCAGTCCCTGGGGGGCGCCGACCGCATTCGAAGCGATCAATGTGACGGCCACGGCGCGCCTGCTTGAGGCGGCGCGGGCCGCCGGCTGCGACGCCTTCATCCACATCTCCACGCCGTCGCTCTACGCGGAACCGCGCGACCGCCTGGGCCTCACCGAATCCTGTCCGTTCGCGGCGCGACCCGCGAACGATTATGTGCGCACCAAGCAGCGCGCCGAGGCCTTGGTCCTCGCCGCCAATGCTCCCGGCTTCGCGACGGTGGCCTTGCGGCCGCGCGCGCTAGTCGGCCCCGCGGACCGAACGTTGCTCCCGCGCCTGCAGCGGGTCGCCCGGAAGGGCGTGTTTCCGGTCTTTCGGGAGGGCCGGGCGCTGATCGATCTCACGGACGTGCGCGACGCCGCCGACGCCATCATCGCGGCCGATCGCAACCGGGCGGCCATAGCGGGTCGCGCGTTCAACATCTCCGGCGGCGCGCCGCTTCCCGTGCACGCGCTTCTCGATGTCGCCTTCGACGCCCTGGGCCTGGCGCCGAAGCGGGTCCACCTGCCTTACGGGGGAGCCGCGATCTGGGCGCACGTGCTCGAACAGGTCTGCGCGCGACTGCCGGGGCGCCCCGAACCGCCGGTAACCGCCTACACGCTCGCGACCCTGGCCTTCTCGCAGACCTTCGATCTCACCGCCGCACGACGTGACCTGGGGTGGACGCCGCGTCGCGCGCCGGCGGACGCCATCCGTTGGGCGGCGGCGGAAAGGGACTCCCATGCGTCGTTGTGAGGTGCACATCCTGCAGGCCGGCCATTGTCGGCATCCGGAAGCCGCTACCCTCATTCGGGGCGGCCTGGGGCCCGTCACCTTTCCGAACCTGACCGGCCTGATCCTCCATCCGAGCGAGGGCGCGGTCCTGTTCGACACGGGGTACGACCCGGCCTTCCTCACGGCCACGGAGCCGTTTCCGGAGCGCCTGTACCGATGGCTCACGCCGCCGCGCTTCGGTCCCGAGGAGCCGGTGCGCCAGCAGTTGAGCCGCTATGGTCTCAGCCCCAAGGACGTTCGCTGGGTCATCCTTTCGCATTTCCACGGCGACCACATCGCCGGCCTCGGAGGCTTTCCAGACGCGCGGATCGTCTGCGCCCGCGCGGGCCTTCGCGCCGCGACCGCGGGCGGGCCCTGGCGAGCGCTACGGGGCGGGGTGCTGCAATCCTTGATCCCGGCCGATCTGGACTCGCGGGTGACCTTCTTCGAGGACCTGCCGCCGGTCCCGCTGCCCACCGCCTGCCGCCCCTTCGCCGAGGGCGCGGACCTGTTCGGCGACGGCGCGCTGCTGGCCGTACCCCTTCCGGGCCACTGTCCGGGGCACTGGGGTCTGGTCGCGCGCGCGGAAACCGACGCCTTGCATTTCCTGGTGGCGGACGCGGCCTGGTCGAGCCGCGCCATCCGCGAGAACCGGCCGCCGCCGGCCCTGACCACCACCCTGCTGGGCGCCACGCAGCCCTACCGCGAAACGCTCCAGCGCCTCCACGAGATGACGCGGGGGGCGAGCGAGCTGATCGTCACGCCGGCGCACTGCGCAGAGCGGGCCGCCGATCTTGCGCAGGGCCAGGCGACCGAATGAAGCGCGTGTTGATCACAGGCGCGCGCGCCCCGATCGCCATCGATCTCGCCAGGAGCTTCGCCGCGGCCGGCTGGGAGCCGCACCTGGCGGACTCGGTCCGACCCTGGAGCGCCCGGCTCGCGCCGGTGGCCGACGGCCGCCTGCATCGCCATGCGCCGCCCCGTTTCGCCTTCGCGCGATTTCGCGCCGACCTGAAGGCCTTGGTCACGCGGCTGGACCCGCAGGTCATCCTGCCGATCTGCGAGGAGGTGTTCTATGTGGCCGAGGCGGCGGCGCGCGACGGCTTCGCGGACCGGGTTCTGGCCCCGCCGCCCGAAATGCTCCGGCGCCTCCATTCAAAGGTCGAGTTCGCGGCCCTGGCGCGCGAGGCGGGCCTCGATGCGCCGGCTACCCACCGCCTGCGAAGCCTCGAGGATCTGCAGGCCTGGCGCTCCAAGGCGCGGCAGTTGGTGTTCAAGCCGGAGTTCTCCCGCTTCGCATCGCGCGCCCTGATCCGGCCCGCGCCGGGCCGGCTGGCCATCACCCCGACGCCCGAGGCGCCGTGGGCGGTCCAGGCGTATGAGGGCGGCGAGGAAGTCTGCATCTGGTCCTTCGCCCGTGCGGGACGGCTGACCGCCTTCGCCGCCTACCGTCCGAGCTGGCGGCTGGGCCGATCGGCGAGCTTCTACTTCGAAACAGACTCCGACCCGGCGCTGCTGGCCTTCGCGCAACGACTGGCGGCGGTGACCGGCGCGACCGGCCAGCTGGCCTATGACGTGGTCCGCCGCCCGGACGGCTCCATCGCGCCCCTCGAATGCAATCCGCGCGGCGTCAGCGGCGTCCATCTCTTCGACGCCGCGCCGCGCCTCGCCGAGGCTCTCGTCGGAGACACGGCCTTGCAGTGTCCCGAGGCCGCGGCCCGACATCTGGCGCCGGCCATGTGGCTGATGGGCGCTCCGCAGGCGCTGTTGCAGGGACGTCTGTCGGCGTTCCGCACGGACCTGGCGCGAAGCCGGGACGTCTTCGCGATTTCCGGGACGCCCGGTCGCGCGATCCTGGGCGCTCTGCTCGACGCCGGCCGCTTCACCATGGTCGGCCTGAGCCGCGGCCGATCCGCCTCGGGCCAAAGCACGGATGACATCGAGTGGAACGGCGAGGTGATGGGATGAGCGCGCCGCGCCTCCTCGATCCCGACGACGCCGACGCGCCCTGGCCCGAAGGGGGAACGGCGGACCGCCTTTATGTCGAAGCCTTCGCGCGCCAGGGTTCGCAAGCGCTGATCGCCAACCTGCGGACCCGTGTTCTGGCCGCGGCCTGCGGTGATCGCGTTCTGCCGCTCACCGTCAACGACGATGAGTATGGGGACGCCTATGTCTGCCTGCCGCACTCCGCCTATGCGCTGTACGCCAAGGCGGAGCTGGACCTAGTGAACGCTGGGCCCTGGACGCCCTTCCTTCGCCTGATGGCCGATCTCGCCGGCGCGGCCATGCGGTTCGGACGGCTGAATCGCATCGTCCACCTGGGCAACTGGATGCTGTCGACCAACCTGCACGGCGGGTGGACCGGCGCGGAACTCCCCGCCCTTCGCGCCCTGCTCACCGCCCGGTTCCCCACCCATGTGCTGGCCCTGCGCTCCCTCACCCCGTGGGGCGACGCCGAGCTGATGGCGACGGCGCGGGCGGACGGGTGGATCCTGCTGCCCGCCCGGCAGATCTACGTCACCGACGACCTGGAGCGCGACTGGCTCCCGCGCCGAGATACCCGGCGGGACTTGGCGCTTTTGGATCGCGCCCAAGTCGTCCGGTTGGACGAACTGCGGCCGGGCGACGCCGAGCGCATCGCGGCGCTCTACGCGATGCTCTATCTCGATCGCTACAGCCGTCTCAATCCGGCCTTCACGCCGGCTTTCATCATCCTGACCCACCGGCTGGGCCTCATCCGCTACGAAGGCGTGCGCGCGCCGGACGGCCGGCTGGCGGCGGTCGTCGGCTGTTGGGTGCGGGGCGGCGTGCTCACCACGCCGATCGTCGGTTACGACACCACCCGGCCGGAGCAGCACGGGCTCTACCGCATGGCCAGCGCCCTCCTCGCCGACGCGGCGCGGCGGGACGGCCTGCGTCTCAACGGCTCGGCTGGCGCGCCCGACTTCAAGAAGCACCGTGGCGCACGGCCGGTGATCGAATACTCAGCCTACTACGCCGCGCACCTCCCTCGCCGGACCCGCGCGGTGCTCGTCGGCCTGCAGGCGATCCTCGAGCGCTTGGCCCGACCGCTCATGGAGGCCCGAGGCCTATGACCGCGATCGTTACGCCGCCCGCCGACGCCTGGTATCCCGTCGCCATCGCCAGCGACGTTCGCGACAGGCCTCTGGCTCGCCGCTTGCTCGGCCGTCCTCTGGTCGTCTTCCGCGCGGGCGACCGTATCGGCGTCCTGGCGGATCGCTGTCCACATCGCGGCTTCCCGCTGTCGGACGGCCGCAGCGGCCCCGACGGCGTCCAGTGCCCCTATCACGGTTGGCGCTTTGGCCCCGACGGCCGGTGTATCGCCACACCCGGCGCGTCGCGGCCCGCCGGCGCGACCGCCGAGGCTGTTTCGTCGGTGGTCCGCGACGGGCTGGTCTGGGCCAGCCTCGCGCCCACGACCCCAGCTCCGAAGGCGCTGCCCAAGCCTTTCGGAGAAGCCGGCCAGGACGCTTTCTGGTGGTCTCTCGCCGCCTCCCGCGCCCATTGGATCGACGCCATCGAGAACCTCCTCGATCCCGCCCATCCTCATTTCATTCATCCGGGACTGGTGCGCAGCGCCGCACGCCGTCGGCCGGTCCGGGTCACCGTCAACCAGGCCGAGGACTGGGTCGAAGCGCTCTACGATGAGGACAATCGGACTCCGGCCCTGCTGCCGCGGCTGATTGAGGGGCTGAGGACCCGCAGCATCGGGCGCTTCTTCCCGCCGGCGACCGGCCAGATCGCGTTCGACGGGCCTCATGGACCCCGGCTGACCGTGACCGTCGTCTTTACCCCGGAGAGTGAGGACATGGTGCGCCCGTTCGCGCACTTCTCCACGCCGCGCGGCATGCTCCCCGCGGACCTGAAGCGGGCGGTGCTGAAGCTGGTCCACGTCCCGATCTTGGCGCAGGACCGCAAGGCCCTCGCGCGACAGGCCGAAGCCCTGCGAGGCCAGCCCCCGCTGCCGCCGGTCATCGGCCCGTTGGACGTCCTCCGTCCGGCCATCGACGAACTGGTCCGTGGCGGCCGGCTCAAGCCCGGCGTGCGTCAGCACCAGCTCGACCTTTAGGCCGGAGGCGTCCAATCCCGACGGACCCGCCGCAGCTTGCGGTCGGTCGGGGCGTCCAGGCCAGCCGACAATTCGATGGTCTCGACCGCCGCGCCGGCCCGCGCCAGGGCGGCGGCCAAGGCGACGCGGGCCGCCTGGGCGGCAGCGGTGGGCAGGTCTCGCGCGAGGTGGAGGACCACGACGTCCGGCCCCGTCTGGACCACCCGGAAATCCAGGATCCGGCGGTCCGCGTCGATGACGGCGTTGCGCACCACATCGGGCGTGACCATCCGAAATCCCGAGCCCGACGCCGCCGGCAGCTGAAAGACGTCGTCCTGACGGCCCTCCACCCCTTCCACCGCCTGCAAGGGGGAGCCGCAAGGACACGGCGTCGGCGACAGGCGCAGCAGATCGTTCATCCGGTAGCGGGCCATCACCTGGACCTCACGCGTGAAGTCGGTGATGAGCGGCGTCACCAGCCCGGTGTCGCCGACTGGCTCCCATTCGAAGGCCACGGCGTCTTCCGCGAGGTGGAGGACGCCGTGCGGGCAGCCCACGCCCAGCAGGCCTTCCGTGGCCATGTAGATCTCGCGCACCTTCGCGCCCATCCCGGCCTCGATGATCCGCCGGTCCACGGCGTCGAGGACCTCGGCGCCCGAGAACACGTGGCGCGGTCGTAGGCCGCCCCCTTCCGCCAGACTGCGCAGCACCTTCGGCGGGGCCACGAGAACATCCGGCGTAAAGGCGCGCAGTTGGTCGCGCCAGGCGTCCACGCCCTCGGCCAAGTCGAAGAACCGAAGGGCCACCCGCCCCGACTCCGCCGCGGACGCATAGAGTTTACTGTAGCCGGGCAGGGCGAGGGCCACGCGGTGGCGGGCCCAAAGGACGTCCGGCAGGGTCTTGGCGAGGATCACGCCGAGCCAGGTGAACCGTTCCGCCTCGCTGATCACGAACACCCCGCGGTTGCCGCTGGTGCCGGTGCTCTGGCCGACGATAAGCCCTCGCACACGCTGGCGCCCGGCGTCCAGCGCGGCCCGCGCCTCGGCCAGGGTCACGCCGCGCTGATTGAGCTGCTCGAAATTGGCCAGCAGCGTCGCCTTGTCCATGACCGGCAAATCGCCGAGCAAACGGGGCGACAGGTCGGCGTAGTAGGGCGCGCGGGGGACCGTGCGGCGCAGGAACCGGTCGAGGCGCGCGGCCCGCCACCGGGCCACGTCCGCCGGCGTCCTCAGCCGGCGCGCCAGCCGCCGGATGCGTACGAAGGCGGACAGGGCGTGGAGAGCCGATACGTTCATGCGTCACGCGTCCGTTAGCATTCGGGTCCAGCACTGGCATGACGTGTGTGGGGCATCAACCACGGGCGCGGGCGCTTGCCGCTCAACGCGCGGACTTGGCTTGACCCCAAAGCTCGGCCAGTTGCGCGAACGCGTCGGGCCCCGCGCAGGCCTGAACGCCTGCCGGACCATCCTCGCCGCGCGCCAGGGCCGCCGCGCATTGCTCGATCCGCAAGGCCTGGCCGGCGTTCAGGTCATAACGCGGGACGGTGATGGTCGACACACGCCCGGGCTTGCCGTGCAAGCCGGCGATATAGGTTGTGATCGGCATGTAGCCGCGCGGCCAGGGCCTTGCGGCGCAGCAGGGCGGCTTGCGGCTGGTCAAGCGCCACGCCGCGCAGCCCGTAGGCGTACAGCAACGCCATGGCGAACTGCGCCTGAGCCTGTCCTTCGGCGGCTCGATCGCTCAGAGCCTCGACCGGCTCCGTGAGGGTTGTCGACAACAGGGCGAGATCGGCGAGCGCGGGCTGGCGGACGGTCGCGCACGCCTGCAGGCCCATGCAGAAGCAAAGGGCGGCCAAACCTCGACCAAAGCTGGGCAAGGTCCGCTTCGTCATCTTTCAGATTCGGCCGCTGGGGGAAGGAGGCGGCTGTGTCGGCCCAAGGGGCGATCGGCTTGGTCCTGCGGCTGCCCCTCGACGAGAACGGGCGGCTCGACGGATTTCGCCGGCTGCTCCAAGCGGACGGTCTTGGCCTTGGCCCCGAAGGCGCCGTCGAGAGCGTCGATCAGCCCTTCCCAAGGAACAGCGCCATTGGACTTGACCGCCCGCAAATGGGCCGAGGGGTCGTAAAGCGGCGCGCCCTGCATCAGGGCGCGGATTTCCAGACGACCGGTCTGGCGCAACAGCGCCGCCTCGGCGACATAGGCGTCCCGTCGCGAGCCGAGCAACGCCAGCTGCGCCTCGCGCAGGTTCTGCTCGGCCACCAGGACGTCCAAGGTCGAGCGCTGGCCGACCCGAAACTCTTCGCTCATCCCGTCGAAGGCGACCTGGGCGGCTGCGACTTGGGCCTGCTGGACCTTGATATTGGCCCGGCCGGCAGCCGCCTGGTTCCAAGCCGAGAGGACGTTCTGGACCACCTGGCGACGCGCCGCCTCCACCCGCAGCCGGTCCGCGCCGTTGCGGTCCAGCGCCTCGTGATAGCTGGCCTGATAGGCCCCGCCGGCATAGAGCGGCTTGGTCACCGAGATCGAGGCGGTCCAGGCCACGTCCTGATCCTGAGCGTAAAAAGGGGCTAATTCGCCTGTCGAACCGTAACTGGTGCGCGCCGAAACGGCCAGGCGGCCGGCGCTCTTGGCCAGGTCGGCTTGGCGGCGGCTCTGCTGTTCGGCGAGCTTGGCCTGGGCGAGGTCCGGGTTGCCGGCTTCGGCCAAGTCGAAGGCGGCGTCCAGCGCCGCGGGAAGCAGCGGCAAGGCCGGCTCCGGTTCCAGCTCGCCGGGATCGTCGCCCACTAGGGCGGCGTAGCTGGCCCGGCTGGCCTGGAACTGGACCTGGGCCAGGGCGATCTGGGTTCTCACCGCCTCCAGCTGGGCCTGGGCCTGGGCGACATCCGTGCGGGTGACCTCACCGGCCTCCTGACGGGCCTGGACGATATCCAACTGGCGCTCCAGCGCCGCCAGATTGGCGCGACGGACCGCCAGGCTCTCCAGATCGCGGCGGACGTCGGCATAGGCGGCGATCACCTGCAGGATCAGATCGCCCTCCGCGCCGCGCAAAGCCTCGCGACCGGCGCGGATGCGCAGGGCGGCCAGATCGACCGCGCCGCTGGCCTGGCCGCCGCTGTAGAGCGGCTGCTCGATGACGATCCTGGCCTGGCCCTGATTGCTTTCCAGCCGCCGTCCGGACAGCGGATCGGCCACCAGGCGCAGGGCCTGGGTGGCGTCACCGGCCCGGTTGTCGACATAGTCGCCGGTGATCTGCAGCTCGGCGGACGGCCGCAGCCCGGCGTGGGCGCGGACATAGGCGTCGTCCAGCGCCCGCAGCTCGTAGCGCTGGCTCTGCAGGGTGGGGTTGGACTGATAGGCGCGGGCGATCGCCTCGGCCAGGGTTTCAGCCCGGGTCGGGCCGGCCCAGGCTCCCAGGATCGAGAGGCTGGCCGCGATCAGCCCCCCCGTCCTCCAACCAGAACCTCGCGCGTTCACCATGAGGCGCGGGAGAAGGCGGCCGCATTGGCGCAGCCGTTGGCGCGCGCCGCGGCCAGGGCCTGCTCGAAGCCCCTGAGGCGGAAGCGTTTGGGGGTCAGGCCGGCGGCGGCGCGGATGGTCACGGTCCGCGCGCCCGCCAACTTCTCCTGCGGGATCAACACCACCCCGCCGGTCGGATTGGCAAGACCGCCGCCGTCCAGCGGCGTCCGCCGGGCGATCAGGGTCGGATAGTCGGCGCGCCACGGCTGGGCGGCCGCGTCATCGATGCTGTACCAGGCCTGGGCCACGTCCCGGTCCTCGCCCAGATGGAAGCCTAGGATCCCGTCGGCGTAGGAAATCCGCCCTTGCCCCAGGCCCGGCGGCGAGAAGAGCTGGCAGCGCGTCTGGCCGGTGAAGCCGTCGCGTTGGATGCGCATGTCCCAACCGGCCAGGTGGTAGGCCTTGGTGCGCACCTTGTAGCCCGCCCGGCGGCGCATGCCGTCAGTGGGGATTTCCACGTGAGGCAGGGCGACATGCGGCGCGGACGGCCAGCCCCAATGCAGGGCGCCGGCCAGGACAACGGAGAGGAGGATCACGCTCGCGCCTTCAGGCCTCGCCCACCGGGGCCGGATAGACGTTGACGCGCCGTTGGCCGTCAGGACCGATGGTGTGGAACTTGAACGGGGCGCCGGCGAAGACGTTGGCCGAGAGGTCGGCCAGGATCTCGTCGGCGGCGCCGAACGGGGCGACCAGTTCCATCAGCCACAGGTTCTCGCCGCCCTTCCATTCGTCGGCGCGAAGCTTGTTGGCCCCGCCTTCCAGCCGCGCCTGGGTCTCGTCGGAGACATAGGCCCAGAAGGCCACGGCCGCGGGGCTGTCGGGGCCGTTCCAGATGCGGAACTGCTCCAGCAGGATGGCTGGCATCGCGAACCATTCCAGGTCGCCGATGAACAGCTGCTTGTGCAGCGGCGACTGGGTCATCAGCCAGGTGATCTCGCCCAGCACCTGCGACACCGTCTTTTGCGGCGCGGCCGTTTGTCCGTTGGCCCCGTCGGCCATGATCTCGACTCCAGACTTGAGGTCCGCCCGGCGGCTGGCCGGGCGGAAGGGATAGGAACGGTCCGACGGACCTTTGGAAAGCGTCCTAGAGCAAGCCGCGCGATATAGAAATCGCGCGGCTTGCTCCGGGTCTTTGTCTTCGCATCGCTTTTGCGGAAAACCGGCATCCACTTTTCCGCGCGATGCTCCAGCAGGATCGCGTCACGACGCCAGGGTCAGATTGGCGGCGGCGGGCGAGGTGGTCCGGCCGGCGGCGGCCAGGAGGCTCGAGGGCTGGACCGCATCGCGATTCCAGATCGCCGCCGAGCCGCCCGTCTCGCCGCCGAACCCGGCCATGGCTTGGCGCAGCAGCGCCTGCTGGCGCAGCAGGCTCGGATCGTCGCTCAATCGACCCGACTCGAGCGCGGGACCATCGGGGCCCTGCTCCATGGCCGCCAGCAACGCCCCGAGCGAGCCCGCGCCGACCAAGTCGCCGCCGCCGTCGCCGCGCCACCAGGCCTGGTCCTGGCCGATCGCCGTCCCGGCCGCGACCAGGCTGTCGATCGGCTCGCTCGACGCCACGCCGCCAAGACCGCCGGCGACGGTGAAGTCCACGCCAAGGCCTGTGATCGCCGCTTGACCATCGGACGCAGGCCCTTGCGGACCGGCCGACGACAGGTCGGCCGCGGCCTGGTCCAGGCCGTTTCGCACCAGGTCTTGGCCGGCTTGTACGCCCCGCCCCTGGGCCGCCCATCGCGACTGCTCGGCCGACAGCGAGCGCACCTGCGCCAGGGCCTGGTAGCCTTCCATGCCGCTGGTCTGGCCTGACAGCCAGGCCGCCTGCTGGGAGGCGTCCATCTTCTTCCAGCGCCTGGCGATCGTCGCGTCGATCCGGTCGTTGTCGCTGAAGTCGACCTGGGCGGCGGCCTTGACCTCGGCGTAGGTGGCTCCGAGCTTGTCCAGCAGCCCCTTCTTGGCCTTGATCCGCGCGGCCTTGGCGGCGGTCTTGGGATCGTTGAGCAGCTGGCCCAGCGTACCGTCCTCGTCGCGCGCGCCCCACTCGGCCTGGTAGTCGCCGGCGTAGAGCCCCTCGGACCCCAGCACCCGCCGCGCCAGGGCCACGTCATAGCCCTGGCCCGTGCGACCGTCGGCCCACACGAAGCTGATCGTGTTCTGCACGAAGCTCTCGGTGGTCAGGTCGCGCGTGGCGCCCGTGGCCGTTCCGCCCAGATTGATCGCCGCGATGCCCGCCTGTTCCAGCGTGCGCAGTTCCTTGGCCGTGGAGCGGCCGTTCTGGTTGGCGTCGACGAACAGCAGGATCCTGGAGAAGTCCTTGTCGGCCTTGTCCAGCATTCCGTCGCCGTTGGTGTCCCAGGTGCGCAGGCCCTCCAGGTCGCTGGTCGCGCCCGGCTTGTCCTGGACGAAGGAGATCTCCGACAGCTTGTTGATCGCCCCGTCGCCGTCGCGGTCGACGGCGAGGAACCCGTCGGTGGGGCCCACCCAGCCGATCTTCGACAGCCCGCCCTGGGCGGTCTTCACCACGACATTGGAGCCTTCCACCGACGACATGTTCAGGCCGTCGCCGTCCAGGTCCAGCGCGATGGGATAGTAGTAGTCGTAGTTGATGTAGGTCTGCTCGGTCCACTGGATGTCGAGCTTGCGCAGGTCGATCGAGGTTCCGCCGGCGATCACGTACTCCACGGTGTTGATGAACGAATAGCCCGTGGCCTGGCCGTAGACGTCGGTCTCCACGTACTTGGTCCCGCCGTTCCAGATCTGGACGTGGTCGGGCACGTAGTAAGCGGTCTGGTTGGGATCCAGCGGGTTCTTGGCGCCGATATAGAGGTGATTGCCCACCACTTGGTAGATCACATCCTCGGCCGCCACCGTCGGTCCGAACACCAGGGTGTCCTCGCCGCCGGCGTCGTTGATGCTGTCCAAGCCGTCGCCTCGGTCATAGGCGAACTGGTCGTCGCCGCCCGAGGTGGTGATCACGTCGTTGCCCAGGCCGGCGATGATGACGTTGCCCTTGTCCTCCCAGGCCCCGCCCGAGCCGGTGATGCTGTCGTCGCCGTTATAGGCGACGATCAGGTCGCGGCGATTGGCCCAGCCGTTGACCGCCTCGCTGGCGTCGCTGGCCGCCGGGGCGTACTCGATGCCCTCCACGTCCAGCTGGCCCGCGCCGTTCAGGTCCAGCGACTTGATCTTGCTTCTGTTGAGGTCCTCGAAGTTGGCGGTCACCCGGAACTGGGCGTTGTCGCCCCGCACGCCGACGTCCAGCCAGCCGCCCGAACCGCCCGCCGTGCCCAGCCACAGGTCGGAGAACTTGATGTTCTCGCCGAACGACAGGACGTTCCAGCCGGTGTTGTCCTCGGTGACGGTGTCGTAGCCGTCGCCGCGACTGATCACATAGGTGTCGGCCCCGGCCGCCCCGGCCAGGTAGTCGTTGCCCTTGCCGCCAACGAACGTCTGGTCGCCCTCGCCGCCATAGAGGAAGTCGGTGAAGGCCGTCCCGACCACGCCCTCGATGTTGTTGTAGGTGTGGCCCGTGGCGAGCCCCGTATAGCCCGTGCCGTTGTATTGGAACGTCGGGGTATAGGAACTCAGGATCAGATAGACGCCTTCGGCGCCGGCCGAGTAGTCGATGAAGTCCTTCCCGTCGCCGCCCTGGTAGACGTCGTTGCCGGCGGTGGCGATCAGCCAGTCGTCGCCGCCGCCCGCTTCGAGCCAGTTGTCGGCCGCGTTACCCTTGAGTTGGTCGGCGAACTTGGAGCCCACCACGGCCTCGAAGCCCGAGAAAGTATCTCCGTCAGCGTCGCCGCCGAAGGCCTCGCCGGTGCTCAGGTCGACATAGACGCCGGCGGACGAGCCGGCGTAGCTGAGCCGGTCGAAGCCGCCCTCGCCGGCCATCGCGTCGGCTCCGGCCCCGCCTTCGATGGTGTCGTTGCCGTCGCGGCCCCAGATCTGGTCGTCGCCCGCCAGGCCCTTGAGGACGTTGTCGCCGACCGTTCCATAGAGGCGGTCGTTGTAGTTCGACCCCGTGGCGTTCTCGATGCCCAGCAGGCCTTCGTTGGTGATCCAGGCCCCCGTCGCGGCGTTGGTCACGGCCGCCATGCGCGAGCGCGGATCGCCCGCGACGACGTCGGGATGCCCGTTCCACTCAGGCGGCCGGTAGTCGAGATCGAACGCGACGCCCACGCCCAGCCGTTCCGCGCTGATGGTGTCCTTGCCGTTCGGATCGCTGTTGGGATCCTGCGTGCCGCCCCAGAACCAGTTGAAGGTGTAGTCTTCAGTAATCAGGAAGGTGTCGTCGCCGTCCTCGCCGAGCAGGCATTCGGAGCCTTGGCCGTCCGCCAAAATGTCGTTTCCGGTCCCGCCGTAGACCCCGTCGGCGCCGTCGCCGGCCGCGAGGTAGTCGTCGCCGCCCTCGCCGAACAACAGGTCATTCCCGGTCCCGCCGATCAGAACGTCGTTCTGCTCGCCGCCGTAGATGACGTCGTCGCCGCCCCCGCCGTCGAGCCAGTCCCAGCCGGATCGGCCGTAGAGGACGTCATTGCCCGCGCCGCCGACGAAGATGTCGTCGCCGCCGTCGACGGTGACAGACACGTAGTGCCCCTCATCGTCGGGGATATGATAGTTCGGCGGAACCCAGCGCGACTCGGTGTGGCTGTCGTCGATCGTCACCCCGCCGACCGCCAGGCGCTGGTCGATCAGGTCGTTGCCGGACGTGGCGCCGCCGAGCGGGCGCACGCCGTAGCCGACTA
>JAGIBE010000224.1:0-27721 GCA_017744495.1 Caulobacter sp. | reverse complement strand
CCGCGCGTTGAGCACGTCGTTGTCGCTGGCGCCGTCCATCGCCTGCGGCAGGATCGAGAACACCCCGTCGCTGGTCTGTCCGCGGGCCTGGATCTCGGCGGAATTGCCCTGGGCGCTGATCCGGACGTTCTCGAACGCCACGCCGTGGCCCTTGAGGTCGAAGCTGGAGAGGAAGCCCTGCAGACCGCCGTAGAAGTCGGAGGTGCTGAACTGATTGATCTTCAGTTCGGAGATTTGATTGAACGTCACCAGCCAGGACGCGGCGAAAGCGCCCCCCGGGTCAGCGCTGATGATTGCGTTGATCGCCGTCAACTCGCGCGCATATTTCGCATAGTCGCGCGCCGCTTGAATTCCGCCCATCAGCTCTAGAATAGATTCAGGCGAATTGTTGTTGATGAGCCGCTTTATGAACAGATCGCCGCCGACGATCTTCGTGGACTTGATGGCGTAGAGAACACCCTTTTCGACGGCTTCGTCGGCGGAGGCGACGTTCTTGTGCTGGCCGCCGATCTCGACCCACACCTGCCCTCCGGTATGTCCGTATTTCTGCGTGGGCGAGTAGAGGTTCGAGACATAGGTGGGGCCGTTCTCCCCACCCGCGGTGATGAGCGAGATCAGTTCGTTCAACGTGTCTCGGGCGCCGAGGGCCATGTTGGTGACCAGATCGCGGGAGCCGCCGTTGGCGGTCGTCACCGCGCCCAGTTCGTAGTGCGCATAAGGGATCTGCAGCACGGTCTCGGCGTTGGCCGTGGGGACACGGGGCTTTTTGCGACCGAAGAGATTGCCGATCAGGGCGCCGAGCACGAACCCGATCAATGCGCCGACACCCGGGGCTATGAAGTTGGCATAGGCGCCGAAGGCCTGGGACAAAGTCGCGCCGATGGCGTTCGCCGCTGTGCCCACCACGCCCAGGCCGGTCACGCCGGCGCCGACCGTGGAGGACAGTCCCGCTGAGATCAGCATGGAGCCGAACGACGACCCCAACTGCGACAACACCAGCCCAGCCTTGGTCTGGGGCGCGACGATCGACGCCCCGAGCTTCGCGCCGACGAAGGCGCTGATCCCCTTCCCGAGCGTGGTGCTGTCCAACGCTTGCGACCAGTTGCTGCTCTTGAACAACTGATCGACGTGGAAGCCGCCGAAGATCGAGGTGCTCGATGTGGTGTAGACGTTGCTTAGAACAGAAGAGAAGACCGAGTTGCCAACCGTGCCGAACAGTTCGGCGCCGAAGCCGTGGAGGCCCAACGCTTCACCGAGTTCCGCGGTGAGATAGCTGCTGGCCGAACCGATGATGTTCTGGCGCAGAGCCGCTCCTAGTTGAGCGCTGATGCTGGACGCCGCCGCGTCCGTGGCGGTGCTCGCGGCCTTGGACGCGTCAACGCGCCCGCCGTTGTTGATCGCGGCGGCCAGATTGTTGAGCGCGACCGTCAACACGACGTTGGTGACCGCGTTGCCCAGCTTGTCGTTCGGAACCAAGGCGTCGGCCAGGGTCGGGGCGAGGCCGCGTACGAACTGGGCCGCCAGCGTGCGCCCCGACGTACCGGTCATAACCATGCTGCCCTTCGGCGTGGCGCCGCCCTCGGCATCGAAACTGAACGGCATGGTGACCGAGCCGTTGGCGTCGGACAGCACGACGGTCTGCTGCCCGCCGGCGCTGGAACCGGTGATGTTGGAGGTCAGTGTTCGGCCGCCGCTCGTCAAGGTCACATTGCGCCCGACGACGGAAGCGGTTCCGGTGTTGAGCGCCGAGGCCGTGTCGGCATAGATCCCGTTGACGCTCAACGTCGTCGCCACCGTGACGACTACGGCGCCGTCGGTTGAGGTGTAGGTGACGTTGAGATTGAAAATCGAATTGCCGTTAACATAGGTCGGGTTGATGTCGTAGAGGCCAACGCCCGCCTGAAGCTTGCGCGGTCCGACCGCACTGATCGCCGCGGCCGCGATGTTCTGGAAAAGCTTGGTGGAGGTTTCCCAACGCTCGGTGAAGCGGACGCTTCCATCGACGTTGTGGGAAAGACCGCCGACGTCCGCCCTGGCGTAGGCCATCGCCTTTTCATTCCAGAGCGGTGTGTTCCAGCCGCTGGGCGCCGTGTCGTAGCCCGCGTCATGGATCAACGCGCCCAACGAATCCCAGGTATGGGAATAGTTCATCCCCCCGTACTGAGACAGCGGAGTGTAGTCGTTCAGAATGGTCCTTCCGGCGTTCGCCGGCAGGCTAAGCCAGACATTGTTCCAAAGCCCGACTCCCGCCTCCCACATCATGAGCGGCGACAGGCCTTCGGTGCCGCTTTCCGAGAAACCCATGGAGAGGAAATCGGATGTGGTCGCTATGGCCTGGACGCCGATATTGTAGCTCACCAGGGGATCGGTTCCCGCGAAACGACGAACCGTGCCCTGCGGGTCATACAGTTCCAGGTTTCGGAACATCGTGGGATTGGCGCGCGCGTAGTCGACGATCGTCGCCGCTCCATGCGAATGGCCAAGCGCGTAGTCGAACACGATCGGAGCCGCGCCTAGCCCCTCGACTTGCCGCAGCTGGACGATGGCGGCGTTAATGTCGGCGATCTGCTGGCTCGGAATTCCGCCGTTCTGCCCCGCGACATCTTTGATATCCCGGAAGCCCTCGCCATTGCCGGTGTCGATGCCGTCCACCATCAACTGGTAGGTCGACTGGCCGTTCACCGTGGTCTTGGTGATGATCACCGTCGCGCCCTTGGCGCCTTGGTAGAGCACCGGCATTGTCGTGGAAACGCCCTGCCCGGCGGCAAAGGAAAGCGCGGCGTTCACCCCCACGCCCATATTGGCCGGGAACCGGGCTGGTGAGCCATAGAAACCCGACAACAGCGCCTGGTACGCCGCCGGTGTTGTGTAGGGACCGCTTTGCCGGTCCTTGTACCCGATGCCGATCGAAGCGCGTCGAAGAAGCTTTAGAATTTCGGCAGTCGTGGGCATGTCACACCTGTCGAGGCTTGAAATCAGGAAAAGATCGCCGTGTCACAGCGGGCGTCGGGGCGGTCGCCGTGGGTGTCCAGCGTGATGGCGGTCGATAGGAAGTGGCGTCCGTCGATCCTGTGCAGGAAGGTCTGGCCGACCACGAGCGACCCGCGCGGCAGGGAAACGACGGACGACGAAGATCCCGTCACGTTGAATCGCGCGCCGTCCGAACCGATAATTGTTCGCTCGCAGACCGATCGCGGCGCGGCGATTTCCGCCAAGCCCGCCAGAAAGTCACGGGATTGGGCCGAGGTCGGATAGGTCTTGGCGACCCGTGCATTGACCTCGGGATCATACGGCGACATCGGGGCGACTTCGGCCTCGACGGCGGGAGCGCACGGCGCTTGGGAGAAAACGAAGGTTTGTGAAACGGTGGTCGAAACAAACTGGCGATCAGCATCGGTGCGCCCGCGCCAACCGGCGACCATGCCCGCTCTGCGGAAGGTGGCGATTCCTGGCCGATATCCGCCCCCCTCGGTAAGAGGCGGCGCGGCCTCCTGATCAAACCCAAACAGCGAGATCGACCGGGCTCGCAGTACCGAGCCTGGTTCGGACCAGTCCGCGGGCAGCAAGGCGCCGAAGGGGCGTTCCCAGGGTTGGGCGCAGAGAACACGATAGAGGTCGCGCGCCGTTCGACGAGGTCGGCCTTGGGCGACAAGGTCGTGACTGGCCTGAAGCAGGAAGCTGGGCCCGTCGTACGCCGTTTCGGCGAACTGGCTGAAGCCAAGGAGTTCGTAATAGCCGAAACGGCGCACGACCGCGCCGTCCTCGTCGGCGAGTTCGGTCTCGATATTGCGCGCCAGCGCGTCCACGCCGCTGAACGTTACGGTCAAGCGCCCGCCGCCTTTCGATATTGGACCGTAGGCGCGACACCACGCCATGAGATCGCGGGAGAAAATTAGCGCCGGCGTCGTTCGGCTGGGCGGCGTCCAGTCCTTGTCGATCCCGCGGTACTCGATCGCGGTAAGGCCGCAGGCGGTCTTGGCCTTGTCGGCCGTATCGAACGGCGACTCGAAGCCGGCGTTTTCGGCGCCGACCTCGGCCCAGCTCCTCTCCGCGCCGCAAGTGAGCCCGGCGCAGGCCGCCGCTGCGAGGATCAGGGCTCTCACGGCCTATTCCTCCAATATGCGAGAAGCCGTCTGAACGTCTCCTGCCCCCCGCAAAGCTTGATCGCCTCCGCCGTCTCGCGCTCGGCGGCCAGCGCCGCCGCGCAGCGATCATTCATTTCGGCGATTTCGGGAGGCAGATCGTGAAGCCCAACCTCACCGCCCTCTATCCGACCAGGCAATTCGCCACGGCCGCGTTGGTAGGTAGCCACCGAGATGGAGCCGCGAACACTCGTTGCGCGAGCGCGAAAGTCGGCGGCCTTGGCCTCGTCCGCCATCAAACCGCCGCGGCCGTAGCGGTAGAAAACCGACATCGCGTATTCGGGGATGGCTTCACCCTGGTCCGCGCGCATCCGCAGATCGCTCAGGGGCCAAGACAAGGCGAAGGCCAACGGCGCCAGTCGCCGATCCTCATCACGGGGGGTAGGCGTTGCGCAAGCCGCCAGGTTGAGCGCGGCAAGTGCGAAGAACGCGTACATCCTCCCCCGACGTCGCTTCACCGCTCCCGCCCCGCCTCTGAGACCGTCTTCGCCACCGGTGACCACACGAAATCAATCACCCGCCGTTTCCCCGTCACGATCTCGACAGAAGCGCTCATGCCAGCGGACAGCAAAGCTCGCCTTCCGTCAACCCTAAGCTGCGTTGATGACAGCTTCACCCGCACAGGAAACACCAAGCCTCTTTTTTCATCGACGATCGCATCAGGGGAGACCTGCACCACCTCGCCGCCCAGCGTGCCGTAGCGGGTGAAGGGGTAGGCCTCGAGCTTGATGACCGCGCGGTCGCCGACGTGGACGAAGCCGATGTCACGGCCCAGGACCAGGGCCTCGACCACCAGGGCCTCGCCGTCGGGGACGATGGTGACGATCGGCTTGCCGGTCTCGGCCACCTCGCCAAGGGTCGTCACCGACACGGCTTGAATGATCCCGCCGACCGGGGCGCTGAGGGTCTGCAGGCCGCGCTTCTGCTCGGCCTTCTTCAGGGCGTCGGCGCGGGTGGCGGCCAGGCCTTCGGCCTCGGCGCGTTCCTGGGCGGCCTGGCCGACGAACTGCTGGGTCAGCTCTGCTCCGTCGCGGGCCAGGGAGGCGACCTGGGCGCGGGCCTCGTCGAGCCGGCCGCGCTGGGCGATCAGGTCCTGCTCGGCGGTGACCAGGGCCTGTTCCTGCTGCAACAGCTTCTGGCGGGCGCCGTAGCCCTTGGCCTCCAGCATCTTCTGGTCGTCCAGCTGGCGCTGAAGGATCGGCAAGGTGCGCTCCAGCTTGACGATCTCGGCCTGGGCCGATCGGGCCGAGGCCTCGGCGCCGGCGCGGCGCTCGGCCAGGGAGGCGCGCTTGGCCTCGTAGGCCTGGATCCGCGCGGCGACGACCTGGCGCTCGGCCTCGGCGGCGCTGGGCTCGGCGTCCGGCGGAGCCGCCACCGCCGCGGCGGCGCCGCGGCTATAGTTGAGCAGGGCGTTGGCCCGCGCCAGGGTCAGGGCGGCGGTCGAAAGCTCGGTCGAGGCGCTCTCGGCGTCGGCCTCGGCCACGGTGGGATCGAGGGCGATGAGCAGCTGGCCGGGACGGACGTGCTCGCCCTCGCGCACGGCGATGGCGCGGACCGTGCCGGGGTCGGCGGGCTCGACGCTGCGCAGGCGGCCGGTCGGCACCAGCCGCCCCTCGGCCACGGCCACGGTGTCGACCTTGGCCCAGCACGACCAGGCCAGGGTCCCGACGGCGCCGGCGATGATCGTCCAGGCGATGGCGCGGCCGATCGGCGAGGGCGGGGTCTCGGCGATCTCCAGGGCGGCGGGCAGGAACTGGGTCTCGATTCGCTCGCGGGCGCCCGCCTTGCGGCGCTCGGTCTCGTCGTTCCAGGCGCGGACCAGCACGCGGACGTGGGCTGAGAGGCTCATTGGGCGCCCTCATAGCCGTGGGTCTGGGCCCGCCACAGCTGGGCGTAGCGCCCGCCGGCCGCCATCAATGCGGCGTGGTCGCCGGTCTCGGTGATCGTCCCGTTCTCCATGGTGACGATGCGGTCGGCGATGCGGATGGCCGACAGCCGGTGGGCGATGATCATCACCGTCCGTCCACGAACGATCTGGCGCATGTTCTTCTGCAGGATGGCCTCGCTCTCGGCGTCCAGGGCGCTGGTCGCCTCGTCGAGGATCAGCAGGCGAGGATTGGTGATCAGGGCGCGGGCGATGGCGATCCGCTGGCGCTGGCCGCCCGACAGGTTGGTCCCACGCTCCTCCAGCACCGTGTCGTAGCCCTCGGGCAGTTCGAGGATGAAGTCATGGGCCCCGGCCATGGTGGCGGCGGCCATCACCGCCTCCATCGGCAGGGCCGGGTCGGCCAGGGCGATGTTGTCGCGCACCGAGCGGTTGAACAGCAGGTTCTCCTGCAGGACGACCCCGACCTGCCGCCGCAGCCAGGCGGGATCGACCTGGGCCAGGTCCACGCCATCGACCAGCACCCGGCCGCTTTCGGGCACATAGAGGCGCTGGGCCAGCTTGGTCAGGGTCGACTTGCCCGAGCCGGAGGGGCCGACGATGCCCAGCACCTCGCCCGGCTCGACCGTCAGGCTGACCCGGCGCAGGGCTTCGCGTCCGCCGGGCTTGTAACGGAAGGTGACGTCGTCGAAGGCGATGCGTCCCTCGATGCGCGGCAAGGCGGCGCGGGAGGGCGAGAACTGGGCCTCGGTCGGGGTGTTGAGCACGTCGCCCAACCGCGCCACGCCGACCCGAGCCTCCTGGAATTGCTGCCACAGTCCCGCCAGGCGCAGGACGGGCTCGGCGACCCGGCCGGCCAGCATGTTGAAGGCCACGAGCTCGCCCACGGTCATCTTGCCGTTCAGGGCCAGGCGCGCGCCGATATAGAGGATCAGCACGGTGGAGGCCTTGTTGATCAGCTGGATCGCCTGGCCGCCCCAGATATTCAGCCGCGCCGCCTTGAACCCGGCCCCCACGTAAGCGGCCAAGAGCCGCTCCCAGCGGTTCTGCATCTGCGGCTCGACGGCCGAGGCCTTGAGCGTCTGCATGCCCGCCACGCTCTCGACCAGGAAGGCCTGGCTTTCCGCGCCGCGCTGGAAGCGCTCCTCGATGCGCCGGCGCAGGGGCCCGGTCAGCAGACCCGCGACCAGGGCGTAGAGCGCGATCGCGATCAGCACGATCAGCATCAGCCACGGCGAATAGAACCACATCACCACCAGGAAGATGACGGTGAACAGCAGGTCGATGACCAGGGTCACCGACGACGAGGTCAGGAACTCCCGGATCGTGTCCAGTTCCCGCACCCTGGCGATCGTGTCGCCCACGCGCCGGGATTCGAAATAGGCCATCGGCAGCGCCAGCAAGTGCCGATAGAGCCGGGCGCCCAGCTCCACATCGACCCGGCTGGTGGTATGGGTGAACAGCGCCGCTCGCAGGCCGCCGAGCAGGGTCTCCATCAGGATCACCGCGCCCAGCCCGATGGCCAGCACGTCCAGGGTGGTCAGGCCGCGGTGCACCAACACCTTGTCGATCACCACCTGGAAGATCAGAGGGGTGGCCAGGGCGAAAAGCTGCAGGGTCAGGGAGGCGGCCAGCACCTCGCCCAGCAGGCCGCGATATCTGACCAGGGCCGGGATGAACCAGGTAACGTCGAACTTGGCGCCGCCGGGGATTTCCGAGCGCGTCGTGACCAGCACCGCCTCGCCGGCCCAGATCGCGGAAAGCTCGGCCAGGGACAGAGTCTTCGGCGCCTGGCCGGGCCATTGCACCAAGGCCTCGCCATCCTTGGCCCGGGCCAGGATGAAGAAGTCGCCGCCGCGACCACGGGCGATCGTAGGGAGCGGCGCGTCCTGAAGGCGGGAGATCGGTAGGGTCGCGAGCTTGGCCTTGGCGCCCAGTCGGCGGGCCAACCGCACGAGGTCGCCGGCGTCCGCCTTGCCGCCCTTGCCTAAGGCATGCCGCAACTGCTGCGGATCGGCCCCGATCTGATGGAAACCGAGCAACAAAACCAGACAGGCGAGACCTTCGTCGGCCTCAGCTCGAAACTCGTCCACGCGTCGCCCCCACAACTGGAGATATCACTCGCGGAATAGGCGTAAGATGACAAGCGGGATATTCGCGGCGGCGCCGATCAGCGTGCAGCGGAGCAGCGCGGCCGTGGTCGGATCGACCGCCGCGCTCTGCCGGAAGGCGCGCGTCGGACAACAGGCGCGGCCGCGCACGGCGATGATTTTCCTGGGAATTCTGCGGTCAGGGCGCGCCGAGCGCGAGTCGCGCCGGCTTCTCGCGCGAGCGGGGACAAATTGTCGCTCCCTCGCAAGTTGTCCTGTTTACCCTAATTTAATCGCGCGCCCACAAGCTTCCAAATAGATAAATGCCCCGAATATCGGCGGTATTTATTTGCGTCGGGGGCTGAACTTATTGTCGGGTGTCGAACACAACCTGGTGTCATTTGTCGGTGATCTGACGGTCGCCAACATTTCTCAAGCTCGTGATGAGCTCGGCGCCGCCCTGCGACAGAACGGCCCCGTGGTCGTTGACATCGTGGGCGTCGGCGAAATCGATCTGACCTTCGTCCAACTGCTTGAATCCGCGCGCCGAAAGGCGGCCGAGACTGGGCGTGAGCTCAGGCTGCGTCATCCCGCCGACGGCGCTGTACTGGAAGTGCTGCGACGCGGCGGCTTCCTCGACGACGAAATCTCCGAGCGCGCCAACTTCTGGCTTCAGGGAGCCACCCAATGACTTCGATCCTCACGGTGGACGACTCCGCCAGCATCCGGCAGGCGATCAAGATCGCCCTGAGCGGCGAAGGCTACGCCGTCACCGAGGCGGTGAACGGCCAGGACGGCCTGGACAAGGGTTCGGCCGGCGGCTTCGACCTGATCGTCACCGACCTGAACATGCCGGTCATGGATGGCTTGGCGATGATCCGCGAGCTGCGCCAGCGCCCCGCTGGCGCCGGCGTGCCGATCCTGTTCCTGACCACCGAATCCGACGCCGAGATCAAGGCCCAGGCGAAAGCCGCCGGCGCGACCGGCTGGCTGACCAAGCCGTTCGACCCCGAACAGCTGGTCCGGGTCGTCAAGAAAGTCCTGGCCAAGTGAGCGGCCTCGATCCCATCGAGACGTTCCGCCAGGAAGCCCAGGATCTGCTGGAGGAGATCGAGCAGGGCCTGCTCGACCTGGCCCATCGTCCGGGGGATCGAGACCTGGTCGACGCCGTCTTCCGCGGCCTGCACACCCTGAAGGGCTCGGGCGCCATGTTCGGCTTCGACGCCCTGGCCGCCTTCACCCACCACTGCGAAACCGCCTTCGACCGCGTGCGCAGGGGCGAGGTCGCCGCCACGCCCGAGCTGGTCGGCGCTGTCCTGGCCGCCCAGGACCACATGCGCGCCCTGGCCGAAGGGCGTCCCGCTTCGGAAGCCGATGGCGAGGCCTTGCTGGCCGAGTTGCGCCGGGTGGTAGAGGCCGCCGGCAACCCGATCGCCGACGCTCCCGCCGCCCCGGCCGAGCCCGGTCTGAACCGCTGGCGCGTCCGCTTCAGCCTGCCCGCCGACGCCCTGGTCAACGGCACCCGCCCGCTGCCTTTGCTGGACGAGCTGCGTGAGCTGGGCGACTGCACCGTGGTCGCCGTCACCGACACCGTGCCTGACTTCGACGTGCTGGTCCCCACCGAGTGCCACCTGGCCTGGGACGTGACCCTGGTCACCAAGCACGGCCGCGACGCCATCGAGGACGTCTTCATCTTCGTCATCGACGACATGACCCTGGACATCCAGGACCTCAACGCCGTCGCCGAAGCCGCGACCCCCGTGGAGGTCGTCGAGACGACTGGCGCCGTCGCGCAAGACCCCGCCGCCCCCGTCGAAGCCGCCGCCAATGAAGGCCGCAAGGCCGGCGGCGACACCGTCCGCGTTCCAGCCGAGCGGCTGGACGAGATGATGGACCGCGTGGGCGAGCTGGTCATCGCCCAGTCGCGTCTCAAGCAGCTGGCCGCCTCCAGCAGCGACATCGCCTTGCGCGCCGTGGCCGAGGAGATCGAGCGCCTGGCCGCCGAGATGCGCGACACCATGATGGTGGTCCGCATGGTGCCGATCGCCCAACTGTTCGGCCGCTTCCGCCGCTTGATCCACGACTTGGCCCGCGACACCGGCAAGACCATCGAGCTGTCGACCGAGGGCGAGACCACCGAGCTGGACAAGACGGTGATCGAGCGCCTGGCCGACCCGCTGATCCACCTGATCCGCAACTCGGCCGACCACGGTCTGGAGACGCCCGAGCAGCGCCGCGCCGCCGGCAAGCCCGAGGCCGGCCACATCGTGCTGGCCGCCCGTCAATCCGGCGCCGAGGTGGTGATCACCATCACCGACGACGGCCGGGGCGTCGACCGCGCGCGCGTCCGCGCCAAGGCCGAGGAGAACGGCCTGATCCAACCCGGCCAGGTGCTGAGCGACAACGAACTGCTGCAGCTGATCTTCGCCCCCGGCTTCTCGACCGCGGCGGCGATCACCAACCTGTCGGGCCGCGGCGTCGGCATGGACGTGGTCAAGCGAACCATTGAAGGGTTGCGCGGTTCGATCGAGATCACCAGCACGCCGGGCGCCGGCTCGGTCGTCTCGCTGCGCATCCCGCTGACCCTGGCGATCATCGACGGCCTGCTGGTGCGGGTCGGGACCGGCCGCTACGTGATCCCGCTGGCCTCGGTCGAGGAGTGCGTGGAGCTGTCGGTCGAGCAGGACGTCCGCTCGACGGGCCGCAGCCTGATCACCCTGCGCGATCAGCTGGTGCCGTTTCTGCGCCTGCGCCAGGTGTTCGCCACGGGCCTGGAGCCCGATCCCCATCAGAAGATCGTGGTGGTCTCCACCGGCCAGGCCCAGGGGCAGGACCGCGTGGGCCTCGTGGTCGACCAGATCCTGGGCGACCACCAGACCGTCATCAAGGCGCTCTCGCCGTTCCACGCCGACGTCGGCGCCTTCTCGGGCGCGACGATCCTGGGCGACGGCGGCGTCGCCCTGATCCTCGACATCGCCCACCTGGTGGCCGCCGGCCAACGCCAGGACGCGCAACTGCGCGCCGCCAGCTGAGGAAGGGCCCGGACATGAGCGAACATCAGAACGCCGAACATGCGAACGGGGCCATCGAAGCCCTGACCTTCGACCTGCGCGGCGAGACCTTCGCCCTGGAGGCCGGCCTGGTGCGCGAGGTGCTGGACCTGCTGCCCGAAACCGGTGTGCCAGGCGCGCCGCCGTTCGTCAGCGCCGTGATCAATTTCCGCGGACGCGTCATCCCGCTGGTCGACCTGCGGGTGGCCTTCGACATGGACGCCGCGGAACCCACCATCGATAGCCGCATCGTGGTCATCGAATACGACCTGGACGGCGAGGCCACCCTGATCGGCCTGCGCGCGGACAAGGTCCATGAAGTCACCGCCATCGACCGGTCGGTCACCGAGGAAGCCCCTCGGGTCGGCCTGAAGTGGAGGCCGGACTTCATCCGACTGCTGGCTCGGCGGGGCGGCGACGTGATCGTCATCCCCGATCTCGACCAGATCTTCGCCGCGCGCGGTCGGACGACCGCCAACGTCACCCCCATCAACGCGCTCCAAGCCTGAGCGGGAAAACCACCATGCGCTTCACGATCAAACTCAAGCTCGCCCTGGCTTTCGGTCTGCTCATCGTCCTGATGACCGCCTCGACCCTGTTGGGCATCAGTTCGCTCAACAAGATCAACACGGCCCAGACCAAGATGATCGCCGGCCCGATGGCGCAGCTGCAACGCGCCCAGGCCGCCAACATCTCGCTGCTGCAGATCACCCGCGCCCAGAAGAACATGGCGCTGGCCAACGACAACGAAGAGCTGACCGGCCAGAACGACAAGGCCCAGAAAGCGCGCGAGAAGACCCAGGCGCTGATCGCGGAAGGCATCGCCAAGGCGACCAGCGACGAGGCCCGGGCCAAGTGGAACGCGCTGCAGCAGGACTGGGAGGCTTACGCCGCCGTCGACCTGAAGATGCGCGACGCGATCATGTCCGGCCGCCGCGCCGAGGGCGTGGGCATGATGTCGACCGTCCAGCGCCCGCTGACCAACGCCGTCACCCAGCGCGTCGACGATCTGGTCGACCACAACACCGCGGCTCTGAAGGCCGCCGACGAGGAGGGTGATAAGACCTATGCCTCGTCGCGCAACTTCTTGATCGCCGCGCTGGCCTTCTCGCTGCTGCTGGGCGCCGCCGCCGCCTTCTGGATCTCGATCACGATCGGCAAGGGCCTGCGCAAGATCGCCGACCTGGCCGACGCCGTGGCCCTGGGCGACCTGGACCAGCGCGTCAACGTCACCACCAATGACGAGATCAAGGACCTGGTCGATACGGTCAACAAGATGACCGAGAACCTGCGGGCCACCGCCGCCGTCGCCGACAAGGTGGCCGACGGCGACCTGACGGTCGAGACCAAACCGCTGTCGGATCGCGACACCCTGGGCATCGCCCTTGAGCGCATGGTCGAGCGCCTGCGCGGCGTGGTCGGCGACGCCATCTCGGCTTCGGAGAACGTCTCGGCCGGTTCGCAAGAACTGTCGGCGGCTTCGGAGCAGGTTTCGCAAGGCGCCACCGAGCAGGCCTCCTCCGCCGAAGAGGCTTCCGCCTCGATGGAAGAGATGGCCGCCAACATCAAGCAGAACGCCGACAACGCCGCCCAGACCGAGAAGATCGCCCGCCAGTCGGCCAAGGACGCCGAGGTTTCGGGCGAAGCGGTCAACCGCGCCGTCGAGGCCATGAAGACCATCGCCGAGAAGATCGCGATCGTGCAGGAGATCGCCCGTCAGACCGACCTGCTGGCCCTGAACGCCGCGGTCGAGGCCGCCCGCGCGGGTGAACACGGTCGCGGCTTCGCGGTCGTGGCCTCGGAAGTCCGCAAGCTGGCCGAGCGTTCGCAGACCGCCGCCACGGAGATCGGCGCGGTCTCCAGCGACACCGTCAAGGCCGCCCAGTCGGCCGGCGAGATGCTGACCGCCCTGGTGCCCAACATCCGCAAGACCGCCGAACTGGTCTCCGAGATCAGCGCCGCTTGCCGCGAGCAGGACATCGGCTCCTCGCAGATCAACGAGGCGATCCAGCAGCTCGACAAGGTCACTCAGCAGAACGCCTCGGCTTCGGAGCAGATGTCGGCGACCTCGGAAGAGTTGGCCGCCCAGGCCGAGGAACTGCAGACCTCGATCGCCTACTTCCGCCTGTCGAACGGCGGCTCGGCGTCGCGCAAGCCCACGGCCCCGGTCGTGCGCCTGCCGGCCCGCCCGGCCGCCAAACCCGCCGCCGCCAAGGCTCCGGCCCGCAAGAGCGCGCCCCGCGCCGTCGCCGTCCAGCAGGCCCGGGCCCAGGGTTTCGCCCTGGATCTGAGCCAGGGCGGTCCGGACGCCGACGACCGCGAGTTCACCGAATACTAAGCACGGCCATCCGGCTTTCACCGGACCCAGGGGGACAAGACCATGCGCTTCACGATCAAACTTCAGCTCGGCCTGGCCTTCGGGGTCATCATCGCCCTGCTGCTGACGGCGACCCTGTTCGGCATCAACAGCCTGTCGTCGACCAACCGCGACTTGAACGCGCTGGTGGACGGTCCGGCGGTGCGCCTCGAGGCGGCCCAGCAGCTGAACATCCACATGCTCAATGTGGTGCGGGCCGAGAAGAACATGGTCCTGGTCGACACCCCCGAAGAGGTGCGGACCCTGGAAGCTTCGATCGAAAAGGAAAAGCGCGCCTTCGAGGCCCTGCTGACCAAGACCGAGGGCCAGGCCACCGTTGAAGGCCGGCCCAAGTGGCAGGCCGTGGGCGCCGCCTGGGAGCAGATGATCGCCGCCCACGAGCGCGTCTATGCCCTGGCCGTCGCCAACAAGGACGCCGAGGCCGCCGCCATTTCGATGGGCGAGGGCCGCAAGGCGGTGCTCGAGGCCTCCGCCCAGGTCCAGGAACTGGTCGAGCTGTCCAAGGCTCAGATGGATGCGGCCACCGACCAGGCCGACGCCGACTTCGCCCGGGTGCGCACCACCCTGATCGTCCTCGCCGTGGTCTCGCTGCTGATCGCCACCGCCGCGGCGGTCTATATCTCGATGGCGGTCAGCAAGGGCCTGGCTCGCGCTTCGGAGGCGGTGCGTTCGGTGGCCGAGGGCGACCTGACCAAGACCGCCGAGATCACCACCAAGGACGAGATCGCCGATCTGCTGGGCCATGTGAACGTCATGATCGAGCGCCTGCGCGGCGTGGTCGGCGACGCCATCTCGGCTTCGGAGAACGTCTCGGCCGGTTCGCAGGAGCTGTCGGCGGCTTCGGAGCAGGTGTCGCAAGGCGCCACCGAGCAGGCTTCGTCCGCCGAAGAGGCCTCGGCCTCGATGGAAGAGATGGCCGCCAACATCAAGCAGAACGCCGACAACGCCGCCCAGACCGAGAAGATCGCCCGCCAGTCGGCCAAGGACGCCGAGGTTTCGGGTGAAGCGGTCAACCGCGCGGTCGAAGCCATGAAGACCATCGCCGAGAAGATCACCATCGTGCAGGAGATCGCGCGCCAGACCGACCTGCTGGCCCTGAACGCCGCCGTCGAAGCGGCGCGGGCCGGCGAGCACGGTCGAGGCTTCGCGGTCGTGGCCTCGGAGGTCCGCAAGCTGGCCGAACGCAGCCAGACCGCCGCCACCGAGATCGGCGCGGTGTCGTCCGACACGGTCAAGGCCGCCCAGTCGGCCGGCGAGATGCTGACGACCCTGGTGCCCAACATCCGCAAGACCGCCGAATTGGTCGCCGAGATCAGCGCCGCCTGCCGCGAGCAGGACATCGGCTCCTCGCAGATCAACGAGGCCATCCAGCAACTGGATAAGGTCACCCAGCAGAACGCCTCAGCCTCGGAGCAGATGTCGGCGACCTCGGAAGAGCTGGCCGCTCAGGCCGAGGAGCTGCAGGCCTCGATCGCCTACTTCCGCACCAACACCAGCGGCGCGCCCGCGCGTCGTCCGGCTGCCCGCCCGGCCGCGCGCCCCGCCGCCTCCGCGGCCCGCAAGCCGGCCGCCGCGACCCCGGCCCGCCAGACGGTCGCCGCCCAGCAAGCCCGCGCCGGCGGCTTCGCCCTGGACCTGACCAGCGGCGGTCCGGACGCCGATGACGCCGACTTCCGGGAGTACGCCTGATGGCCGCAGATCAGCAGTTCGTCACCCTGGGCCTGGGCGCCGAGGTCTTCGCGGTCTCGGTGGCCCATGTCCGCGAGATCCTCGACTACCAGCCGCCGTTCGCCATCCCGGAAGGTCCCGCCTACCTGATGGGTCTGACCGACGTGCGCGGCCGAGGCACCCCGACCATCGACCTGCGCCTGAAGCTGGGCCTGCCGGCCGTCGAACCGACCGGCGCCACCCGCATCCTGGTGCTGGACGTCCCGCTGGAGGACCGTCTGCTGTCGCTGGGCCTGATCGCCGACCGGGTGATCGAGGTGGTCTCGTTCTCGCAGGACCAGATCGAAGGCGCGCCCGACATCGGCGTGCCCTGGCGCTCGGAATACATCCAGGGCGTGGTGCGCCGCGAAGGCGCCGCCGGCAAGAGCGGCTTCGTCGTGATCTTCGACCTGGGCCGACTGCTGACCAGCCAGGACGCCGCCGCCCTCGCCCAGGCGGCCTAGAAACCGCGCCCGGCGGCCCGTGAAGGCGCCGCTCGCATGACCAACTGCGCGCCAGACGCCGCGAACGGAGATCCCCGTGTCGAGACAAGCCGCCGCCGCTCAGCCGCCTCCCGCCGCCGAACAGCTCAGCGCCCGCAATTTCAAGCGCCTGGCCGAGTTCATCCACGACTACAGCGGCATCAAGATGCCGTCGAACAAGCGCACCATGCTGGAAGGCCGCCTGCGCCGCCGCATGCGCGCCACGCGGATCGACGACGTCAACGCCTACTGCCGCTACCTGTTCGAGGAAGACGGCATGGAGGCCGAGGTCATCCACCTGATCGACGCGGTGACCACCAACAAGACCGAATTCTTCCGCGAGCCGGCCCATTTCGACTTCCTGGTCTCCAAGGGCCTGCCGGCCCTGTCGGCCAAGGGCAAGCGGGAGATCAAGGTCTGGAGCGCGGCCTGTTCGACGGGCGCGGAGCCCTACACCATCGCCATGATCCTGGACGAGTTCTGCGACAAGCACCGCGGGCTCGACTATTCGATCCTGTGCACCGACATCTGCACCGAGGTGCTGGACCAAGCGATCGCTGGCCGCTTCCCCGAAGCCATGATCGAGCCGGTCTCGATGGCCCGCCGCCAGCGCCACCTGATGCGCTCGCGCGACGCCGGCCGCAACGAGGTGCGGATCAAGCCGCACCTGCGGTCCAAGCTGGCCTTCGGCCGCCTGAACCTGATGGACGACGCCTATCCGATCGAGACGGGGCTGGACATCATCTTCTGTCGCAACATCCTGATCTATTTCGACAAGGCCACCCAGGCGAAGGTCCTGGCCCGACTGTGCAACCATCTGGCTCCCGGCGGGTATCTGTTCCTGGGACACTCGGAGTCGATCGTCGGCATCGACCTGCCCGTCACCCAGATCGCCAATACGGTCTTCCAGAAGCGGTAGCGCGTCATGTCCGTGGTCCGAAAGATCCGTGTCCTGATCATCGACGACTCGGCCACGGTGCGTCAGACCCTGGCGTCGATCCTCGAGGCCGATCCGCAGATCGAGGTGCTGGGCGTGGCCTCCGACCCCTTCGTGGCCGCCAGGCGCATCGCCGAGGAGATCCCCGACGTCATCACCCTGGACGTCGAAATGCCGCGCATGGACGGCATCACCTTCCTGCGCAAGCTGATGGCCCAAAAACCGATCCCGGTGGTGATGTGCTCGTCCCTGACCGAGGCGGGCTCGGAGACTCTGCTGCAGGCGCTGGAGGCGGGGGCCGTCGACATCATTCTGAAGCCGAAGATGGGCGTGGCCGACGCTCTGCTGGAATCCAAGATCCGCATCTGCGACGCGGTGAAGGCCGCGGCGGGCGCCAAGCTGGCGGGGTCCAAGCGGCCGGTTCCGCAGTTCACGCGCTCGGGCCATGAGCCGGAGAAGAAGCTGACCGCCGACGCCATGCTGCCCCCGCCGACCGGCAAGGTGGCCATGGCGCGCACCACGGAGAGCGTCGTCTGCGTCGGCGCCTCGACCGGCGGGACCGAGGCGCTGCGCGTGTTGCTGGAGGCCCTGCCGCCGGACAGTCCCGGCATGGTCATCGTCCAGCACATGCCCGAGAAGTTCACCGCCTCGTTCGCCAAGCGGCTGGACAGCCTGTGCGCGGTCGAGGTCAAGGAGGCCGAGGACGGCGACACGGTGCGGCGCGGCCGGGTGCTGATCGCTCCGGGCAACAAGCACACCCTGCTGGAGCGCAGCGGCGCCCGCTACTATGTCTCGGTCAAGGACGGCCCGCTGGTCTCGCGCCACCGACCGTCCGTGGACGTCCTGTTCCGCTCGGCCACCCGCTCGGCCGGCTCGAACGCGGTCGGCGTGATCATGACCGGCATGGGCGACGACGGCGCGCGCGGCATGGCCGAGATGAAGTCGGCGGGCGCCTACACCCTGGCCCAGGACGAGGCCACCTCGGTGGTGTTCGGCATGCCCAAGGAAGCCATCGCGCTTGGGTGCGTGGATCGTGTGGTCCCGCTGCAGGGGCTGGCCGGCGAAGTGCTGCGGGCGGCGAACCGGTAGTTTCACCCTCTCCCTCTGGGAGAGGGAGGGACCCGCGCTGAAAGCGTGGGAGGGTGAGGGGTTAAGCCCTCGCCGATTTCCGACAGACGGGTCCGTCGGCACGACGGCTGGCGTTGAAACCCCTCACCCTCCCACCGCTTCGCGGTGGGCCCCGCCCTCTCCCTCTGGGAGAGGGTGATCAGAACAACAGATCGTCGTCGTCGACGGTTTCCGCCTCGGGCTCGGCCTCAACCGGACCCGCTTCCGCCAGGCCTTCGGTCAGCGCGCGATGGACCTCGCGTTCCTGGGCCATGGTGTACTGCTTGGCCAGGCGGTCGAGCAGCGGGCGCAGGGCCGGGACGATGTCGTCGGTGGGGATCTCGGCGTTGCCGGCCAGGTCCAGGAGCTGGTTGGCGGCGGTGTCCAGCACCGAGCCGATCTGGGCGTGCATGTCGCTGCGCTGGGCGGCGCGGCGCAGCAGCTCGACGACGTCGGCGCCCTGGCGAGCCACCGCGTCCAGGGCGTGGTCGACCCCGTCGCCGGCCTTGCCGATCCGGGCGACGGCGCCGCTCAGCACCGAGGCGGCCGCGGCGGCCTTGCCGTCATCGCCCGCGCCGTTGGTCTCGTTGCGACCCAGGGCCTCGGCGGCGTCGAACAGGCCTTCCAGCGAGCTGGTGGTCTGGGCGGCCGACTTCTCCAGATGGATGGCGTGGGCGCGCAGCTCGACGGCGATGACGCCCAGCGGCTTGCCGGTCTCGCCGATGCGGGCGCATTTCAGGGTGGTGTTCAGCGCCATCATCTGCACGTCGGCGCGGATGTTCTGGATGCCGGCGATGCGTTCGGTCAGCTCGCGGGCCGAGACGGCGGCCGAGCGGCTGACCTCCTCGGCCGCCTGTTCGCCGGCCGTCATGTCGCCGACCAGCCCGAGGGCCTGGCCGACATTGCCTTCCAGATTGCGCAGGAAATTGGTCTCGCCGCCGCCCGAGCCCTGGCCCGAGGCCAGGTCGCGCAGGCGCAGCAGCTCGGTCGCGTCGGCCGCCATGCCGACCACGCTCTGGTTGATGCGGGCGACTTCACGCTCGAAGTCGTCGGCCATGGCGCTGAGCTGGGCGCCCAGCAGGCGGTGAACGAAGGCGTGGGCGCGGGCGCGCGGCTCGGCGTCGAGGGCGGCGATCTCGGCCGTCTCGTCGAGATATTGCAGGCCGGCCTGGACGTGCTCGATCCGCTGGCGGGTGATGTCGCCGATCTGCAGGGCGGCCAGGCCGCCGCCGACCTTCTTCTGGACGTCGCGGGCCAGGGTCGCGACGCTGACGGCGACGCTGGCGATGCGGGCGTGGTGGTCGGCGATGGCGGCGGCGCTGGCGGTCAGGGCGTCCGGCACCGCCGGCAGCAGGTCGGCGCAGTGGCGGGCCAGGGTCTGCTCGTGGGCCAGGGCCCCGCGCAATGTCTGGTCAAGGTTCATCAGGTCGGTGTTCAGGGCGTCCAGCTGGGCGCCGCCCAGCTCGATGCAGTCGTAGATCTCCTGGGCGAAGATCGCGAACTCGGCCCCGGCGGCCGCGATGCCGCCCGAGGTGATCTTGATGTTGATCGCGAAGACCCGGAGGTAGGCCAGGTGCTGGCGCATCTCGGCGATGCGGCCGGCCAGGCCGTCGCTGAACTTGACCAGCTCGCTCACGCGGTCGCGGCGGGCGCTGAGATTGTCGGGCAGCGACTTCAGGGTCTGGGCCGCCTGGGCCAGCTCGCCGGTGGTGGCCGTGACCGTCTCGGCGTCGAGATTGGCGCGGATCGCGTCCAGGCCGGCGATCAGCGAGCCGACCCCGTCGACCGCTCGCGACAAGACGTCGCCGGCCTCGAGGAAGCGCGCTTCCACCACCTGGCGGGCGGATTCCAGCCGCGTCCGGATCTGAGCGCCGCCGGGAGCGGGCGAGGAGGCCTGAAAAGGCGTCGCGAAAGCCGCGGAGGAGGAAGCCAAGGCCATGAAATCGCCGGATGTTCTACTGGACCCCGACTATGCCGTGGGATTAGCGAAGGCCCGGTAAAGATTGGCCTGTCTTTTTGTCGCGGGCGGTCGGTCAGGCGCTCTCGGCGACGGGTTCCGATTCAGCCTGGACGGCCTCGAAGGCCTGGCCGATGGCGGCGAACAGCGTGGCGCTGGTGATCGGCTTTTCCAGGTGCAGATCGGCCCCGGCCTCGCGGCTGGCGCGCATGTGCTCGGGGCGGGCGTTGGCGGTCAACATGATGATCGGCGTCCGGGCCGCGCCGGCCGCAGTCTCGCGCGCCCGGATCGCCCGGACCGCGTCCAGCCCGTCCATGACCGGCATCTGCATGTCCATCAGGATCAGGTCGGGCGTCACGGTGGCGCAGACCTCGACGGCCTCGGCGCCGTTCTCGGCGGTGTAGATCTCGGCCACCTCGGCCAGGATCAACTCGACGATCTTGCGGTTGGTCGGGTGGTCGTCGGCCACCAGGATGCGCGGCGTGTCCAGGGGCTCGGGCGCGGCGTCGACCACGGCGTCGGCCACCGGGGCTTGGTGCGCGGCCAACGGCAGGGTGAACCAGAAGGTCGAGCCTTGGCCTGGCGCGCTGTCGCAGTCGAGGGCCCCGCCCATCAGCTCGACCAGCTCGCGCGAGATCGCCAGGCCAAGACCCGCCCCGCCGAACCGCCGGGTGAACGAGGTGTCGGCCTGCTGGAAACGATCGAAGATGCGGGCCTTCTGGGCGGCGTCGAAGCCGATGCCGGTGTCGGACACCGAGAACCGGGCGCGCCCCTCGGCGTCGACGTCCGCCGTGAGCGTGACGTGGCCTTGATCGGTGAACTTCACGGCGTTGCTGAGCAGATTGGTCAGCACCTGGCGCAGGCGGGCGCAGTCGCCCACCACCATGAGGTCGGCTTCGGGCGCGACCTCGGCCCGCAGGACCACGCCCTTCTCCTCGGCCCGCAGGGCGCAGAGGGCGGCGACCGAGCGCGCCAGGTCGCCCAGGTGGAAAGGGCCGTTCTCGATCACGACCTGGCCGGCCTCGATGCGCACCAGATCCAGGATGTCGGACAGCAGGCGCTCAAGTCCGCGCCCGGAATTGAGGATGATATCGACCAGCTCGCGCGCCCGGTCGTCCAATGGACGCTTGGCCAGCAGGTCCGCGCCCGCGACGATGCCGTTCAGCGGGGTGCGGATCTCGTGGCTCATATTCGCCAGGAAGGCGGTCTTGGCGCGGCTGGCCTGCTCGGCCTGGTCCAGGGCCGCGCGCAGCGAGGCGGCGGCCGACCGGCGGGCCGTGACGTCCTGGGCCAGGGTGATCAGGTGGCGCGCGCCGACGTCGTCATAAGTGGCCAGGGTCTTGGTCGTGAAGTAGCGCGGCGCGCCCTCGGCGGTCTTGCCGTGGACCTCCTCTGACAGCTGCATCTCGCCGCTCGCCAGGACCTTGGCTTCGATCTCGGCGGCGTGGGCGGCGGCGGCGGGCGGCAGGACCTCGGCGGCCCGCTTGCCCAGCGCCTCGTCGGCGATCAGGCCCAGGGCGTCCTCGGCCGCGCGGTTGATCAGGACATAGCGGCCGTCCTCGACGTTCTTCACCGTCAGGGGCGAGGGCAGCAGCTGGACGACCGTGCTCAGGAAGCCTTCGGTCTCGACCGTCTGGGTCACGTCGCGGGCCGTGGCCAGCAGGCGGATCACCTGACCGGCCGCGTCGCGGATGGGCGAGATCGTGGTGTCGCAATAGGTCCGGGCGTGCTGGGCCTCGCCCAGGAAGGCGCGGAAGCGGGCGACCTGTCCGGTCACGGCGACGTTGAACGCGCGGTCCAGCGAGAAGCGGCTTTCCTCGGGCCAGATCGTCCGCCAGGGGGCCGGCGCCTCGGCGGGGAACATCGCCTTGGCGCGGTGGTTGGCATGCTCGACCGAGCCGTCCAGGCGCAGGATCCAGGCGCAGTCCTGGCTGGCGTCCAGCACGTCGAGCGCGCCGTAGCCGCTCTGATCGCTGGAGGTCTGGCCGTGCACGCGCGCGAATTCCTTCGGATGACGTCCGGTCGCGACTTCGTCGATGCGGCGGCCAGCCCCGCCATAGGGCCATGCTTGGCTGAAAAGACTCTTAAGCGGCGGATTCTCGACGGTTGGGCAGCTCGGGCGGCGGCCTGTCCCACCACCGAAGCGGCTAGCTTGACTGATAATATTGACTTACTCGTTAGTCAGTATTGACTTGGCTGAAGCGGTGGTGCGATGGTCCCGTCGTTCGTCGAACAGCGTCACCAAGGGCGCGGCGACGACAGGGGAGGACACATCCATGAGTCGTTTTGCCTATACGGCGTCGCTGATCGCCTTGACGGCGGCCGCCACGCCCGCGCTCGCCCAGACCGGCGCCGCGTCGCACGAGAACACCAGCGTCAGCACAGTCGAGGAGGTCGTGGTCACCGCGACCCGTCGCAGCGAGCGTCTTCAGGACGTACCGCTCAGCATCACCGCCTTCTCCCAGGCCGAACTGACCAAGAAGGGCGTGGTCGGCTTCGAGGGCGTAGCGCGCGAGACGCCCGGCGTGGTCCTGAACCAGGCCAGCAACAACAACGCCCGCTTCACCGTCCGCGGCATCTCGACCAACGGCTGGGGCGCGGGCCTGCAGACGACCACCACCATCTATCTGGACGAACTGCCGCTCAGCACGATCGGCAATACCGTGACGCTGGACCCGGCCATGTACGATGTCGAGCGCGTGGAGTTCCTGCGCGGTCCGCAGGGCACGCTGTTCGGCTCGGGTTCGCTGTCAGGCGCGCTGCGCGTGCTGACCAAGAGCCCGGACCTGTCCGGCTACGCCGCCTCGGTCCAGGCGGATCTCGGCTACACGCCTGACGGCGACGGCGTGCGCCAGCGCTATAACGGCATGGTCAACCTGCCGCTGGTCAAGGACCAACTGGCCTTGCGGATGGTCGGCTTCTACCGCAACGAGGACGGCTATATCGACAACCTCGGCACGGGCGTGAAGAACGCCAACAAGCTGGAAGATTGGGGCGGCCGCGCGGTGCTGCTGTGGGAGCCGAACGACCGGCTGAGCGTCAAGCTGCTGGCGTCTTATGAGGACAGCGATCCCAAGGACGCGGCGATGACCACGCCGTCGCTGGGCGACCGCAAGCGCTACAGCACGATCCCCGACCAGTACACGACCAAGACCCAGGTCTATAACGGCACGCTGGAGTACCAGTTCGACGGCGCCCGCCTGACCAGTTCGTCGACCTATTCGATCGGCAAGGGCCTGTTCAACGTCGACCTGGCCGGCACCTTCAACCTGGCTGTGCCGTTCTATCTGTTCGACAGCTTCACGGCGAAGACCTTCGTCCAGGAGACCCGCCTGGTCTCCGACAACGACGGTAAGTTCAGCTGGGTGGCGGGCGGCTTCTACCTGCACCGCGACACCGACCTGAACGGCGAGGACCGGTCCAGCGCGGCGTATCTGGCCTCGCACCACATCACCGGCCTGCCTGGGACCACCTTCGCCAAGTTCGGCAGCGACACGCGCACCTACGAACTGGCCGGCTTCGGCGAGCTGACCTACCACCTGACCGACAAGCTCAGCGCGACCGGCGGCCTGCGCTACGGCAAGTACGGCGGCGAGGTTGACGTCTATCCGGGCTTCAACACCGCCTACTTCACCTACGCCCTGTTCGGCATCTCCGGACCGCTGGCGATCGTGCCGACCGCTGCCTCGAGCGCCAAGTATCCCTCGGCCAAGAAGGCGTCGTGGAAGGCCAGCCTGACCTACAAGCCGTCACGCGACCTGACGACCTACGCCACGATCTCCACGGGCTACCGCACGCCGGTCTACAACTCGCGGGCCGGCAGCGTCAGCACGGTCGATCCGACCGACCTGGTCATCCCCACCGGCGCGGGCTCGGACAACCTGGTCAACTACGAGATCGGGGCCAAGGGCCGCTGGCTGGACGGCCGCCTGACCGCCAACCTGGCCGCCTACTACATCGACTGGAAGAACATCCAGGTGCAGGCCAACCGCCAGTCGGACTCGGTCCAGTTCGCCACGAACGTCGGCCGCGCCGCCAGCCGGGGGATCGAGGCCGAGACCACCTTCTCGCCGGCCAACGGCTGGGTGTTCGGCCTGAACGGCGCGCTCAACAAGGCCAACGTCACGGAGCTGAGCCAGCAGGAAGCGACGATCTCCGGGGCTGTCGACGGCGCGCGGCTGGCCTCGCCACGCCTGCAGGGCACCTTCTTCGGGACCTACAGCTACGCCGTCGGCCAGGGCAGCGGCTTCACCAGCTTCCAGGTCCAGCAGGTGGGCTCGTTCCCGAACGGCTTCCCGAACACGCCGGGGAAGGCGGGCGTCCAGAGCCCGCTGTACGACCACACCGACAGCTACACCTATGTGAACCTGCAGACCGGGGTCCAGTTCGGCAAGGTCAACGCGATGCTCTACGCCGAGAACGTCGGCAACAGCCGCGCGGTGACCTACATTCACCCCGAGGCCTTCGTTTACAGCCGCTACTCGATCGTCCGTCCCCGCACCATCGGCGTGCGGATCGGCTACGACTTCTAAGCGGACACCTGACGACCGAGGCGACCCTCCTCTGCCTGTCTCCCGTCGTCCTTCCGGCGACGGGAGACGTCTTCTGAGGAGTGGCGGAATCTGGATGGCGGGGGCACGTTGACGCCCCTGTCGCAAAGCCGATACCCGAAGAGCGATGACCAGCACCGACCAAGTCGAACCCCAGATCGCGCCTAAAGCCGCGCGCAAGCACAAGGCCCGGGTGCGCGAGGAGTCGATCGAGCGCATCCTCGACGCCGCCGAGCAGCTGTTCGCCGAGTTCGGCTATCACGGCGTCACCCTGAAGGACGTGGCCGCGCGGGTGGGGGTCAGTTCGACACTGATCCACTACCACTTCAGCGGCAAGGAGAGTCTGTACGAGGCGGTATGGGCGCGGCGGGCGCCGATCTCGGCCCGCAACCGCCTGGAGGCCATGCGCCGCTACGCCGAGGAAGTCGGCGACAAGGTCACGGTCGAGGGCGCGCTGCACGCCTGGATCGACACCGACCTGAACGTCCAGATCCACGACACCGAGCAGTGGATCGCCTTCGGCAAGATCAGCGCCCAGGCCAACAGCGCGGCCGGCTGGGGCGCCGAGAAGATGACCAAGTACTTCAACCCGGTGGTCCTGGCCCTGATCGACCTGCTCAAGAAGGCCATGCCCGATTGCGATGAGGCGACGATCTTCTGGGGCTACCACTTCGTGTCCGGCGCCATGACCCACAACATGGCCCGCACGGGACGTCTGGACGAGCTGTCGCACGGCCTTTGCTCGTCCGACGACTTCGTCTCGATCCGCCGGCACATGGCCCGGTTCATGGCGGCGGGCTTCGAAGCGATCTGCCGGGGAGGGGAGGCGCGTGATGAATAAGGGCGTACTGGCCAGTCTATTCGACCTGAAGGGCCGCGTGGCGATCGTCACCGGCGGCTCGCGCGGCCTTGGCTTCCAGATCGCCGGCGCCCTAGGCGAGTTCGGCGCGACGATCGTGCTGGTTGCCCGCAAGCAGGCCGAGTTGGACGCGGCCGTGGCTGAGCTGGCCGGGCAGGGCGTCACGGCGGCCGGGCTGGCCGCCGACCTGGGCGCGCCGGGTGCGGCGTCCGACTTGGTCCAGCGGGTGCTGGAGCGGTTCGGCCGGATCGATATCCTGGTCAACAACGCCGGCACGGTCTGGGGCGCGCCGGCCGAGGATTATCCGCTGGAGGGCTGGGCCAAGGTCATCGACCTGAACGTCACGGGCCTTTTCCTGCTCACCCAGGCCGTGGCCAAGGCGGCCTTCATCCCGCAGGGCAAGGGGGCGGTGGTCAATGTCGCCTCGATCGAGGGGCTCCAGGGCCACCATCCCGAGCAGGTGGGCACGATCGCCTACAACACCGCCAAGGGTGCGGTGATCAATCTGACCCGGGCGCTGGCGGCCGAGTGGGGGCCGAAGAACATCCGGGTCAACGCCGTCGCCCCCGGCTACTTCCCGTCGAAGATGACCGCCGCCACGATCGGCGAGCATGGCGAGCGCATGCTGCGCGACACCCCGCTGGGCAAGCTGGGCGGCCCCACCGACCTGATGGGCGCGGCCTTGCTGCTGGCCTCCGACGCCGGCGGCCACATCACCGGCCAGACGATCGTCGTCGACGGCGGCGCGACGATCATCTGAGGCTTTCCCTATGACCACCCCGCTGCTCGACCGTCGCGACGTCGATTTCCTGATCCACACCTGGCTGAAGGCCGGCGGCGACCGCGAGACCACCGACGCGGTGCTGGACCTGTCGGAGACCCTGGCGACCCAGGCCTTCCTGCCGCATTTCAAGCGCAACGACGTCGAGGAGCCGGAGCTGGTGGACGGCGAGGTCCGCATCTGTCCGGCGATCGGCGAGGCGTTGAAGCAGTACGCCGAGCTCGGCCTGTTCTCGGCGGGCTTTCCGGATGAGCTGGGCGGGCTGGGCCTGCCGTATCTGATCTCCACCGCCTCGTTCGCCTTCTTCGCCGCCGCCAATGTCGCCACGGCCGCCTATCCGATGTTGACGGTCGCCAACGCCCGGCTGATCGCTGCTTTCGGCACGGCCGCCCAGGTCGAGACCTTCGCCAAGCCCCAGATCGAGGGGCGGTGGTTCGGCACCATGTGCCTGTCCGAGCCCCAGGCGGGCTCCAGCCTGGCCGACGTGCGGACCAGGGCCGTGGCCGAGGGCGCGGACGCCCTGGGCGAGCGCTATCGCCTGTTCGGCAACAAGATGTGGATCTCCGGCGGAGACCAGGACGTCAGCGACAACATCGTCCACCTGGTGCTGGCCAAGGTCCCCAACGCCGACGGGACCCTGCCGGAGGGAACGGCGGGGATCTCGCTGTTCATCGTACCCAAACTACTGCCGGACGGGACGCGCAACGACGTCACCGTGGCGGGGCTGAACCACAAGATGGGCTATCGCGGCACGGCCAACTGCCTGCTGAACTTCGGCGAGACGGGCGGGGCCGTGGGCTGGATCGTCGGCGCGCCGGGCGAGGGCCTGCGCCAGATGTTCCAGATGATGAACGAGGCCCGGATCGGGGTCGGCGTCGGCGCCGCGGCCCTGGGCTATCGCGGCTATCGTCTGGCGGTCGACTACGCCCGCGAGCGGCTGCAGGGCCGTCCGCCCGGCCGGCGCTCGGGCCCGCCGGTGGCGATCATCGAGCACCCCGACGTGCGCCGGATGCTGCTGCAGCAGAAGGCCTATGTGGAGGGCGCCCTGGCCCTGTGCTTCTACTGCGCGCGCCTGGTCGATACCGCCGAAGCCTCGCCGGACGACGCGGCCCTGCTGGGCCTCTTGACCCCCGTCGCCAAGACCTGGCCCTCGGAATACGGCCTGGCGGCCAACGACATCGCCATCCAGGTGCACGGCGGCTACGGCTACACCCGCGACTTCGATGTCGAGCAGCTATGGCGCGACAATCGCCTCAACCCGATCCACGAGGGCACGACGGGGGTGCAGGGCATGGACCTGGTGGGCCGTAAGATCCTGGCCGACGGTTCGGGCCTGCCGGTGCTGGCGGCGCGGATCGCCCGGACGGCCGAGGCCGCCGAGGCGGTTCCGGGGCTGGCGGTCCACGCCCGCGCCTTGTCGGAGGCCTGGCGATCGGTGGTGGCCACGACCGAGGCGCTGCAGGGCGAGGACCGGCGGACCGTCCTGGACAACGCCACGGCCTTCCTCTGGGCGTTCGGCCACGTCGTTACGGCCTGGCTGTGGCTGGACCAGGCGGTCGCGGCCGAGGCGCTGACCGACCGCGATCTCGCCGACGGCAAGGCGTGGGCGTGCCGCTTCTTCTTCGAGTGCGAACTGCCGAAGGTGGACGCGTGGCTGGCCCTGGTGGCGGCCCGAAGCGACGTGGCGTCCGGGGCTCCGACGCGGATATTCTAGAGCTCTCTGGAAGCTCTCGAGACCCAATGGTTGTCATCCCGGAACGCGCGCAGCGCTTGTCCGGGACCCAGGTGAACCGCAAA